>NZ_NEUB01000961.1 GCF_002910825.1 Streptomyces sp. SM1 | reverse complement strand
GTTCCGGGCCGTCGTTCCGGGCCGTCGTTCCGGGCCGTCGTTCCGGGCCGTCGTTCCGGGCCGGACGCGGGTTGGCCCGCGGTCCGCATAATGGCGGCATACATCGGACGTCTCAGCCCGCGGGAGGCCGGTCATGGCAGTCACCGACGAGGCGATCGAGAAGATCAAGGGGATGATCGTCTCGGGTGCGCTGCGTCCCGGCGCCCGGCTGCCCAAGGAGAGCGAGCTCGCCGCCGAGCTGGGGCTTTCCCGCAACTCGCTGCGCGAGGCGGTGCGTGCGCTCTCGCTCATCCGCGTCCTGGACGTACGGCAGGGCGACGGCACCTACGTGACCAGCCTGGACCCGCAACTCCTGCTGGGGGCGCTGAGTTTCGTCGTCGACCTCCATCGTGACGACACGCTGCTCGAGTTCCTCGCGGTACGCCGCATCCTGGAGCCGGCCGCGACGGCCGCCGCCGCCACGCGGATCAGTGACGAGCAACTGGACGCTCTGGCACGCCAGTTGGACGAACTGGGCGATGAACCGTCCGTGGAGGACCTGGTCGCCGCCGACCTGGACTTCCACCGGGGCATCGTGCGCGGCTCCGGCAACTCCGTGCTGTGCTCCCTGCTGGAGGGGCTGTCCGGCCCCGCCACCCGGGACCGCGTCTGGCGCGGACCGACCCGGGAGGACGCGGTCGGCCGGACACTGCGCGAGCACCGGGCGATCCTCGCGGCCCTGCGGGACCGGGACGCCGAGGCGGCGCGGGCCTGGGCGACCGTGCACATCGCGAGCATGGAGCAGCGGCTGCGTGCCACGCTGTGAACCGTGCCCTCCGGGTCGGCTGCCCGCGGATCGCGCCGGGGTGTTTCCCCGTGCCGGACGGGGCAGTGATGGGAGCACTCCCCCGGCGAAGGGGGCTGCGGACGCCCCGCGGGAACGCCGTAAGGTTGGGGCGTACGCGAGGGCACGTCGGAAGGAGGCGCTGGGTGATCGAGCTCGAGGGGGTTCCCGAGCTGATCGACCCGGTCATGGTGGCCGCGTTCGAGGGCTGGAACGATGCCGGTGACGCGGCCTCCACCGCGGTCGCGCATCTGGACAGGGAGTGGAAGGGCGAGGTGTTCGCGGCGCTGGACGCCGAGGACTACTACGACTTCCAGGTGAACCGTCCGACGGTGTTCATGGACGGCGGCGTCCGCAAGATCACCTGGCCGACGACACGGCTGTCGGTGGTCCGGGTCGGTGGTGACAAACCGCGCGACCTGGTGCTGGTCCGCGGTATCGAGCCGTCCATGCGGTGGCGTTCCTTCTGCAACGAGATCCTCGGCTTCGCGCACGAGCTCGGCGTGGAACTGGTGGTCGTCCTGGGCGCGCTGCTCGGTGACACGCCGCACACCCGTCCGGTCCCGATCAGCGGGACGACGTCCGACCCGGACCTGGCCCGCCGCATGGACCTGGAGGAGACCAAGTACGAGGGCCCCACGGGCATCGTCGGCATCCTCCAGGAGGCGTGCACCCACGCCGGCGTCCCCGCGGTGTCACTGTGGGCGGCGGTCCCGCACTACGTGTCGCAGCCGCCCAACCCGAAGGCCACGCTGGCCCTCCTCAACCGGCTGGAAGACCTCATCGACGTGCGGATCCCGCTGGGCGAGCTGCCCGAGGACGCGCGTGCCTGGCAGGTGGGTGTGGACCAACTGGCCGCCGAGGACAGCGAGGTGGCGGAGTACGTCCAGTCGCTGGAGGAGGCACGGGACACCGCCGAGCTGCCGGAGGCGTCCGGCGAGGCGATCGCCCGCGAGTTCGAGCGCTATCTGCGGCACCGTGACGGGGCGTCGGGGCCGCCCGGCGGACATGCGACGGCGGACGGTTCGGACGCTCCGCCCTACCGGCGGGACACTTCGGGCGGCCGGCCCCGGCCGTCCAGGCCGCCGAAACCGGAAACGGACACGGAGGCGGACCCGGGGCCCGGCTCGGAGTCGGGCTCGGGCTCGGACGGCGAGGAGTCGTCGGAGGACTGATCGGTCCCGAGGTCTCATCCGGAGCCCTGACGGAACCGGACGAAGGGCGCCCCCTCCCTCGCGGGAGCGGGCGCCCTTCGTCGTGCCGGCCGGGCGTCTCTAGAGCGCCACGCCGAGCAGTGCGTCCACCGCGCGGGAGACGACGCCGGGCGCGCCGGTGTCGGTACCGCCGCGCTCCTTCTGGAGCAGGGTCCAGCGGTCCACGGCGTCCAGCGCGGCCGGGGCGTCCAGGTCGTTCGCGAGGGCTTCGCGGATCTCCTCGACCAGCGCGTCGGCGGACGGTCCGTCGGGGCGGGAGACGGCGGCGCGCCAGTGCTCCAGGCGGGTCACGGCGTCCCGGAGGACCTGGTCGGTCCATTCCCAGTCGGCGCGGTAGTGGTGGGCGAGCAGCGCCAGCCGGATCGCCGCCGGGTCGACACCGTCGCGCCGGAGCGCGGACACGAAGACCAGGTTGCCCTTGGACTTCGACATCTTCTCGCCGTGCAGGGCCACCATGCCGGCGTGGACGTACGCCTTGGCCATGGGGAATTCCCCGGTGAGCGCCTGGGCGTGCGAGGCGCCCATCTCGTGGTGCGGGAAGATCAGGTCGGAGCCGCCGCCCTGGACGTCGAAGCCCATGCCGAAGTGGTCGAGGGCGATGGCCACGCACTCGATGTGCCAGCCGGGGCGGCCCCGGCCCAGCGAGCCGCCGTCCCAGCTCGGCTCGCCCTCACGGGCGGCCATCCAGAGCATCGGGTCGACCGGGTCCTTCTTGCCCGGGCGGTCCGGGTCGCCGCCCCGTTCGGCGGAGAGCAGCCGCATGGAGGCCGCGTCGAGGTTCGAGACCTGGCCGAAGTGCCGGTCGGACTCGACCGAGAAGTAGATGTCGCCGTCGATCTCGTAGGTCGCACCGAGCTCGCGCAGCCGTTCGACGAGCGGGACGATGCCGGGTATCGCCTCCACCGCGCCGATGTACTGCCTCGGGGGCAGCATCCGCAGGGCCGTCATGTCCTCACGGAACAGCGCGGTCTCGCGCTCGGCGAGCGCGGACCAGTCCAGGCCGTCCCGGTCGGCCCGCTCCAGCAGCGGATCGTCGACGTCCGTGACGTTCTGGACGTAGTGAACCTGCCGCTTGGTGTCGAGCCACACGCGCTGCACGAGGTCGAACGCGTTGTAGGTCGCCGCGTGTCCGATGTGGGTGGCGTCGTAGGGCGTGATGCCGCAGACGTAGATACGGGCGACGGGACCGGGGTCCAGAGTGATCCGGCCCCCGGTCGCGGTGTCGTGGATCCTCAGGTCGCGGCCCTGACCGGGCAGGGCGGGGACCTCGGAAGCGGGCCAGGCATGCATGTCATGAGCCTAACCGGACCGGAGTTCCGGATACGAACCGGAGCGGGCCGGACGACCGAGAAGGCGCTCTTGCGCGCACCCACGCCGTGTGCACGCCCTGCGAGGTGGGTTCCGCGCGGGGTGTGCCGCGTACGTGCCGTGCTCCTCGCGGGGTGTGTGGAGGGCCCCGCGCCGGTCAGACCGGCGGCCAGGGGACGGCCGGCCAGTCGGTGCCGGGCAGCGGGTGCACGCCCGTGGTGAGCAGGCGCTCGACGCGGGCCCGTGTGGCGTCGATCTCCGCGGGGGTGATCAAGGGGGTCAGGGCGGCGGTGAGGGCGCCCGTGGCCGTCAGAGCGCCTCTGACGGCCTCGAGGACGTCGAGGGCCTCCCGGGTCAGCGGCTCCCCCGCCCAGCCCCACAGCAGCGTGCGCAGCTTGTCCTCGGCGTTGAAGGCAACCCCGTGGTCGATGCCGAACAGCCGTCCGTCCTCCGTGGGCAGCAGATGCCCGCCCTTGCGGTCGGCGTTGTTGATCACCGCGTCGAACACGGCCAGCCGGCGCAGCCGATCGTCGTCGGCGTGCACGAGCAGCGCGGTGCGGCCCTCACCGGCCTCGGCGAGCCCGATGGCCTTCCAGCCCGGCTCCGGCTCCTCGCCGTCCACCAGGGCGAGGAGTTCCGCGCCCGGAGCGGTCTCGATCCACAGCTGGCACATTCCCTCGCCGTACGGTCCGTCCCGCAGCACGGTGGGCGGCACCAGGCCCCAGCCGGCCGCCTCCGACACCTCGTACGCGGCGGCCTCGCGCCCGGCGAGCGTCCCGTCGGGGAAGTCCCACAGCGGGCGCTCCCCGGCGACCGGCTTGTAGACACAGGCCGCCTCGCGTCCCTGGTGGGTGACGTTGCAGTACAGCGCCGCGTTCGACGCCTCACGGATGCGTCCGCGTACCGTCAGCTCACCGTGGGCGAGCAGCACGGCGGCGGCCGGGTCGACGGTCGTCACGCTCCGCGACGGTATCCGTTCTGGCGCGGACATACGTGTCCCTCCGGATCGAGCGGGAGACTGCACAGCGGACACGGCGGCCGCCCCGCGTTGACGACGTCCAGGGCGCGCTTGGCGAAGGCTCGCGCCTGCGCGCCGGTGAGGCGGACGCGGAGCATCGGGGGCCCGTTCTCCTCGTCCTGCAGCAGCCGCTCCTCGGCCTCGGCAAGGTCCTCCTCGGAGTCGGCGTCCAGCTCGACGAGCGCCTGCGCCTCGACGATCATGCGCTCGTCCTCGCCGTCCCAGGCCAGCGCCATGGTGCCGACCCGGAACTCCTCCTCGACGGGAGCGTCCAGCGGGGCGGTGTCGGCGACCTCGGTCGGCGGCACCGCCGGCACCGGGACGCTGCCGCCGCTACGGCGTACGACCTCGTCGAGCAGTTCTTCCATGCGCTCGGCGAGCGCGGCGACCTGGGTCTTCTCCAGGGCCACGCTGGTCACCCGGGAGCCGGCGGAGGCCTGGAGGAAGAACGTACGGCGCCCTGGCAGGCCGACCGTACCGGCCACGAAACGTTCCGGCTGGTCGTAGAGGAACACCTGACGGGACACGTCCTGATCTCCATTGAGAGTCGTGGGAACGGGCGGGCTGTGCACGGGCGGAGCGGACGGGACCGCGCCGCCGCGGTCGCTTCACCCTACTGCGGCGGACGATCACGGTGCGCCCGCGTCGCCCCCGACCGTGGCGTCGCCGGCGGGCGGCTCCTCGCGCGGCGCCAGGGACCCGAAGTCGCCGGTGTCGCCGAGGCGGACGAGAAACGGGCGCAACCGGGTGTAGCGGATCGCCGTGATGGAACACGGTTCCACGGCAATCCGCTGGAAGAGGTCGAGATGAAGTCCGAGCGCGTCCGCGACGAGGGACTTGATGATGTCGCCGTGCGAACACATGAGGTACATGGCGTCGGCGCCGTGGTCGCGCTCCACGCGGTCGTTCCATTCGCGCACCGCCTCGGCGGCGCGCGTCTGCATCGCCCGCATGGACTCCCCGCCGGGGAACGCCGCCGCCGACGGGTGCGCCTGCACGACGTCCATCAGGGGTTCGTCCGCCAGTTCGGCGAGCTTGCGGCCCGTCCAGTCGCCGTAGTGGCACTCGCCGACGCGCTCGTCGGTGTGCGCGGTCAGGCCGGGGCGGGCGTCCAGGAGCGGCCGGATCGTCTCCTGGCAGCGCTGGAGCGGGCTGGCGACGATCTCGGCCAGCGGCAGCCCGGCGAGCCGGCCGGGCAGTGCGGCGGCCTGCGCGGCCCCGCGGTCGTCGAGGGCCACGCCGGGCGTCCAGCCGGCGAGCAGTCCCTCGGTGTTGGCGGTGGAACGTCCGTGCCGGACCAGGAGCAGCGTGGGCATGCGGCCCAGGGTAGGCGTACGGGTGTACTCGGTGTCCGGGCGGGACATCTGTGCGGTGTCCGCCGTGAGAGAGGAGAAGACGCTTCGTGATCGTCGACTGTGCCATCTACCGGGAGGGGCGGCGTTCGGAGGGCCCCCTCGACTTCTCCGACGCCCTGGACGAGGCGCGGTCGGCCGGGGGCTTCGTCTGGATCGGTCTGCACGAGCCGTCGGCGGACGAGTTCGACCTGGTCGCGGAGGAGTTCGGGCTGCATCCGCTGGCGGTGGAGGACGCTCTCAAGGCCCATCAGCGGCCCAAGCTGGAGGTGTACGACGACTCACTCTTCGCGGTCCTCAAACCGGTCGTGTACGAGCCGCGGAGCGACACCGTCTCCTCCGGCGAGATCATGATCTTCCTCGGTGACTCGTTCGCCGTGAGCGTACGGCACGGGGACGGCTCCCCGCTGGCGGTGGTGCGGGACCGGCTGGAGCGGGAGCCCGGGCTGCTGGGCGAGGGGGCGACGTCGGTGCTGTACGCGGTCGCCGACGCCGTCGTCGACCACTATCTCGAGGTGGCGACCGAACTGCAGACCGATCTGGAGGAACTGGAGGCGGAGGTCTTCACCCCCGACGCCGGCGGTTCGCGGCACACCGCGTCCCGGATCTACAACTTCAAACGGCAGATCCTGGAGTTCCGCAGGGCCACCGGGCCGCTGGCCCTGCCCCTGGCCCGGCTCGCGGGAGCCGGCACGTACGGGGGGAAGGTGCCCTTCGTGGAGGACAGGGCGCTGCCCTTCTTCCGTGACGTCCACGATCACCTCACCCGCGTGAACGAGTCCGTGGAAGGGCTCGACCGGCTGGTCTCGGACATCCTCTCGGCGCATCTCGCCCAGGTGGGTGTGGGGCAGAACGACGACATGCGGAAGATCTCCGCCTGGGCGGCCATGGCCGTGGTCCCGACGATGATCGGCGGGATCTACGGGATGAACTTCGAGCACATGCCGGAGCTGGGGTGGAGGTGGTCGTATCCGGTGGTGATCGCGGTGACGGTCGTGCTGGAGCTGCTGCTGTACCGGACGTTCAAGCACCGGGGGTGGATGTAGGGGCGGGAGGCGGGTCGGTGCGGGTGCGGGTGCGGGTGAGCGCGCAGGTGCGGGTACGGGTACGCGTTCAGGTACGGGTACGGGCTCAGGTGCGCCGGCGGGGCCGGTCCGTCGCGTCCGGCACGGTGCGCTCCGCCATGCGGCCGGAGTCCGGCCCGGCCGTGTCACCGGATCGGGCCGATTACGGGCACGGGCCCCGTGGCATGAAGTGATCAGCCGGGAAACCCCGGTGGACACCTGGCCGGCCGGGACGAAGGGGCGCAGCCCCCGCGTGCCGGCCGCCGCGAGAGGCAGGCAGGCCGTGCCCCACTCCTCCCCACCGGTCCTGATCAAGGACGTCCGCGTCTTCGACGGGCTGAACGACGACCTGAGCGCATCGACCTCCGTCCTGATCAAGGACCGCCTGATCGACGCGATCGGCGGGACGCAGACCCCGGAGGATGCCCTCGTCGTCGAGGGTGGCGGTCGCGTGCTGGTGCCCGGCCTGACCGACGCCCACACCCATCTGTTCGCGATCGGCGCCTCCCAGGCGGCCCTGACCGCGAGCGCGACCGGCACCTGCCACTACACCGCGCTGCTCCAGGCCGAGAGCATGCTCCTGCGGGGTTTCACCACCGTCCGGGACATGGCCGGCGATGTCACCCCGCTGCGGCACGTCCTGGACACGGGCGCCTTCCCCGGGCCCCGGATCTACCCGAGCCAGGCCGCGATCTCGCAGACCTCCGGGCACGGCGACTTCTCCGCCGTCTACGAGAACGCGACCGCCTTCTCCTGCGGCGCGCACCCGAGAGCCGAGGAGATCGGCTTCATGCGCGTCGCGGACGGCCGCGACCAGGTGCTCGCCGCGGTGCGCGAGCAGCTGAAGCGAGGCGCCACCCAGATCAAGGTCATGGCCGGCGGCGGGGTCGCCTCGCCCTACGACCCGCTGGACGTGATCCAGTACACACTGGACGAGCTCAGGGCCGCGGTCGAGGCGGCGGCGGACTGGGGTACGTACGTCGCCGCCCACGTCTACAACGACGCGGGAATCCACCGTGCGATCGACGCGGGCATCACATCGATCGAGCACGGCCACCTCGTCGAGGGTGAGGAGACCCTCCGGCGGATGGCCGCCGAGGGCGTCTGGCTGAGCACCCAGCCCTTCCTCGCGGAGGACCACGAGTACGCCGATCCGGTGAACGCGGAGAAGAACAGGCAAGTCTGCGACGGCGTCGCACAGTCCTTCGAGTGGGCCCGCTCCGCCGGTACCCGGATCGCCTTCGGGACCGACCTGATGCTCGAACCCGGCAAGGCCGCCAGGCAGAGCACGATGTTCACCCGGCTCGAGCACGACTTCGGCTTCTCCGCCCCCCACGCGCTGCGCCTCGCGACCTCGGAGAACGCGGAGCTGTTCCGCCTCTCCGGGGAGCGCGACCCGTACCGGGCGGCCCCGCTCGGCCGGATCGTCCCCGGGGCCTGGGCCGACGTCCTGCTCGTCGAAGGCGAACCGACGAGGAGCACAGCCCTGTTCGGCGAGCCCGCCAAGAACCTGGCCGTCATCATCAAGGACGGGCGTGTCTACAAGAACCTCCTGGCCTGAAGCCCCGGGCACGCTCATCGGGGCGTCGTCCGCGGGACACCTTCGGACCCGGACGTTCCTCAGCCCGCGGCCGCTTCCGGTTCCGGCGTCGCCGGGCCGCCCAGGGCGTTGCTGCGCTCGGGCATCCGCAGGGAGACCATCCGGCGCCAGCCCGCCACGCGTTCGTAGGCGTACACCGCGCGGATGCCGGCCGACAGGACCGCCGCCTTGGGCCGGGGCCAGTTCAGGATGCGGCCCATGTGGGCCATCACCGCGAGGCTGACGTCCCGGTAGACCCGGATCTCCGCCAGCGCGCACTCGCGCAGGGTGCGCTGGATGGCCCGGCCGTGGCCGGCGTACGCGAAGCGCAGCAGTTCCTCATGGCAGTAGGCGAGGTGGTTGTCCTCGTCGCCGGCGATCATCCTCACCGCGCGGCCGAGTTCGGGATCGTCGGCGAAGTGCCTGCGGAGCAGTTCCATCTGCTCCGAGGCACGCTGTTCGGTCACCCTGCTGTGCGCGAGGTAGGTGACGATGTCCTGGACGGTGAGCGGTTCGTCGCGTCTCAGCCGGCCGTGGGCCAGACCGATGCCGCTTCGCTCCAGGAGCATCGTGTAGTCGGTCTCCGGAGGGACCGGGACGGGGCTCAGGCCGCGCTTCCTCAGCAACGCGTTGAAGATGCGCCCGTGTTTGTCCTCGTCGGCGCCGTGCCTGGTGATCTTGGGGGCGAGAGCGCGCTGGGTCTCGGGGACCAGCTCCGCGATGCGGGCGTTCTCCCAGCCGCCCTGGGACTCGCCGCTCGCGGCGATGGAGCAGAACAGTGCGAACGACTCGTCGTCGTCCAGGATCTCCTGGAACAGGCTCTTCGCCGACAGCATGATGGGCCGCCTCTCCGCGGGCTTCCGCAGCCCTGCGCTTCTGACCTTCCGCGGTTTCGGAGTCCGCAAAGAACGAGTCAAGTGCGCCGGAGCGCGTGCGGCAACAGGCGTGTCCGACAACTGCGCCGAAAGGAGTACGTGCGGTGGGGCGTAACCGCGGGGGCGGACGGGCGTTGTTGAGGGTGACGGCCGTGGCGGGGTGGACCCCCGAGCCCCCACCACGGCCGTGGGAACCTCTCCGTCCCTCGCGCGGGGCGGGTCAGGCCAGTCCGGCGCGCTCCAGGGCCTCGGTGCCGGCGCGGAGCGAGGCGAGACGCTCGTCGAGCGTGAAGCCGGCCGGGGCGAGGGTGAGGGTGGTGACTCCGGCGGCGGCATAGGCCTTCATGCGGTCGGCGATGCGGTCCACCGAGCCGAGGAGGGTCGTCCTGTCGATCAGGTCGTGCGGGACGGCGGCCGCGGCGCCCTGCTTGTCGCCGGACAGGTACTTGTCCTGGATCTCGGCGGCCTCCCGCTCGTAGCCCATGCGGCCCGCGAGCTGGTTGTAGAAGTTCTGCTTCCGGCTGCCCATGCCGCCGACGTACAGCGCGGTGTACGGGCGGAAGGTGTCGGCGAGCGTGGTGACGTCCTTGTCGTCGCCGACGGCGAGGGGGAGGGTGGGACAGATGTCGAAGCCGTCGAGGGTCTTGCCGGCCTTCTCGCGCCCGGCGCGGAGGTGCTTGACGGCGGTGTCCTCGAGGTGGTCGGCGGAGGGGAAGATCAGCAGGGCGCCGTCGGCGATCTCACCGGTCTGCTCGAGGTTCTTGGGGCCGATCGCCGCGATGTAGAGCGGGATGTGCTCGCGCTCGGGGTGCACGGTGAGCTTGATGGGCTTGCCGGGGCCGCCGGGGAGGGGCAGGGTCCAGTGTTCGCCGTCGTGGGTGAGGCGCTCACGGGTCATCGCCTTGCGGACGATCTCGACGTACTCGCGGGTGCGGGCGAGGGGCTTGTCGAACTTGACGCCGTACCAGCCCTCGGAGACCTGGGGGCCGGAGACGCCGAGACCCAGGCGGAAGCGGCCGCCGGAGAGGGAGTCGAGGGTGGCCGCGGTCATCGCGGTCATCGCGGGCTGGCGGGCGGGGATCTGGAAGATGGCCGAACCGACGTCGATGCGCCGGGTCTGGGCGGCCACCCAGGTGAGCACCGTGGCGGCGTCGGAGCCGTAGGCCTCGGCGGCCCAGCAGACCGCGTATCCGAGGCGGTCGGCTTCCTGGGCCACGGCGAGGTTGTCCGCGTCCATTCCGGCGCCCCAGTAGCCGAGGTTGATCCCTAGCTGCATACCGTCTCCCCATACCGATGAGTAACGTCGCTCGTGCGCCGACCCTATACCCGTGGCACGACACGCGGACGACTGCGGCGGGGATGCACGGCGGGGGTACGGGCGGGACGCCCGCGGGCCGGTGCGGGGTGCGGGTCGGAGCGCCCCTGCGGGCGCCGGGTCGCACAACCCCCGGGCCGCACCGGAACCGTGGCACCCGGCAGGCACCGGGCCCCGTCGCCATGGTGGAAGTCGGTTGTCCACAGGCCCCCACGCCCCCGCCTCCGGCCAGTAATCTCGGCGTCCATGGAGCAGAGGCATCTCGGCCGTACCGGCCTGCGTGTGTCCCGGATCGGGCTGGGGACGCTGACCTGGGGTCGGGACACCGACGAGCACGACGCTGCGGACCTCCTGAAGACGTTCTGGGAAGTGGGCGGGACTCTCGTCGACACCGCCGACGTGTACGGCGACGGCCAGGCCGAGTACCTGCTCGGAAGGCTGATGGAAGGGCTCGTACCGCGCCGCGACCTCGTGATCTCGACGAAGGCCGGCAGTGTGCCCGACCCCGACCGCCGGTTCGACGGCTCACGGGGACATCTGCTCGCCGCCCTGGACGCCTCGCTCGCCCGCCTCGGCACCGACTACGTCGACGTGTGGCACGTCCACGCCTACGACCCCGCCACCCCGCTGGACGAGACACTCCAGGCGCTCGACATCGCCGTCGGCAGCGGCCGGGCCCGCTACGCCGGCGTGTCCAACTTCTGCGGCTGGCAGCTCGCCAAGGCGGCCACCTGGCAGCTGGCCGCCCCCGGGACACGGACCCGGCTGGCGAGCACACAGATGGAGTACTCGCTGCTCCAGCGCGGCGTGGAGCGCGAGGTGCTGCCCGCCGCCCTCGATCTCGGGGTCGGGCTCCTGCCGTCCTCGCCGCTCGGGCGGGGCGTGCTGAGCGGCAAGTACCGGGGCGACTCGACCCCGTCGGACTCCCGGGGCGCCTCGGAGCACCTCGCGCCGTTCGTCGCTCCGTACCTCGACGACACGGCGAGCAGGATCGTGGACGCCGTGACCACGGCGGCGGACGGGCTCGCCGTGACCGCCCTGCAGGTGGCCCTCGCCTGGGTCCGGGACCGGCCCGGCGTAGCCGCTCCCATCGTCGGCGCGCGCAATGCGCAGCAGATCACGGCGGCATTGTCGGTGGAGGCCCTTAGTCTTCCTGACGAGATCTGCCGGGCGCTGGACGATGTGTCGGCGCCCGTGCACCGCTATCCCGATCACGACTGGAGCACGCTGTGAGCACCGAGCCGCCCGAGACGCCCGAGGACGGAGAGCCCACGAGCGCGGACGCCGCGCCCGCCGAGGGCACGCGGGTGTCCGAGGCCGAGGCCGAGCTGGCCGCGCAGCGCCTGGAGCGGGAGCGGATCGAGCAGCGCAAGGCGGAGCGGCAGGGGCCGATCGCGGCCGGGACCAAACTGAGCGGCACGGCCGCCGATCTGCTGGCCGCCGTGCGGGCCGTGGAGAGTGGGGTGAAACCGGCCGCCACCGTGTTCGAGGAGGCCCGGCCCGCTCCCCGGCGGCCCGCTCCCGAGCCCGTGCGCCCGGCACCGGCCGTGACACCGGACCCCGTGGTGCCCGCCGCCGGTGCCGTGGAGGAGATGCGGGGCGTGCTGGCCCAGGGGGGTGTTCCGGAAGGGCTCGCCGTGCGGGCCGCCGAAGAGCTCGGGGAAGGGGGCGCCGGCCTGCTGCGTTCCGATCCCTGGCAGCTGCTGCGGATCTCCGGGGTGCGGCCCGGGCAGGCCGACGGGTTCGCGCGGGCGCTGCTCGGTGCCGGGGCGGGACCGGACGACGGGCGGCGGGGCCGGGCGGTCGCCGGATGGCTGCTGGAGCAGGCGGCGCTGGCCGGGCACACCGTCCTCGAGATGGCCGCGCTGGCCGATGCGCTGGGGCGGCAGGGAGTGCCGGAGCCCGAGGGAGCCGTGCAGGACGCCATCTCGGAGGGGGACGTGCTCGTCTTCCAGGACGCCGTCGGCGAAGCCGGGGAGGACGAGGAGCAGCCGGTCCGGGTGCTCGTGGGTCTTGAGCGCTATGCGATGGCCGAGGAGAGCCTCGCCGACGGTCTCGCCCGGCTGGTCAACTCCGTGCCCAAGCAGGACGGCGGGAGTGAGGAGTGGGAGCGCGCCGCCGCCTCGGCGGAGGGTTCCGCCGGTGAGCTGGTCCGCGCGGTCGCCGGGCACGGGCTGGTGCTGCACACCGGCGGAGACGCCGCGTCGGCCGAGCCGGCGGCGCTGCTGGACGCGGCGCACGGTCTGGGGCTGCGGGCCTGGGCCGCCACCCACGCTCCGGCCGGACGTGCCCGGTTCGCGGCACTGGTGGAGGGCCCCGGCGTCGCCACGGTCGCCGGGCTGCTGTCCGGTGCCGAGGGGCCCGGACGGGACGCCGACGGTGCGCTCGATCTGGATCTGCTGGTGGTGCTCGACGCTCCGCAGCTGGATGTCGAGGCCGCCGCGCTGGTGACGGAGTCGCTGCCGGACGGGGCCCGGCTGGTGCTGGCCGGCGACCCCGGGGTGCTGGGGTCGGTGGGGCCCGGGCGGGTGTTCGGGGATCTGCTGGCGGCGCGGGTCTGCCCGCAGATCGCCTCCCGGCGGCCCGGCCCCGGGCCGCTGGGCGAGCTGGTCTCCGGGATCGGCGTCGGTGAGCTGCCCCAGGTGGCGGCGCCCGGCAAGGAGGTCGTGATCGTGCCGGTGCGGGACGCGGGGGAGGCCGTGCACCGGACCGTGCAACTGGTGGCGGACTCGGTGCCGCGCGCCATCGGGGTGCCGGCCGAGGAGACCCAGGTGATCACCCCGGGCCACGGCGGCGCGGTGGGGACGCGTGCGCTGAACGCGGCGCTGAAGGAGCGGCTGAATCCGGGGCCGGGGCGTTTCGGCGGTTTCGATCCGGGTGACCGAATCGCCTACTCCCCCGCTCCGGGACGTACGCTGCCGGGCCGCGTGGTGACGGCCGACGGCGAGGGGCTGCACCTGGAGTGCGGGGGCGAGGAGATCGTCGTACCGAGGGAGCGGGTGGAGTCGTCGGTGCGGCACGGATGGGCGCTGACCGCGCACCAGGCGGTGGGGTGCCGGTGGCCGGCGGTGGTCGTGGTGCTGCCCGGCGACGCCGCCCAGGCACTGAGCCGGCCGTGGGTGTACACGGCGTTCGGCCGGGCCGGACGGCATCTTTCGGTGGTCCACGGGGTGGAGCAGGCGCTGCCGCGTGCCGTGGCCGAGGTGACGGCGAAGCCGCGGACGACGCGGTTGCCCGTGCTGCTGGCGCCGCAGGTTCCGGCGGGCTCGGGCGGCTGAGGCCGGCCGCGCCCCCTCGTCCGGGGCGGCACCTGAGGTGCCGCCCCGGACGGGTGAGCGGCTGCGGTCAGCGGTCGGCGTCGAGCGGTTCCAGGTCCTCGTCCTCGTCGAGGTCCGGCACCGGGTCGTCCTCCAGTTCGTCGTCGTTGTCGTCGTCGAAGACGGCGCTGACGTCGAAGCGGCAGACCACCTGCTGCGGGTCCACCTGATCGAACGGGCCCTCCAGCCACTCGCCGGGGTCCGCCGGTTCGTCCGATGCGGTCACCCAGAGCGTGGAATCGCCCTCCTCCAGGCCGAACTCCTTGTGCCGGGAGGCGATCTCGTCGGGTTCGAACTCGCCGAACAGCAGGCCGAGCGCGCCGTGGACGGTACCGGAGGGCCCCGGAGCGCCGTCGTCCGCCGCCTCGATCCGCTGGGCGTGTGCGAGCAGCCGCTGCGGTTCCGCGACGGCGTAGTCACGGCGGATCAGCACACTGAGCGCGCTCGGCTCCTCGGGGCCGGTGTACGGCGGCAGGGCGTCCTCGGCGCTGGGGATCTCGAAGGGGGTGACCTCGTCGTAGCGGTCGTAGAGCAGCTCGTCGTACGCCTCCGCGGCCGCGGCCAGCTGGTTGAACGCCTCGTAGACGGCCGGGTCGTCCTCCCCCGACCGGCTTTCGACCGCGGCCAGGTGGCGGTCGAGCGCGGTCTTCACCGCCTCGGCGGCGGCGCGTACCTCGGCAGCGGTGGGCTGCGCAGCATCAGACATAGTGCAGACGCTATCCGTACCGGGGCCCGGCCCGCACAATAGATGCGATGCCGGAATACGAATTTGTCGACGTGTACGTACCGCGCGAGGTCTCCCGCAAGGAGACGGCACGTCTGCTGACGGACCACGCAGAGTACGGTCACTGGGAGTTGTACCGCCTGACGCTGATGCGTGACGGCAGCCGCAGGGTGCGGCTGCGGCGGCGGATCATCCGCCAGGTGCGCGCCACCTGGTGAGCTCGCCTCTCCCGGCCGGAATCACACGACGGAGCGGGCCCCGCGGTCGCGGGGCCCGCTCCGTGTGTCCGGTGTCACGCGGCGCTGCGGGCCTTGCGGTAGAGGACCGCGCCGGCGAGCAGGGCGCCCGCACCGGCCGGGAGGACGAGTCCCATGGGCAGTTCGCTGCCGGTCTGCGCCAGCTGTGCGTCGGCCCGGTGGTGGGCGACGGAGTGGGCGTCCGGCCGGTTGCCGTCCGAGGAGCCGGGCGGGGTCCGGTCGCCGGGGTTGTCCGGCCCGTCGCCGGGGCTGTCCGGTGTCTCGGGGCTACCGGGGCTACCGGGGTCTCCCGGATCGCCGGGCTTCTCCGGCGTCTCGGGGCCGGATGCGCCGTTCGCGCAGCCGTTGCCCTCGGTGGCGTTGCCGGCGCCGAGGACGTCGACGCTGTTGCCGCAGACGTTCACCGGGATGTGCACGGGAGCCTGGATCTGGTTGCCGGAGCCGACGCCGGGCGAGTCGCCCGTGCGCGCGTCGGCGCCCGAGCCTCCGTGGTGGGCGGAGCCGCCGTGGCCGTCCGAGGCGGTGGCGCCGCCCCCGTTGGCACAGGAGTTGCCCACGGCCGGGTTGAGGACGCCGGCGACGTTGACCGTGTTGCCGCAGACGTTCACCGGGACGTGCACGGGCGCCTGCACCGTGTTGCCGGAGAGCACGCCGGGCGATCC
>NZ_NEUB01000960.1 GCF_002910825.1 Streptomyces sp. SM1 | reverse complement strand
CGTGTCCGGGGGCCGGGGTGGCCGCCCGGACACGGCGGTACGGCCCGGCGACCGGACGCGAACCGCCTAGCGGTGTCAGACGAGAGGCGTGTAGTCGAGGCGGGGGAAGTAGTCCTCCCGGGTGCCGGTGCGGCGGACGTCCCAGGTGGCGCAGTGCAGGGAGCCGCCGTACTCGAAGACGTGCCGGAAGGGCACCGTGAAGACCTCGAAGCCGAGGCCGGCCAGCAGGTCCTGGAGGGGTTTCTCGTTCTCCTCGCAGACGACCTTGGTCGGGGAGATGCTGAGCACGTTCATGGACAGCCACTTGGAGGACTGGCAGTACTGCGGCATCTCGTCGTTGGTCAGCACCGGCTGCGGGACGTCGACCAGTTCCCAGTCGTTGGCGAGGAACATCTTCTCCTCGCCCTCCTTCAGCGGGCGCTCGGGGTTGGTGAGGATCAGGCCGGGCCGCAGCGGCACGAAGGTGCAGTCGATGTGGGAGGGGAAGAAGTCCAGCGGGAAGTGCACGGTGTGGACGCGGAAGCCGCGAGGCTCCAGGTGCTGCCTGAGCCAGCGGATGCCCGCCCGGTTGGTGGTCATCGACTCCTGGACGAGGATGTCCCGGCCGAGCCGGCTCATGTCGGCGGCGTCGAAGACGATCTCGTCCTGGGTGACGCAGAACTCGAAGGCGTGCATGCGCTCGTGGCGCTGCTCGAGCGGCCAGTCCCAGAAGTCCTCGCGGTACATGCCGTCCGCCATGGAGGGCTTGGGGGCGGCGGTCCACAGCACACGCGGGTCGGCGTTCCAGTACTCGTAGACGAGCTTGCGGTACGGCTGGTGCTCGAAGTAGCGGGCCCGCCGCGACATGGTGGCCTCGACGATCTCGTTGCCCAGGGTGATCATCACGTCGCGCGGGCAGACCGAGCAGTACTGGTTCTCGACCTCGAAGTCGGGCGTGGTGAGCGGTCGGGAGAAGTCGTGCGGGGCGGGGCGGCGGACCGTGACGCCCTGGGACTCCAGGAGGCGGACGAGCCCGTCGAGTTCCTCGTTGGCGAGATCGATCGCCTCCTTGGGCTTCGGGCCGGCCGGGAAGGGCGTGCCGGGGGCGTTGCGGACGGCGGGCCGGCTGCCCGGCTCGGTGGGCTCGAAGCAGGCGTTGTCGGCCGAGCCGACGACCATCTCCTCGAGGGGGTCCCATTCGTTCCAGGAGTTGACGACCACGGAGTCGTTCTGCATGGGTGCGGCCACCTGTCTGTGTGGGCGGGGCGGGGTGGGGCGGGTCACGCGTCGGCGAGGCTCGCGGGGCGCATGTCGGTCCAGTTCTGCTCGATGTGGTCCAGGCAGGTCTGCCGGTCGCTGTCGGCCAGGACGACGTCCCAGCCGGGCGGTACCAGGACGAAGGCGGGCCAGAGGCAGTGCTGGCGTTCGCCGTTGACGAGCACGTGGAAGGTGCCGTCCTCGTTGTCGAAGGGGTTGGTCATGTCGTTCTCCCGTGGGGTGCGGTCTCGGAGCCGCCCCGTCGTGCGGTGAGCGCGGCGGCGAGGGCTCTGGGCGTGCGGTGGCGGAAGACGGCCGAGACGTCGAGGCCGACGTCCAGTTCGGCCTCGATGCGGCCGGTCAGGCGCAGCGCGGTCAGTGAGTCGGCGCCGAGGTCGAACACGTCGTCGTCGGCGCCGACGGCCGTGCGGCCGAGGACCTCGGCCGCCAGTTCGCACAGGCGCCGGCCGTCGGCGTCCGGCGAGGCGGCGGAGGGGGCGTGGTGGCGCAGGAAGCGCCCGGTCGGAGCGGTGAGCGCCGGCGGCAGGGCGGTCAGCAGTTCGTGCAGCCGGGCGGCGATCCGCTCGCCGGTCCCCTCGTCGAGGAGGTCGGCGCGGTGGCTGATCTGCAGCCGGAGCCGGCTGCCGGGCGCGACCATGAGTCTCAGCGGGTAGTGGTACGGGTCGTGGCCCGCCAGCCCGGCCAGACGCAGACCGTCGTCGGGGCTCGGGAGGCCCTGGGCCAGCGGGAAGTTCTCGAAGACCACGCAGCTGTTGAACAACGGGCCCCGTCCCACGGCCCGCTGCACCTCGGCCAGGGCGAGGTGGTGGTGGGGCAGCAGCACGGCCTGCTCGCCCTGCATGCGGCGCAGCAGGTCGGTCACCGGCTCGCCGGCGTCCAGCCGGACCCGGACCGGCACGGTGTTGACGAACATCCCGACGGTCTCGGCGACGTCCGGCAGATCGGCTTCCCGGCCGGAGACCACGGCGCCGAAGACCACGTCCCGCTGCCCGGTCAGGTCGTGCAGGCACAGCGCCCAGACCGCGCGGACCAGGGTGTTGGGCGTGACGCCGTGGCCGCGGGCCGTGTCGAGCAGGGTGGCGGTGTCCGTCTCGGACAACTCGACGGTGAGCGTCCTCGGCAGGACCCGCACGCGGGCGGTGTCGTGGCCGGGGCTGATCAGGGTGGGCCCGGGCAGGCCGGCCAGGGCCGCGCTCCAGGCGGTGCGTGCCGCGTCCCGGTCCTGCGCGGCGAGCCAGCTCAGGTAGTCGTGGTAGCGGCCGGGGGCGGGCAGGTCGCCGGCGTCCCCGTTCCCGTCGAAGAGCGCCAGCAGGTCCCGCAGCAGCAGGGACGTGGACCAGCCGTCGGCGAGCAGGTGGTGCATGCTCAGCACCAGCTGGTGCCGGTCCTCGGCGAGGGCGAGCACGGTGCAGCGCATCAGCGGCGGTACGGCGGGGTCGAAGCGGTGGTGCCGGTCGGCGTCCAGCAGCTCGGTGCGGCGGGCGTCCCGCTCGGGCTCGCTCAGCCCGGTCAGGTCGTGGACCCGCCAGGGCATCCGGACGTGTTCCGCCACGGCCTGCACCGGCTCGCCCGAGCGCCGCTGGAGGAAGGCGGCCCGGAGCATCGGGTGGCGGCGCAGCAGGGCGTCGCAGGCCCGCCGGAACCGTTCGACGTCCAGCGCGCCCTCGGTCTCCATCGCGATCTGCACGGTGTAGACGTCGAGGTCCGCGCTGTCGTAGCGGGCGTGGAAGAGCAGTCCTTCCTGTGCGGGCGTCATCGGCAGCAGCCGCTCGACGGGGTGCCCGACGCGGGCGGCCAGCCGGGAACGCTCGGCGGCGTCCTCCTGTGCGGCACGGGCCGGCCGCGCGGTGCCGTGGACGACGAGGGCGCGCAGGGCCGCGAACCACAGGTCGGCCAGTTCCCCGGCCTCGTCCCCGGTCAGCAGGCGCCGTGCCCACCGCCAGTGGGCGACGAGCCGGGGACCTGCCGGGCCTTCCTCGACCGCGGCGTTGACCTCGATCACATGGGTCAGCGGCATCCGCGGGTCGGCACCGAGCGGGAGGACGTCGGACTCGGGCGCGACGCTCCAGTCCTCGTCACCGGACGCGGAACCGCCTTGCCTTCCGAGGTAGTTGAAGCACAGTTGGGGTGTCGGGAGGGCGGCCAGGCCGGCGGCCGTCCCCGGGTTGAGATGGCGCAGCAGGCCGTAGCCGAAGCCGTGCCGCGGCACCCGGCCGAGCTGGGCCGTGACCCGGCGCACGGCCTCGCCGAGGCGGTCGTCGGACGCGGGGTCGGTGCCCTCGGGGCTCCAGTCGGGGATTCCCGGGTCCAGGCGGACGGGGTACAGGGAGGTGAGCCATCCGACCGTTTCCGACAGGTCGGCATCCCCCTCGAGCGCTTCGCGGCCGTGTCCCTCGACGTCCATCACGACGGAGGTGCCGCCGGGGTCCGGGCGCTGCCGGGCGGCCACGGCGAGGGCGAGGGCGGTGAGCAGCACCCCGTGCGTACGGGCGCCGAGCGCGGCGGGCACCGTGGCGAGCAGCTGCCCGGTCAGGTCCTCGGGCAGGGTGCGCCGCAGCTCGCCGGCGGTGGCCTGGATGTCCCGGGAGGGCGACAGCGGCGCCTCGGTCAGAGCGAGGCCGTCGGCGTCCAGGGTGCGATGCCAGTGCGGAAGTTCGGCGACGACGTCCGCTCCGTGCGCCGCCCGGTGCAGCGCGCCGCTCCATTCGGCGAGCGGCAGCGGTACGGGGCCGAGCCGCACGGGGGCGCCGGACGCGCCGGCGTGCCAGGCGGTGTGGAGGTCCATGAGCACGGTGTGCCAGGACACGGCGTCGACGGCGAGGTGGTGGACGGTGACGAGCAGCCGGCCCGGACGCTCGTTGCCCGCGTCGAACCAGGTGACCCGCACCATGGCGCCGTCGCGCGGGGCGAGGGAGTCGGCGTCCTCCGCGGCGCAGGCGGCGATCCGGCGGCGCAGTTCCTCGTCCGAGGCGGCCGTGACCGAGACGTCGACCCGCCGTACGGTGTCACGCGGGCCGGTCCCGGGTGCGGTCCCCTGGGCGGGGTCCACGGCGAGGGACCCGTCCTCGCGCAGCCGTCCGCGCAGTGCCTGATGCCGGGCCAGGACGGCGTCCACGGCGGTGCGCAGCCGGTCGGTGCCGAGGGCGGGCGGGACGCGC
>NZ_NEUB01000959.1 GCF_002910825.1 Streptomyces sp. SM1 | reverse complement strand
GGCGTCCGGCATCGACAGGGTCGCTGACCAAGGCCCGCTCCCGGCTGGGGGCGGGGGCGCTTCGGGTGCTGTTCGACCGGGTGCGCGGAGCGCAGGGCACGCCGGCCACGCCGGGGGTGTTCTGGCGGAACCTGCGTCTGACCTCGCTGGACGGCACCACCTTCAACGTCCCCGACAGTGCGGCGAACTCCGCCGCGTACACCCGGCCTGTGACCGAGGCCCGGCAGGGGCCCTATCCACAGGTGCGGCTGCTGGCCCTGGTCGAGTGCGGCACCCTGGCCGTGATCGCAGCGGTCTTCGACTCCCTCGCGGTCGGGGAACGCACCCTGGCCACACGCCTGTTGCCGGTGATCGAGCGGGGCACGCTGCTGCTGGCCGACCGGGGCTTCCCCTCCTACGACCTGTTCACCGCAGCCGCGGGCCGGGGCGCTGAGCTGTTGTGGCGCGCGAGCGCGTCGTTCACCCTGCCCGTCATCGAGGTACTCCACGACGGCACCTGTCTCTCCCGCCTCAACGGGCCACGCGGACAGCGCATCACCGTCCGGGTGATCGAGTACACCGTGCACAGCACCGCCGAGGGCGCCGACGGCTCCACCACCGAGTCCTCGGAACTGTTCTGCCTGATCACCACCCTCCTCGACCCGGACACCGCCCCGGCCACCGAACTCGCCGAGCTCTACGCACGTCGCTGGACCAGCGAAACGATCTACCGGTCGATCAAGGTCGAGCAACGCGGCGGCCGCACCGCGACCCTGCGCTCCAACAGCCCCGAAATGGTCGCCCAGGAACTGTGGGCGATGCTCTGCGTCTACCAGTCCGTACGCCACCTGGCCACCGACAGCGCGACCCAGGACGGCATCCCACCAGCCCAGATCAGCTTCAAGCACGCCCTGCACGCCGCCCAGCGAACCGTCGGGGCGGACTTTCCCCCCTCCACGCCTGACCACCAAGATCCGTGACATCGGCGCCGACCTGATCCGCACCGCCACCCGGCCACGGCCCGGCCGCCGATCACCCCGCGCCACCAAGGCCCGACACGTCAACTGGCCCACACTCCAACCAGATCAACCCGCCACCGAACGCGTCACCTACACCATCCAGCTCCACACACTCACACCACGACCACAGTCACCCTGAAACGATCAAAGAAGCGACGTTGCCCCATGGAGCGCTGCCGCAGCCTCAAACCTCATGGCGCCTTCAATGGCTCCGCCGCTCTGCACCAGGACGTCTTTTCCGTCGGTGCTGCCGATGCAGGTAAGTTCGCTCATCAGCCGGAGTTCCTTTCCGGTTAGGCCGCTTCGCTGTCTCTTGGCCGGGATCAGCGAAGCGGCCGCGTTTGTGTTTGTGCACTGTCCAAGTTATGCCATGGATCACCACGGTGCACCATGGTCTGGCGATGCGGACCCTGGTTAGCCGCGCGACGCTGTGGCCATGGTTCAGTACGAATGGCAGCGCGTGGCTGATGATCTTGCCCAGCAGATTGACTCTGGACGCATTCCCGCCGGCGCTGCCCTGCCCAGCATCCTGCGGCTCGCCCAGGCTTATGGCGTCGCTGACCACACTGTCCGGCGAGCGCTGCAAGATCTCCGCGAACGGGGCCTGATTGAGACGCTGCCGCACAAGGGCAGCTATGTCGCTGAGGCTCCGCCGGCGTAACTGCCCAGGGCAGCGCGCAGCGCATCTGCCTGGCACTGTGGCGCTGGCCGCTGAGTTCGACGTGTCGCAGTCGACTGCATCCCGTGCGCTGGCGAGCCTCCGCGCTGATGGTCTGGTCTACGTGGTCAGCGGTCGCGGGTACTACGTCGCTGAGGCCCCGCCAGCGCACTAAAGCACTGGTCAGAGCCACGACTAGCCGCGCCATCGTTCATGGCGTAAGATTTATGTATTCCCACTTGGTCATGCGGCCGACTCTAGCCGTTGCCGCCGCCGGGCCCGCGGGGCCGGTTCCGTCGGCCGCACCAGCACCGCGCGCCCACCCCCGCGGCGCCCG
>NZ_NEUB01000958.1:7273-10212 GCF_002910825.1 Streptomyces sp. SM1 | reverse complement strand
GCCTCCCCGCCCGGAGCGGACACCCGGCCGCGCCGGGGCCTGTTCCGGTTCACCGGGCCCCGCCCGCCCCGCGAGGAACGCTGCGAGCTGTGCTCCGCCGCACTCGCGGACCCGGGTCACCGGCATCTCGTCGACACCGAGAACCGGGCCCTGGTCTGCGCCTGCGGCCCCTGCGCCCAGCTGCTGGACCGGCCCGGCGCGTCCGGGGGACGGTTCCGCACCGTACCCGGCCGGTATCTGGACGACCCCGGCGACGGTCTGGACGACGGGGCCTGGGACCGGCTGAGCATCCCGGTGGGCATGGCCTTCTACTTCCACAACTCCGCGCTCGACCGGCCGGTCGCGCTCTATCCGAGCCCCGCCGGGGCCACCGAGAGCGAACTGGATCCCGAGACCTGGCAGTTCCTCACGGAGGCGACGCCGCTGGCCGGGCTCCTCGAACCCGACGTGGAGGCGCTGCTGCTCCGCCGGCACGAGGGCCGGGTGGAGTGCCGTCTGGTGCCGGTCGACATCTGCTACGAACTGGTGGGCCGGATGCGACTGCGGTGGCAGGGCTTCGACGGGGGCGCCGAGGCGCGGGCCGATCTGGAGGAGTTCTTCGCCCATGTGCGCGCGCGGGCCCGGGTCCCCCGGGGGAGCGCCTCGTGACCGATTTCGGCTTCCTCTGTACGGGGGTGCGCACCGACCCGTACGCCGCGGGTCCGGCGCTGGTGTTCCGGCTGCGGATCACCGCCTCTCCCGGCACCCCGGTGCACGCCCTGGCGCTGCGCTGCCAGTTCCGGATCGAGCCCGCCCGCCGGAGCTACGACGACACCGAGGCCGCCGCCCTGACCGATCTGTTCGGCGAACGGTCCCGCTGGGGCAGCAGCCTCAACCCGCTGGAGTTCGCCCAGGTCCCGGTGATGGTGAAGGGGTTCACCGGCGAGACGGAGACCGATGTGGTCGTGCCCTGCACGTACGACATGGACATCGCCTCCTCCCGCTACTTCCACGCCCTCGCGGACGGCGAGGTGCCGCTGCGCCTGCTGTTCTCCGGCACCGCCTTCACCGGGACCGGCGGCTTCCGGGTCGAGCCGGTCCCCTGGGACCGGGAGACCGTGTTCCGGATGCCGGTGAAGGCCTGGCGGGAGATGGTCGACCAGCACTTCCCGGGCTCGGCCTGGGTCAGGCTGCCCAGGGACACCATGGACGCGCTGCTCGCCTACCGGTCGCGGCGGGCCCTGCCCTCCTGGCAGGCGGCCGTCGAGGGACTCCTGGACGCGGCGGGTGAGAGGACATCATGACCACGACGACGTTCACCTCCGCGGCCGAGGCGCGGCTGGCGGTGGCGCGCCAGGTCGCCGACGCCGTGCTGTTCGAGGGCTACGTGCTCTACCCGTACCGGGCGTCGGCCGCCAAGAACCGGCTGCGCTGGCAGTTCGGGGTGCTGGTGCCCCCGTCCTGGACGGCGACGGCGGCGGAGCACGAGTTCCAGCACACCGAGGTGCTCATGGAGCCCCGCCGGGGCGCCACCCTCTCGGTGGAGGTGCGTTTCCTGCACGCCCAGCGGCGCACCGTCCACCGCGTCCTGCCGGACGGCGGTTTCCGGACCGTCGGCGAACTGCGCCTGGAGGACCGGGTGGTGGTCCCGTGGGACGAGGGCCGGGAGGAACGGGTCCGGGTCACCGTTCCCGTCGGGGAACTGGCGGGCGCGGGCACGGTGGTCCCCTTCGGCCGGCCGGCGGGCGAGGAGACCGAGCCGGTCACCGACGCCTCCGGGACGGTCGTGGGACGCATGGTGCGGCGCCGCGAGGCGGTCGCCGGCGCCCTGCGCCTGTCGGCGGTCCCGCTGGACGGCCCGTACGCGGCCCAGCGGCTGAGCGTGGTCGTGGAGAACACCGGCGAGTGGCTGCCCGAGGAGGGGGCCGGACGTGACGCGGCGCTGTCCCGCTCCCTGGTCGCCACCCACACGCTGCTGCACCTGGACGCCGGGCACTTCCTGTCGCTGACGGATCCCCCGGAGTGGGCCCGGGGCGCTGCCGCGGCCTGCCGCAATCTGCACACCTGGCCCGTCCGGGCCGGTGAGCCCGGATCCCGCGACCTGGTGCTCTCCTCCCCGATCATCCTGGACGACCACCCGGCCATCGCCCCGGAGAGCCCGGGCGCGCTGTACGACGCCACGGAGATCGACGAGATCCTCGCCCTGCGCACCGCGGCCCTCACCGACGAGGAGAAGCGGGAGGCCAGGGGGACGGACGACCGGGCGGCGGCGGTGATCGACCTCACCGAGTCGATGCCGGCGGAGGTGCTGGAGCGGCTGCACGGCGCGGTGCGCGGCCTGCGCGAGGTCACCGCTCCCACCCCGCGCACACCGGTGTTCGCCGACGCGGACGGCGGTATCGCCCGGCCGGACGTCCCCTGGTGGGATCCGGGCGCGGACGCCTCGGTGGACCCGGCCCACGACCATGTGCTGGTCGACGGGCAGCGGGTGCGGGCGGGCAGCCGCGTCGTCCTGCGGCCCCGGCTGCGGCACACCGACGCCCAGGACCTGTTCCTCGCCGGGCGGCGCGCCCTGGTCGAGGCGGTCCTGCACGATGTCGACGGGGGCGTGCACATCGCGGTCACCGTCGACGACGATCCGGGGGCGGACATCCGCCGCGAGCAGGGACGGTATCTGTACTTCCAGCCCGACGAGATCGACGTGGAGACACCGTGACCGGCGCCGGAGTCCGCCCGCGCACCCTGGTCGCCGGGGTGGGCAACATCTTCCTCGGCGACGACGGATTCGGTGTCGAGGCCGCCCGGCTGCTGGCCGGGGGGCCGCTGCCGGAGGGGGTCGAGGTCGCCGACATCGGCATCCGTGGTGTCCATCTGGCCTACCGGCTGCTCGACGGCTACGACACCCTGGTCGTCCTCGACGCGACGTCGCGGGGCGGGGAGCCGGGGACCCTGTACGTGAT
>NZ_NEUB01000958.1:0-7254 GCF_002910825.1 Streptomyces sp. SM1 | reverse complement strand
CCGCCGGCCGCCGGCCGCCGGAGGGTGCCGCCCCGGACGGCCACCACATGTCCCCCGACGCGGTGTTCGCGCTGCTCGACACCCTGTGCGCGGGCACCGGCGCGGTACCGCCGCGGCGCACGTGGGTCGTGGGCTGCGAGCCCGCCACCGTCGAGGAGGGCATCGGGCTCAGCCCGCAGGTCGCGGCCGCGGTGCCCGAGGCGGTGCGCCTGGCCGTCGAACTGGCCGGCGGACACGACCCCGTCCGTGCCGAGTACACCCCTCTTCAACGCCTTCGGAGAACACCATGAGCAAACGTCTCGTCGGCGGTGTCGCCGCCGTCCTCACCCTGTCCGCGCTGGCGGCGGTCGCCGCGAACGTCTGGCCGGACGTGCGGCGGTACCTGCGCATCCGCAGGATGTGAGGCCCGCCGAACGGGCTACGGTCACGGCGCGGCGGGNCCGCCGGCCGCCCCGGCCGTGCCTCTAATGGGCAGCGGACCCGCCACCCCCACCTCCCCGGCCCAGGACGGAGCGGCGATGCACGAGATGTCCGTCGCCCTGTCGGTCGTGGACCAGGTCGAGCAGGCGGCACGGCCCCAGGGCGCGCACGGGGTGCGCCGGGTCGCCGTCGAGATCGGTGAACTGGCGGGGGTCGTCCCGGACGCGCTCGCCTTCTGTTTCGAGCTGGCCTGCGCCGGGACACGGCTGGAGGGCGCCGAGCTCGTCACCCGGTCCGTACCCGGACGGGCCCACTGCACCCCGTGCGGGCGCGGCTGGGACACGGGGATGCCGCCCGACATGATCTGCGCCGTCTGCCGTGCCGGCGCCACCGAACTGCTCACGGGCCGCGAACTGAGGATCACCGAGGTGCACTGGTCCGCGGCTCCCACCGCACCCGGCCCCGCGCCGGTACCGCAATCCGAGGAGAGCTGACGATGTGCCGCACAGTCGACCTCCGGCAGGCCGTGCTCGCCAAGAACACGATGGCGGCGGGCATCCTGCGCACCGAACTCACCGCCAGGGGCACGACGGTCGTCAACCTCCTGTCCAGCCCGGGCAGCGGGAAGACGGCCCTGCTGGAGCGTGAACTGCAGCTCTGCCGGGAGCGCGGCCTGGCCACCGCGGCCCTCACCGCGGACCTCGCCACCGAGAACGACGCCACCCGGCTGGCCCGTTCGGGCGTTCCGGTCAAGCAGGTGCTGACCGACGGCCTGTGCCATCTGGAGGCGGACATGCTCGCCGGGCATCTGCACGACTGGCTGCCCGACCCCACCCGGCTGCTCTTCGTGGAGAACGTGGGCAACCTCGTGTGCCCCGCCTCCTACGACCTGGGCGAGTCCCTGCGCGTGGTCCTGGCGTCCGTCACCGAGGGCGAGGACAAGCCCCTCAAGTACCCTGCGGCGTTCGGGCTCGCCCAGCTGGTGATCGTCACCAAGTCCGATCTGGCCGGTCCGGCCGCCTTCGACGAGGCGGCCTTCCGCGCCCACGTGGAGCGGGTCAATCCGGGCGTCGAGGTGGTGCTCACCTCCGTACGGACCGGTGAGGGCGCCGGGGTCCTGGTGGACCGGGCGCTCGCGGCGGCCGACGGGGAGCGTGTCCACGCGCCGGTGATGGCGCGGGCCGGGGCGTGAGCACCGCTCCCGGAGTCCGCCCCGCACCGGCCGTCGGGGCGGACTCCGTGCGGCGCGCCCGGGTCGTCGTCCGGGGTGTCGTGCAGGGCGTGGGCTTCCGGCCGTTCGTGTACGGGCTGGCGACCGGTCTCGGGCTGGCGGGGCATGTGACGAACACCGGTGACGGCGTGGTGGCGGAGGTCGAGGGCGCGTCCTCGGCCGTCGACCGGTTCTGTGCGCGTCTCGCGCCCGGCGCGCCGCCGCTCGCGGTGGTGGAGTCGGTGGAGCGGGCCGACCTCCCCGTGACGCGCGAGAGCGGGTTCGGCATCGTGGCCTCCCGGGCCGACGGCCCCGTACGCACGCTCGTGGCTCCCGACACCGCCACCTGCCGGGACTGCCTGGCCGAACTGGCCGACCCCGGCGACCGGCGCCACCGCCATCCCTTCATCACCTGTACGCACTGCGGGCCTCGCTTCACCATCGTCACCGGACTGCCGTACGACCGCGCGCACACCACCATGGCGGGCTTCCCGCTGTGCCCGGACTGTGCCCGCGAGTACCGGGACCCCGGCGACCGCCGGTTCCACGCACAGCCCGTCGCCTGTCCCGCCTGCGGTCCACGGCTGCGGCTCGTCACCGGCCCCGGGCACGGCGGCGGTCCGCCTGCCGCCGGCGCCGATCCCCTCGACGCGGCCCGCTCGCTGCTCGCCGCGGGCGCGGTGCTCGCCGTGAAGGGCATCGGCGGATACCACCTGGCCTGCGACGCCACCCGGCCGGAGGCGGTGGCCGCGCTGCGCCGTCGCAAGGCCCGCGGCGACAAGCCGTTCGCGCTGATGGCTCCGGACGTGCGGGACGTCGGGCATCTGGTGCACATGGGCCCGGTGGAGCGTGACCTGCTCACGGGGCCGGTGCGGCCCGTGGTGCTGATGCGGCGGCGCCCCGTCGTCCGGTCCGGTCCGGGGATGCTCGTGCCGGCCGATTCCGTCGCGCCGGGCAGCCCCGACCTCGGTGTCATGCTGCCGTACTCGCCGGTGCACCATCTGCTGCTGGCGGCGGGGGCGCCCCGGCTGCTCGTGATGACGAGCGGAAACATGTCCGGGGAGCCCATCGTGACGGACGACGAGGAGGCCCTGACCCGGCTGGCCGGGCTGGCCGACGCCTGGCTGACGCACGACCGTCCCGTCCACGTACCGTGCGACGACTCCGTCGTACGCGTCCTCGACGGCGAGCCACTGGTGCTGCGCCGCTCACGCGGCTACGCGCCGCTGCCCGTCACCCTGCCGGCCCCGGTGGTCCCGGCGCTGGCGGTCGGCGGAGACCTCAAGAACGTCTTCTGTCTCGGGCAGGGCGACCGGGCCTGGCTGTCCGCCCATGTCGGTGACATGGACGACCTCGCCACGCAGGAGGCGTTCGGCCGGGCCGAGCGGCACCTGGAGTCGGTGACCGGCGTGCGGCCGGCGCTGCTGGCCGCCGACACCCATCCGGGCTACCGGTCGGGGGCGTGGGCCCGGCGGCACGCGGCGGGCCGCCCGGTGGTCCGGGTCCAGCATCACCACGCGCACATCGCCTCCGTGCTGGCGGAGCACGGGTTCCCGGAGGGCGGCCGGGTGACCGGCGTCGCCTTCGACGGCACCGGGCACGGCGACGACGGTGCCGTGTGGGGCGGTGAGTTCCTCCTCGCGGACTACGACGGATTCCACCGGTTCGCGCATCTGGCCTACGTACCGCTGCCGGGCGGTGACGCGGCGGTGCGACGGCCGTACCGGATGGCGCTGGCGCATCTGCACGCCGCCGGTATCGCCGCCGGACCGGACCTGCCCTGCACCGCCGCCTGCCCCCCGGACGAACTCGACGTGCTGCGCGTCCAGTTGGCGCGGGAGCTGAACTGCGTACCGACCTCCAGCATGGGCCGGCTCTTCGACGCGGTCTCCTCCCTCACGGGGGTGTGCCACCACGCGGGCTACGAGGCGCAGGCGGCGGTCGCACTGGAAGCGGCGGCGGTGGCGGCCGGTGCCGACGACGAGCCGCACGACCCGCGCTACGCGTTCCGGCTCTCGGACGGCCCGGGGCCGCTGACCGCCGGGCCGGCGCCCCTGCTGACGGCGGTGGTCGAGGACGTACGGCGCCGGGTGCCCGCGGGGGTGATCGCCGCCCGTTTCCACCGGGCCGTGGCCCGGCTGGTGCGGGACGTGTGCGTGGCGGCCCGGCGGGCGGGCGGTCCGCGGACGGTGGCCCTGACCGGCGGCGTGTTCTCCAACGCGCTGCTCTCCTCGGCCTGCGCCGGTGAGCTGCGTACCGCCGGTTTCACCGTACTGCGCCATCGCGACATCCCGCCGAACGACGGCGGACTGGCCCTCGGCCAGCTGATCGTGGCCGCCCGTGCGGGAGCCACGGCCCGATGACGGGCGCGGGCGCCCCCGCGCGTGACGAGTGAGGAGATCCGCATGTGTCTGGCGGTACCCGGCCGAGTGCTGGGTGTGGAGGAACGGGACGGTACCCGGATGGCCACCGTCGATTTCGGCGGGGTGGTCAAGGAGGTGTGCCTGGAGTACCTGCCCGATCTGGAGGTCGGTGAGTACGCCATCGTCCATGTCGGCTTCGCCCTGCAGCGGCTGGACGAGGAGTCGGCCCGCCGGACCCTGGAGCTGTTCGAGAACCTCGGCATGCTCCAGGAGGAGTTCGGCGACCCATGGGAACAGGCCGCCCGGGCAGGCGGCGAGGACCTCGCGCGGGAGGTGCGGCGGTGAAGTACATCGACGAGTTCCAGGACCCCGCTCTGGCGGCACGTCTGCTCGACGACATCCGGGCCTCGGTCACCAGACCGTGGGCGCTGATGGAGGTGTGCGGCGGCCAGACACACAGCATCATCCGGCACGGCATCGACCAGCTGCTGCCTGACGAGGTGGAGTTGATCCACGGTCCGGGGTGCCCGGTCTGTGTGACGCCGCTGGAGGTGATCGACAAGGCGCTGGCGATCGCCTCCCGGCCCGAGGTCGTCTTCTGCTCCTTCGGCGACATGCTCCGGGTGCCGGGCACGGGGCGCGACCTGTTCCAGGTCCGGAGCGAGGGCGGTGACGTACGGGTGGTGTACTCCCCGCTCGACGCGCTGCGGATCGCGGAGGAGAACCCGGACCGGGAGGTGGTGTTCTTCGGCATCGGTTTCGAGACCACGGCCCCGCCCAACGCGATGACGGTGCATCAGGCCCGCAGGCGCGGTATCCGCAACTTCAGTCTGCTGGTCTCGCACGTCCGGGTGCCTCCCGCGATCGAGGCGATCATGCAGTCACCGGACTGCCGGGTCCAGGGGTTCCTGGCGGCCGGGCACGTGTGCAGCGTGATGGGCACGCACGAGTACCCGGCGCTCGCCGAGCGGTTCCGGGTGCCCATCGTGGTGACCGGGTTCGAGCCGCTGGACATCCTGGAGGGCGTACGGCGGACCGTGCGACAGCTGGAGCGTGGCGAGCACAGGGTCGACAACGCCTATCCGCGCGCCGTACGGGACGAGGGCAACCCCGCCGCGCGGGCGATGCTGGACGACGTCTTCGAGGTCGCCGACCGCGCCTGGCGCGGCATCGGGGTGATCCCGGACAGCGGCTGGCGGCTGGCGGCGCGCTACCGGGACTACGACGCCGAGCACCGGTTCCAGGTGGGGGACATCGCCACGCTGGAACCGGCGGAGTGCCGCAGCGGCGAGGTGCTGCAGGGGCTGCTGAAGCCGCACGAGTGCGAGGCGTTCGGCACGACCTGTACCCCGCGCACCCCGCTGGGGGCCACCATGGTCTCCAGCGAGGGCGCCTGCGCCGCGTACTACCTGTACCGGCGGCTGGACCTGCCCGCGGCGAACGCGGCCGCGGCGGACCGGGAGGCGAGCTCCGTTGTCTGACACCACCGCCGCACCCGACATGCTCTCCTGGAGCTGCCCGGCGCCCCTGCGTGACCGGCCGCGCGTGGTGATGGGCCACGGCGGGGGCGGCGCCCTGTCCGCCGAGCTCGTCGAGCAGGTGGTCCTGCCGGGACTCGGCGGGGCGGCTCCGGCCGCGCTGACCGACTCCGCGGTGGTCGAACTCGGCGGTGCCCGGCTGGCGTTCTCCACCGACTCCTTCGTGGTGCGGCCGCTGTTCTTCCCCGGCGGCAGCATCGGCGACCTGGCGGTCAACGGCACGGTCAACGACCTCGCGATGAGCGGGGCCCGCGCGGCCTGCCTGTCGTGCGGGCTGATCCTGGAGGAGGGCGTCGAGATCGACACCGTCGCCCGGGTCGCCGAGGCGCTCGGCGGTGCGGCCCGTGCCGCCGGGGTGCGCGTGGTGACGGGTGACACCAAGGTCGTGGAGTCCGGACACGGTGACGGCGTGTACATCAACACGTCCGGCATCGGTGTGATCCCCGCCGGCGTCGACCTGCGTCCCGAGCGGGTGGTTCCCGGTGACGTCGTGCTGGTCAGCGGTGCCATCGGGGTGCACGGCGTGGCCATCATGAGCAGGCGGGAGAACCTGCGGTTCGAGGTCGAGATCGAGAGCGACTGCGCGCCGCTCGGCGGACTCGTCGAGGCGATGCTGTCGGTCACGCCGGATCTGCATGTGCTGCGCGATCCGACCCGCGGGGGTCTGGCCGCCTCGCTGAACGAGATCGCCGCGGCCTCGGGATGCGGGGTGGTCGTCCAGGAGCGTGCGGTGCCGGTGCCGCCGCCGGTGGCCGGGGCCTGCGCCATGCTGGGGCTGGACCCGATGTACGTGGCCAACGAGGGCAAGCTCGTCGCCTTCGTGCCCCGCGAGCACGCCGACGCGGTCCTGGCCGCGATGCGGGTGCACCCGCTGGGCAGCGGTGCCGCCGCCATCGGTGAGGTGGTCCCGGAGCATCCGGGAATGGTCGTCGCACGGACCGGGCTCGGAGGTACCCGGGTGGTGGATCTGCCGATGGGTGAACAGCTCCCGCGCATCTGCTGACCCGGCCGGCGACGAGACGCGCACAGCGACTGGTGAGTGAGGTAACCATGCAATCGACTGAACCGGCACCCCGCGTGGTCGTGGGTGTGGACGGATCCCCCTCGTCGTACGAGGCACTGCGCTGGGCCGTGCGGTACGCCCGGGCGGCCGGCGCGGTGGTCGAGGGCGTCTACGCCTGGGAGACGCCCTCGTCCGCCGGATGGGCCGGTCCCGCGATCGAACCGGATTTCGACGCGGAGCAGGCGCGGCGTCGCTTCGCGGAGGCGCTGAACGCCGCGTTCCCCGGCGAACGGCCCCCCGGGCTGCGGGAACGGCTGGTCGAAGGCGATCCCTCGGAGGTACTGATCCGCGCCTCCGAGGGAGCGGAGCTGCTGGTGGTGGGCAACCGCGGACGGGGCGGCTTCGCCCGGGCGATGCTGGGCTCGGTCAGCCAGCGCTGCGCCCAGCACGCGTCCTGCCCGGTCGTCGTGGTCCGGCACCACGGGACCGCGCACGACTGACCCTTCCGTCGCCCCGCCACCCGGGCGGCAGGGGTGGCGCGGGCGGCCGGGACGGCCGGAGGTTCACAGGTGATCCGGCGTCACGGGCGGCCGCGGGCGCACAGATGACCGGGCGGCACGGGCAGCACTGTCGGCCGGAGGCACGCAGGTGTCCCGGCAGCACGGGCAGTCGGGGGCACGCGGGTGACCTGCGGGGCCCTGGCAGTCACGGGCACGCAGG
>NZ_NEUB01000957.1 GCF_002910825.1 Streptomyces sp. SM1 | reverse complement strand
GACGCCGGTCAGACCACCGAAGAGGAAGGTGACCAGGAAGCCGATCGACCAGAGCATCGGGGTCTCGAAGCTCAGGGACCCCTTCCACATCGTGCCGATCCAGTTGAAGAACTTCACACCGGTCGGCACCGCGATCAGGAAGGACATGAAGGAGAAGAACGGCAGCAGTACGCCGCCCGTCGCGTACATGTGGTGCGCCCACACCGTCGCCGACAGGCCGGCGATCGCGATCGTCGCGGCGATCAGACCCATGTAGCCGAAGATCGGCTTGCGGGAGAAGACCGGGATGATCTCGGAGACGATGCCGAAGAACGGCAGCGCGATGATGTACACCTCCGGATGGCCGAAGAACCAGAACATGTGCTGCCACAGGAGAGGGCCGCCGTTGGCCGCGTCGTAGATGTGCGCCCCGAACGTGCGGTCCGCCATCAGCGCGAGCAGCGCGGCCGCCAGGACCGGGAAGGCGAGCAGGACCAGCACACCGGTCAGCAGCACGTTCCAGGTGAAGATCGGCATGCGGAACATCGTCATGCCGGGAGCGCGCATGCAGATGATCGTGGTGATGAAGTTGACCGAGCCGAGGATCGTGCCGAAGCCGGAGAAGGCCAGACCCATGATCCACAGGTCACCGCCCAAGCCCGGTGACCGGACCACGTCCGACAGCGGGGTGTAGGCGAACCAGCCGAAGCTCGCCGCGCCGTCCGGGGTGAGGAAACCGCCCACCGCGATCAGCGAGCCGAACAGGTACAGCCAGTAGGCGAACATGTTCAGCCGCGGGAACGCCACGTCGGGCGCGCCGATCTGCAGCGGCATGATCCAGTTGGCGAAACCGGCGAACAGCGGCGTCGCGAACATCAGCAGCATGATCGTGCCGTGCATCGTGAACGCCTGGTTGAACTGCTCGTTCGACACGATCTGCAGACCCGGCCGGGCCAGCTCGGCGCGCATCACCAGGGCCAGGATCCCGCCGAACACGAAGAACGCGAACGAGGTGCAGAGATAGAGCGTGCCGATGGTCTTGTGGTCCGTGGTCGTCATCCACTTGATCACGACGTTGCCCGGACTCTTGCGCCGTACCGGCAGCTCGTCCTCGTAGGACTCCTGATCGAGTGAGTCCACCGCGCTCTTGTCCACCACTGTCCACGTCCTCCTACGGGCTCGGGGAGAGTCCCCGGGATCAGCATGGCGGGACGTCGACCGGCTGGGTCCGAAGCCGGGCACCGTGGCGCGCTTTGCCACTCGGCATTCGGGTGACGTCGGACGTCCGCCGCACACCTGTGTGAAAGCGGAGGCCCGCTGCGGCCGCGCGGCGCCCTCCCGCTACCGTTGTCCGCCGAACTGACGAGACAACGGGGGACGTTGATGCCGGGACTCCGCCGGGCCATGGCCTGGACCATCGACTTCGCGCTGGTGGTGACGCCGGCCTCGGTGCTCGCGGTGCTCACCTTCGACCGCATGTCCGCCCTGGTCACCGACGTCCCCGAACTCGCCGCCCGCGGCGGCTTCGACCTGCTCACCTCATGCGGCGACGTGATCGACGCCTCCGGGAGCCTCGGCTCGTCCCTGTGGAACAGGTCCGTGCTCTACGTCGAACAGGCCTTCGGACTGCTGGTCGTGACGACGTTCCTCTACCAGTGGGGGTGTCTCGCCCTGGCCGGACGCACCCTGGGCAAGGGCCTGACCGGGCTGCGGGTCGCCCCGCGCGTCCCCGGCCGGGCGGCGCTCAGGGCCGCGGTGACCACGGCCACCGATGTCGCCGTGTACGCGGTGGCCTGTGTGCTGCTGGTCGAGGGACACATCGCGCTGTCGGTGCTGGCGTGGCTGGCCGCGGTGGCGCTGTTCCTGTGCAACGCCCTGCCGGCGCTCGGCCCCGGCCGCCGTTCGCCGGCCGACCGGGTGGCGGGCACCTCGGTGACCGGCCCCGGGCTCAGCACGGCCGGCGCCATGCGTCCAGTGCGTACTTCTTGAGCAGGGAACTCAGGCCCAGGCGCCGGGAGTCGGCGCAGAAGCGGGCGGTGGGCAGCTCGTACTCGACGTGGAAGACGGCCTTGTCCGCCTCGACGAACGGGCTCAGCCGCGCGCACTCGCCGTACTGGGCGCACTGTTCGTTGACCGCGAAGTCGAAGGCGTCGACCAGCTGGGGGATCTGGTCGAGGTCGTTCTTCAGGCCCACGGCCAGTCCGCGTTCATGGGCCAGCCGGGCGACCAGACGGTTGTAGCGGAGCTGGTCGGCGGCGGTGAGCGGGAAGCCGGTGCGGTTGCGGTAGCCGTCCATGTTGTCCGGCTCGACCGCGTCGAAGCCCTTGTCGCGGCACATGTCGAGACGCTCGGCCATGAGCGGCTCCAGGACGTCCGTGCGGCGGATGTCGAGCCAGCGTTCGCCCTCCCAGCCGTTGCCCCGGCCGATCACCGCCCTGGGGAAGTCGCCGGCGTCCGGCCGGAAGTCCTCCCAGGCTCCGGTGGACAGGTAGCAGATGACCCGGCGGCCTTCGCGGTGCAGCTTCGCGACCGTCGCGCGGGAGTGGCCGAAGCCGTCGATGTCGTACACGGGAACGTCGACGGAGGTGTCGAGCCGTCCGCTGAGCTGCCACTGCCAGGCGGTACCCGGCCGGGGCCGCCAGCGGTCGCCGGCCGGGGATTCCGGGTCGGGTCCGGGCGCGGTGGTACAGGCCGCCAGCAGCAGGGCGAGCAGCATGACGAGCGGGAACGGGCGTCTCACCGACGGTCTCCAGGGGACGGGCGGGCGGCGTGGCGGGCACACCGGGACTGCGCGGGATCACGGGGTACTGTCCGCGAGCACCCCGCACTACCAGGGATGGTCGTGGCCACCCGGTGGTTCCGGCGGCGGGGCCCGGAGAGGGCCGGGACGTCACCGAAAGGTGAACACCCGCGTGAACGAGCGGGCGCGCATACGCGCGTAGGCTCGTCCCGAGTGTCCGCCGCACCGGGAAAGGCCCCGACGGGACCGCACCCGCACAGCGCAACTAGGGTCGGCTGCCGGGCCCGGTCGACCCACACCTTTCGGCCACCGCAACTTCACATCGGAAGCGAGATTTCACCACCGTGACTGCTCTCACTCTCAGCACCGCCGCGGTCCCCGGCCTGCGGGCCGACGCGATCGTCATCGGTGTCGCCAAGGGCTCTGCCGCGAAGTCCCAGGGTCCCGTCGTCGCACCGGGCGCCGAGTCCGTGGACCAGGCGTACGACGGCCGGCTCGCCGGCGTCCTGGAGACCCTCGGCGCGTCCGGCGCCGAGGGCGAGGTGACGAAGCTCCCCGCTCCGGCCGGCTTCAAGGCGCCGCTCGTGGTGGCGGTGGGCCTCGGCGCCCAGCCCGGGAAGGACTCCGGCTACGGCACCGAGGCACTGCGCAAGGCGGCCGGTGTGGCCGCCCGCGCCCTCGCCGGCTCCAAGAAGGCCGCGTTCGCCCTGCCCCTGACGGACGCCGCCGACGCCGGCGCGGTCGCCGAGGGCGTGCTGCTCGGCGCGTACTCCTTCGACGCCTACAAGGACAACGGCGACTCCGCGAAGAACGGCAAGAGCGGCAAGGGGCCGCTCGCCGAGGCCGCGCTGCTCGGCGGCAAGCCCCGCGACAAGGCGTACAAGGCCGCCGTCGAGCGCGCCACCGCCGTCGCCGAGGAGCTCAACCGCGCGCGTGACCTGATCAACACCCCGCCGAACGACCTCGACCCCGAGGCGTTCGCCGCCGTCGCCCTGACGGCGGCCAAGGAGCACGGCATCAAGGTGCAGGTGCTCGACGAGAAGGCCCTGGCCAAGGGCGGCTACGGCGGCATCCTCGGCGTCGGCGCCGGCTCGGCGGCCGGCCCGCGCCTGGTCAAGCTCTCGTACACCTCGTCCAGGGCGAAGAAGCACCTCGCCCTGGTCGGCAAGGGCATCACCTACGACTCGGGCGGCATCTCGCTGAAGCCGGCCGGGCACAACGAGACGATGAAGTGCGACATGAGCGGCGCCGCCGCGGTGTTCGCCGCGGTCGTCGCCGCCGCCCGTCTGGGCCTGGAGGTCAACGTCACCGGCTGGCTGGCGCTGGCCGAGAACATGCCGTCCGGCTCGGCGACCCGTCCGGGCGACGTGCTGCGCATGTTCAGCGGCAAGACCGTGGAGGTGCTCAACACCGACGCCGAGGGCCGGCTCGTCCTCGCCGACGCGCTGTGGGCCGCCTCCCAGGAGAAGCCGGACGCCATCGTGGACGTCGCGACCCTGACCGGCGCCATGGTCCTGGCGCTGGGCAACCGCACGTTCGGGATCATGGCGAACGACGACGCGTTCCGCTCGGCGGTCCATGAGGCCGCCGAGGAGGCCGGCGAGCCGGCCTGGCAGATGCCGCTGCCGGAGCACCTGCGCAAGGGCATGGACTCGGCCACCGCCGACATCGCCAACATGGGTGAGCGGATGGGCGGCGGCCTGGTCGCCGGTCTGTTCCTGCGCGAGTTCGTCGGCGAGGGCATCACCTGGGCCCACATCGACATCGCCGGTCCGGCCTTCAACGAGGGCGGCCCGTTCGGGTACACGCCCAAGGGCGGTACGGGCTCCGCGGTGCGCACGCTGGTCCGCCTGGCGGAGCGGGCCGCCTCCGGCGACCTGGTCTGACCCCTCGT
>NZ_NEUB01000956.1 GCF_002910825.1 Streptomyces sp. SM1 | reverse complement strand
GGTGTTGGCGGGCCGGGGCGGGATGGCGTCGGTGCCGTTGCCGGTGGACGGCGTTCGGGAGCGGATCGCCTCCTCGGACGGTTGTCTGTCGGTGGCTGCGGTGAACGGGCCTTCCTCCACGGTGGTTTCGGGTGACGTGGACGTGGTGGCGGAGCTGGTGGACGGGTTCGTCGCCGAGGGGGTGCGGGCGCGTCTGATCGAGGTCGACTATGCCTCGCACTCCTCTCATGTGGAGGAGATCCGGGAGCGGTTGCTCGCGGATCTGGTGGGGGTCGCGCCGCGCTCGGGCACGGTGCCGTTCTTCTCGACGGTGACGGGCGGTTGGCTGGACACGAAGGTCCTGGACGCGGAGTACTGGTACCGCAACCTGCGGGAGACGGTGGAGTTCGAGGGGGCTACCCGCTCGCTGCTGGACAGCGGGCACCGCGTCTTCATCGAGGCCAGCGCCCACCCGGTGCTGGGCGTGGCCGTGGGGGAGTCGGTGGAGGCCGCGGGTGTGGACGCCGCGGTGCTGGGGACCTTGCGCCGTGGTGAGGGCGGCCTCGACCAGGTGCTGCGCGCGGTGGGCCGGGCTTGGGAGCGCGGTCTGGCCGTGGACTGGTCGGGGGCGTTCCCGGGGGCGCGGCGCGTCGAGCTGCCGACGTACGCCTTCCAGCGCAGCCGCTACTGGCTGGACGTTCCGACGACGAGCTGGGATGTCGCCTCGGCGGGTCTCGGCACGACCGGGCACCCGCTGCTCGGTGCGGCGATGGAGGTCGCGGACTCCGGTGAGCTGCTGCTCAGCGGCCGGATCTCACTGGACACCCACCCCTGGCTCGCCGACCACGCGGTGTCGGGCGTCGTCCTCTTCCCGGGCACAGCCTTTCTCGAACTCGCGCTGCGCGCCGCGGCCGAGGCGGACTGCCCGGTGGTCGAGGAACTCACTCTCGGATCGGCGCTCGTTCTCCCCGGTGAGGGAGCAGTCCACCTTCAGCTGCGCGTCGCCGCGGCCGACGGCGACGGCCGCCGCGGGCTCAGCGTGTTCGCGCGTACGACACGGGACGCCGACGGGCCCTGGACCGAGCACGCCACCGGCACCCTGGCCCCCCGGCCCGTCGAGGACCCTGCCGCGGCCGGTCTGCTGAGCTGGCCGCCGTCCGGTGCCGAACCCGTGGACACCGACGACCTGTACGAGCGGTTCGCCGAGGCTGGCTACCACTACGGGCCCGCCTTCCGCGGCATCCGTGCCGCGTGGCTGCGCGGGGGCGAGGTGTTCGCCGAGGTGGTGCTGCCGGAGCCGCAGCACGCCGACGCCGCCGGATGCGCGCTGCATCCCGCGCTGCTGGACGCGGCCCTCCAGAGCGCCGCCCTGCTGCCCGACCGGGACGGCCGGGCCCGGCTGCCCTTCAGCTGGAACGGGGTGAGCTGTGGGATCGCCGGGGCCACCACGCTGCGCGTGCGGCTCGCCGCCGACGCGCCGGACGCCGTGAC
>NZ_NEUB01000955.1 GCF_002910825.1 Streptomyces sp. SM1 | reverse complement strand
TTGACATCCTCGCCGCCCTGAAGGACGGCGATTCCCGCCTGCCGCGCCGTTGCAGGCTGCGGTGTCGAGTGGGTTCCTGCTTCGCCGCGCGGTGCCGGGACGAGTCCCGGTCTTACCTGCGCTCCACAGGCTGACACGGCCAGTCCGGCCGCCCTGGCGATGTTGACCGCCGCGTTGATGTCCCGGTCCAGGACGGCCCCGCAGGCCCCGCAGGTCCACACACGGACGTGCAAGGGCTTGGGGCCGTCCTTCACGCCGCACTGCGAGCACACCTGAGACGTGGGCTCGAAGCGGCCGATGCGGACGAAGGTGCGCCCGTACCGTGCGGCCTTGTACTCCAGCATGCTCACGAACGCCGACCATCCGGCGTCGTGCACGGACTTGGCCAGGCGCGTGCGGGCGAGCCCCTTCACCGCCAGGTCCTCCACGGCGACCGCTTGGTTCTCGCGGATCAGCTTCGTGGAGAGCTGGTGGTGGAACTCGCGGCGCGCGTCCGCGACACGTGCGTGTGCCCGTGCGACGCGGACCCTGGCCTTGTCCCTGTTCTTGCTGCCCTTCTCCTTGCGGGACAGGTCCCGCTGGGCCTTCTTGAGGCGCTTGGCGGCCCGGCGCAGGAACCGCGGGCTGTCGGCCTTCGTCCCATCCGAGAGGACCGCAAAGTGCCCCAGCCCGAGGTCGATGCCCACCTCGGGCATCGACTGCGGCAGCAGTTCCCCGGGGCCGGTCTCGACGACGAAGCTCGCGAAGTACCGGCCCGCACTGTCCTTGACCACGGTCACCGTGGACGGGGTGGAGGGCAGGGATCGGGACCACTTGACCTTCAGGTCGCCGATCTTCGGCAGACGCAGCTTCCGCCCAGGTGTGATCGACCAGCGGGCGTTCGCCGTGAACCGCACGGACTGCCGGGTGTCCTTGCGGGACTTGTACCGGGGCGCACCCATACGCGGGCGCTTGCCCTTCAGCCCGTCGAAGAAGTTCCGGTACGCGGTGTCCAGGTCGCGCAGCGACTGCTGGAGGACGACCGCCGAGACCTCGCCGAGCCAGGCCCGCTCCGGGGCGTTCTTCGCCTCGGTGATGAGCGCCTTCGACAGGTCCCCGGTCTTGGGGAACGGCAGCCCCTGGCTGCGGGCGGTCTCCCGGGCGCGGAGCGCGTCGTTGTAGACCACCCGCGCACACCCGAACGCCCGTGACAACGCGCTGCACTGACCGGCGCTCGGGTACAGGCGGAAGCTGTACCGAAGCTGCACGCCGATCATGCTACACAGTTGGTTTATGGGTATCGATGAGAACGTTCGTACAGGTCGCCACTGCATCTTCCGCATGCACGTCCACTTGGTTTTCGTGACGAAGTACCGGCACTCCGTCTTCGGCGACCGGCACCTGACGCGGTGCGAGGAAATCATGCGGGCCGTGTGCGAGGACTTCGAGGCCGAGCTGGTCGAGTTCAACGGCGAGAACAACCACGTCCACCTCCTCGTGAACTTCCCGCCGAAGGTCGCCGTGTCCAGGCTGGTGAACTCCCTCAAGGGCGTGTCCTCCCGACGCCTCCGTCAGGAGTTCCCCGACCTCGTCCGCCATTACTGGCGGGCACAACGTCTGTGGTCCGGCTCGTACTTCGCCGGGTCGGCCGGCGGTGCACCGCTCAGCATCGTGAAGCAGTACACCGAGCAGCAGAACCGGCCGCTCTGACCCGGGTTGAGGTGAACAGTGCCAATCCATGCACACGGCTGAGGTCAGAGCAGTTCTCAGATTCGCTTCACCACCGGGCTGAAGCCCGGTGCACTGCGAATAGTCCCAGTAGCCGCGCCGACACCGCCGCCGGCCCCCGTTCCCGGGCCGGCGGCGGTACGTCGTGCGGTGACGGCACACGTCCGGCGCGGCCAGTGCTCCCTGATGTGAGCAGTGCTCTCGACATCGGTCGGCGTTCTCTTCTGTGAGCGGTGCTCTGGAAATCGGTCGGCGTTCTCTTGTGTGAGCGGTGCTCTGAATCGGTAACGCTCACCGAGGGTGAGCAGTGCTCTCGTAGGCGAGCAGTGCTCCGCCGGTCGGCCAGTGCTCCGCCGGCGATCAGCGCTCCGGCAAGCGAGCAGTGCTCTCTCTTGTGATCACCGCTCCCGAAGCGCGGCTGCACCCCCGGAGCGACGCCGGTCGGCACCGAAACGCCACGCCACCACGGGCACGCGGCCCCCGCACTCCCGGCCCCGTCCTGCTCCGACCGCCGGCGTGCGGCGGCACCCGTCAGTAGGGCCCGGCCTACGCCGGCGAGGGCACACCGGTGCCGTTCCTGGGGGTGTGTTCCGGTCGGCGGGAGGCGAACTGGGTGCGGTACAGCTCCGCGTAGCGGCCCCCGGCCGCCAGCAGCGCCTCGTGCGTGCCGCGTTCCACGATCCGGCCGGCCTCGACCACCAGGATCAGGTCGGCCGCCCGGACGGTGGACAGCCGGTGGGCGATCACCACCGCCGTCCTGCCCTCCAGCGCCTCGGTCAGCGCTTCCTGGACGGCGGCCTCGGAGGTGTTGTCCAGGTGGGCGGTGGCCTCGTCGAGGATGACGACGCGCTGGCGGGCCAGCAGCAGCCGGGCGATGGTCATGCGCTGGCGTTCCCCGCCGGAGAGCCGGTAGCCGCGTTCGCCGACCACCGTGTCGAGACCGTCGGGCAGGGTCCGTACGAGGGTGTCCAGGCGGGACCGGCGCAGGGCGTCCCACAGTTCGGGCTCGCTCGCCTCCGGGCGGGCCAGCAGCAGGTTGGCGCGGACCGTGTCGTGGAAGAGGTGACCGTCCTGGGTGACCATGCCGAGGGTGGCGCGCAGCGAGGCCGCGGTCAGGTCGCGGACATCGACGCCGCCCACCCGTACGGCGCCCGAGTCGACGTCGTACAGCCGCGGCAGCAGCCCGGCGACGGTCGACTTGCCCGCACCCGAGGAGCCGACGAGGGCGACGGTCTGCCCGGGTTCGGCGCGGAAGGAGATGCCGTGCAGGACCTCCTCGCCGCCGCGCGGGTCGAGGACGGCGACCTCCTCCAGGGAGGCGAGGGAGACCTTGTCGGCGGACGGGTAGCCGAAGCGGACGTCGTCGAACTCCACGGCGACGGGCCCCTCGGGCACCTCGCGGGCGTCGGGCCTCTCGCGGATGAGCGGTTCGAGGTCCAGGATCTCGAAGACCCGCTCGAAGCTGACCAGCGCGCTCATCACCTCCACCCGTGCCCCGGCCAATGAGGTGAGGGGCGCGTACAGCCGGGTCAGCAGCAGCGCCAGCGCGACCACCGCGCCCGGCTCCAGCACACCGCTGAGGGCGAGGCGGCCGCCGAGGCCGTAGACCAGGGCCAGGGCGAGGGCCGAGACGAGGGTCAGCGCGGTGATGAACACCGTCTGCGCCGTGGCCGTACGGACGCCGATGTCACGGACCCGGCGGGCTCGGACCGCGAACTCCTCCGACTCCTCCCCGGGTCGGCCGAACAGTTTCACCAGCGTGGCGCCGGGCGCGGAGAACCGCTCGGTCATACGGGTGCCCATGGCGGCGTTCAGGGCGGCGGCCTCGCGCTGCATTCCCGCCATGCGGCGGCCCATGCGCCGGGCCGGGATCACGAACACCGGCAGCAGCACCAGCGCCAGCAGGGTGATCTGCCACGACAGGGTGAGCATCACGGCGAGCGCGAGCACCAGGGTGACCACGTTGCCGACCACGGTCGACAGGGTGTTGCTGAAAGCCCGTTGGGCGCCGATGACGTCGTTGTTGAGACGGGAGACCAGCGCTCCCGTACGGGTGCGTGTGAAGAACGCGACGGGCATACCTTGGACATGGTCGAACACCGCTGTCCGCAGATCGAGGATGAGTTCCTCGCCGAGCGCCGCCGACAGTCTCCGGCCGATCACGCCGAGGGCGGCCTCCACGATCGCGATCAGCGCGATGAGCAGGGCGAGGCGGACGACCGTGGCCTCGTCGCCGCCGGCCACGATCGCGTTCACGACCCGTCCGGCGAGTACGGGGGTGGCTACGGCGAGCGCCGCGGTCGCCGTGCCGAGCAGGACGAACAGGGCGATCCGGCGGCGGTGCGGACGGGCGAAGGCGGCGATGCGGCGCAGTGTCTCCCGGGTCACGGGGCGGTGTTCGTCGTCGGCGGACATGACGCTGCGCAGCTGCGTCCACGCCGTGGTCTCCATGCTCATGGGCCCGAAGATAGAACCTCGACCATGATTGAGGTCAAGGACGCCGCGGTCGCTGCCCGTCCTCTCCGGCCGTTCCCGGGCCGTCGGCGGCCGTCCGTGCCGCCGCAACCCGCCGTGGGCGCGCGGGGGACGGGCTCGGCCGGCGTGACGCGGACGGTCCGCCGGATCCTGTGTGTGCTGCCGCTGCTGCTCGTGACGGTGGTCGCGGTGCGGCACCGGTCGGTGCTGGCCGAGGGGTTCGCCCTGCTGGCCACCGCCCGTCCGTCCTGGCTGCTGGCCGCGGCGGGGGTGACGTGTCTGACCTGGGTGGCGGCCTCCTTCACCCGGCAGGGCGCGGTCGTCGAACGGCTGCCCGGACGGCGTTTGCTGGCCACGCAGTTCGCGGCCGGCGCGGCGAACCACCTGCTGCCGACGGGCCTGGGCGCGAGCGCGGTGAATCTGCGGTTCATGGCGGTGTGCGGGCTGACACCGGCCCGCTCCTCGGCGGCTCTGGCGCTGTATCTGCTGGCGGAGTCCGTCGGGCGGGTGGGGCTGCTGGCCGTCCTTCTCGTGGCGTTCCCCGGCGCGCTGCGGTTGGGTCCGCTGCTGCCCGACGGGGTGTCCGGCCCGCTGGTGCTCGTGGTGGGCGCGGCGCTGCTCGCCGCGGCGGCTGTGCTCGCGGCCGTTCGGCGGGTGCGGGCGGTGCTGCGTTCGTTCCTGCGGACGGCGCTGGGTGAGGCGCGGTCGGTGCACGCCCTGCCCTCGCGGGCGCTGGCGCTCTGGGGCGGCGCGCTGGCCTTCCCCGCGTTGCAGGCGACCGCGCTGGTCCTGGTGGGGAAGGCGTTCGGGCTGTCGGTGCCGCCCGCCCATATGGCGGTGGCGTATCTGGCGGCGACGGTCGCGGTGGCGCTGGTGCCCACTCCGGGCGGGCTGGGCTCGGTGGAGGCGGCGCTGGTCGTGGCGCTGGTGGCGGCGGGCGGGGCGGTCGCGCCGGCGACGGCGGTGGTGCTGGTCTTCCGGGTCGTCACGGTGTGGCTGCCGCTGTTGCCGGGGGCGGTGACGCTGGGCGTGCTGGTGCGGCTGAAGGTGATCTGACCCGCGGGGCGGGTAGGGTCCCGGGTCCATGGCCCGACCCGCCGAGAGGGGGACTGTCATGCCGGTCCGGACCGAGCACCGGGGAGCGGTCACCACGGTCGTCCTGTCCCGCCCCGAGGTGCGCAACGCGGTGGACCGGCCGACGGCCGCCGCGCTGGCGGACGCCTTCCGCGCGTTCGAGGCGGACGACGAGGCCCGGGTGGCGGTGCGGTGGGGGGAGGGCGGCACGTTCTGCGCGGGCGCCGATCTCAAGGCGCTGGGCACCGGGCGCGGCAACCGGGTCGCCGAGGACGGGGGCGGGCCGGTGGGGCCGACCCGGATGCGGCTGTCGAAGCCGGTGATCGCCGCGGTGGCGGGTCACGCCGTGGCGGGCGGGCTCGAGCCGGCGCTCTGGTGCGATCTGCGGGTGGCGGAGGAGGACGCGGTGTTCGGGGTGTACTGCCGCCGCTGGGGCGTGCCGCTGATCGACGGCGGTACGGTGCGGGTGCCCCGTCTGATCGGCACGAGCCGGGCGCTCGACATGATCCTCACCGGGCGTGCGGTGCCCGCCGGGGAGGCGTACGGGATGGGGCCGGCCAACCGGGTGGTGCCCGTGGGGCGGGCCCGTGCGGAGGCCGAGGAACTGGCCGCGGTGCTCGCGCGGTTCCCGCAGGCGTGCCTGCGTGCCGACCGCGCCTCCGTACGCGAACAGGAGGGGCAGGACGAGTCGGCCGCACTGCGCGGCGAACTCCGTTACGGGGCAGGGGTGCCGGCGGAGAGCGCGGAGGGCGCCGCCCGGTTCGTCTCCGGGGCGGGACGGCATGGCTCGTTCACGGACCTGTGAGACCCGCCGTGGTACGAACTCCCCCTCGGGATACGGCAGGATGAGCGATCGTGCCGACCGCGGGTCAGAGCGGCCGGCCCGCCGTACCTTCCGTTGATTTCGAGCAGGTGACCACGTGACACGACCTCACATACCCCCGCCGCGGCCGTCGGACCGGACACGCGCCGGAGGTGAGCGGTGACCCGCTCGCTCACCGTGGACGATCTGGTGTTCGCCGGTATCGCCCTCGCCGCCGGTCTGCTGGCGGCGTTTCTGCTCAGGATGCTGCTGCGCTGGCTGGGCCGGCACGCGGAACGCACCGGCTGGCGCGGGGACGACGTCCTCGTGGACGCGCTGCGCATGATCGCGCCGTGGGCGGCGGTCGCGGGCGGTGCGGCCTCCGCGGCGGCGGCGCTGCCGCTGACCCGTACGGTCCAGCACAACGTCAACCAGACGCTGACCCTGCTGGTGATCTTCGCCGCCACGGTGTCGGCCGCCCGGGTGGTGGCGGGGCTGGTGGCGTCGGTCACCCAGGCCCGTTCCGGTGTCGCCGGGTCGGCGACCATCTTCATGAACATCACCAGGATCCTGGTCCTGGCGATCGGCTTCCTGGTGGGCCTGCAGACGCTGGGCATCTCCATCGCCCCGCTGCTCACCGCCCTCGGCGTCGGCGGTCTGGCGGTGGCGCTGGCGCTCCAGGACACGCTCGCCAACCTGTTCGCGGGCATCCACATCCTGGCCTCCAAGACCGTGCAGCGGGGTGACTACATCCGGCTGAGCAGCGGGGAGGAGGGCTATGTCGAGGACATCAACTGGCGCCAGACGACCGTCCGCGAGCTGTCCAACAACCTCGTGGTCATCCCGAACGGCCAGCTCGCCAAGTCGAACATGACCAACTTCATGCGGCCCGAGCAGCAGCTGACGATCCTGGTGCAGGCCGGGGTGTCGTACGACAGCGATCTGGAGCAGGTGGAGCGGGTGACGAAGGAGGTCGTCGCCGAGGTGATGACCGGGATCACCGGTGCCGTGCCGGAGCACGACCCGGCGGTGCGGTTCCACACCTTCGGTGACTCCCGTATCGGCTTCACCGTGATCCTCGGCGTCGGCGAGTTCAGTGACCAGTACCGGATCAAGCACGAGTTCATCAAGCGTCTGCACCGCCGCTACCGGGAGGAGGGCATCCGCATCCCCTCCCCCGCGCGTACGGTGGCGCTCCAGCAGGGTGCGGTGATGTTCCCCCAGCAGCGGGACGCGGGGGCCGCGCCCGACGACATGACCACCACCCGGCCGGTCTAGGCCTGTCTGACGATTCCCGTCTGCCCCGCCGGGCGACGACGGGAATCGTCGGACAGGCCCCAAGGCCCGGGCGGCCGATCTCCCGCCACCGCGAGACGATGGTGTGGCGGGAGATTGCCCGGAACTCTGCGTGGACCCCTGTCGAGCCGCGGGCCGTCACAAGATATCTTGATGTCGAGCAATGTTGCAGACGTGGAGCGGAGCACCCGGTGACTGACTCGACCATCATCTATACGCACACTGACGAGGCCCCGGCCCTGGCGACGTATTCCTTCCTGCCGGTGGTCCAGGCGTACGCCTCGCAGGCGGGTGTCACCGTGGAGACGCGTGACATCTCGCTGGCCGGGCGCATCATCGCCGTGTTCCCGGAGTACCTGACCGAGGACCAGCGCATCCCGGACGCCCTCGCCGAGCTCGGTGAGCTGGCGAAGACGCCCGCGGCCAACATCATCAAGCTGCCGAACGTCTCGGCGTCGATCCCGCAGCTCAAGGCCGCGGTCGCCGAGCTCAAGGGCCAGGGCTACGCGCTGCCGGACTACCCGGACGACCCGAAGACCGACGAGGAGCGCGAGATCCGCGCCCGCTACGACAAGATCAAGGGTTCGGCCGTGAACCCGGTCCTGCGTGAGGGCAACTCCGACCGCCGCGCCCCCGCGTCGGTGAAGAACTACGCCAAGAACCACCCGCACCGCATGGGCGCCTGGTCCGCCGAGTCCAGGACCAACGTCGCCACCATGGACGCGGACGACTTCCGCTCCACCGAGAAGTCGGTCGTCATCGCCGAGGACGGCGCGCTGCGCATCGAGCTCAAGGGCGACGACGGCACCACCACCGTGCTCCGCGAGTCCGTACCGGTCCTCGCGGGCGAGGTCGTCGACGCCTCCGTGATGCGCGTCGGCGCACTGCGCGAGTTCCTGACCGCGCAGGTCGCCCGTGCCAAGCAGGAGGGCGTGCTCTTCTCGGTGCACCTCAAGGCCACGATGATGAAGGTCTCCGACCCGATCGTCTTCGGCCACGTGGTGCGCGCCTTCTTCCCGAAGACCTTCGCTCAGTACGGTGACAAGCTCGCCGCGGCCGGCCTCACCCCGAACGACGGTCTGGGCGGCATCCACAAGGGCCTGGAGGCCCTGCCCGAGGGCGCCGAGATCAAGGCGTCCTTCGACGCCGAGCTCGCCGAGGGCCCGGAGCTGGCGATGGTCGACTCCGACAAGGGCATCACCAACCTGCACGTCCCCTCGGACGTCATCGTCGACGCCTCCATGCCGGCCATGATCCGCACCTCGGGTCACATGTGGGGCCCGGACGGCCAGGAGGCCGACACCCTCGCGGTCCTGCCGGACTCCAGCTACGCCGGTGTCTACCAGGCCGTGATCGAGGACTGCCGCGCCAACGGCGCCTACGACCCGTCCACCATGGGCTCGGTGCCGAACGTCGGTCTGATGGCGCAGAAGGCCGAGGAGTACGGCAGCCACGACAAGACCTTCGAGATCCCCACCACGGGCACCGTCCGGGTGGTCGACGGCAACGGCGACGCCGTCCTCGAGCAGGCCGTCTCCGCCGGTGACATCTTCCGCGCCTGCCAGACCAAGGACGCCCCGATCCGCGACTGGGTGAAGCTGGCCGTCACCCGCGCCCGCGCCACCGGCAACCCCGCGGTCTTCTGGCTGGACGAGACCCGCGCGCACGACGCCAACCTGATCGCCAAGGTGAAGCAGTACCTGCCGGAGCACGACACCGAGGGCCTGGACATCCGCGTCCTCAACCCGGTCGAGGCGACGAGGCTGTCGGTGGAGCGCATCCGCCGCGGCGAGGACACCATCTCGGTCACCGGCAACGTGCTCCGTGACTACCTCACCGACCTGTTCCCGATCCTGGAGCTGGGCACCAGCGCGAAGATGCTGTCGGTGGTCCCACTGATGGCGGGCGGCGGCCTGTTCGAGACGGGTGCGGGCGGCTCGGCGCCGAAGCATGTGCAGCAGCTCGTCAAGGAGAACTACCTGCGCTGGGACTCCCTCGGCGAGTTCTTCGCGCTGGTGCCGTCGCTGGAGCAGTTCGCGACGACCACGGGCAACAGCCGCGCCAAGGTCCTCGCCGACGCGCTGGACCGCGCCACGGCGACCTTCCTCAACGAGGACAAGTCCCCGACCCGTCGCGTGGGCGGCATCGACAACCGCGGCAGCCACTTCTACCTCTCCCTGTACTGGGCGCAGGAGCTGGCCGCGCAGACCGATGACGCGGACCTGGCGAAGGCCTTCGCGCCGCTCGCCGAGACGCTCGCCGCCAACGAGGCGAAGATCGTCGGGGAGCTGAACGCCGTGCAGGGCAAGCCGGCCGAGATCGGCGGCTACTACCAGCCCGACCCGGCCCTGGCCGCCGCGATCATGCGCCCGTCCGCCACCTGGAACGAGACGCTGGCGTCGCTGAGCTGACCCGAGCCTCCTCGTACTCCGCCCCGGCCGGCGATGCGCCCGGCCGGGGCGGAGCCGTGTCCGCCCGGGCCTGGGCGGCTCACCGTCGCGGGAGCGATCGGTTCCTCGACGCCGGCGTCGACGACGCCGTGGGACCGGGTGATGAACCGGAACCCCCCGTCCGTCTCCTCCCGGGCCACCGTCTCGATCTCGCTGCCGGCCGCCTCACGGGCCTGGAGGCCGTTGGACTCCTCGGTGGCCGCGTGCGTCGGGGTGCGGCGCCCGGCGAGGTCGGCGGGGCGGTCGGTCCCGATGCGCCGGCCAGGGTCGGCGACGCGCTCGTCGCCGACCGGCACGAGGACCCTCGGGGGTCCGCGTTGTCAGTGCGATGTGACACCTTGATCCTTCCTCAGAGCACCGACAACGTTCCCGGAGCAGCCGTATGACCGACGTCCCGCCGTCCTTCGAGTTCCTTCCCGGCGATGCGGACTCCCCCGTGATCCTCCATGTGCCGCACTCCGCGCGGGAGATACCGGCCGAGGTGCGATGCGCAATCGTGCTGGGGGATGCCGCGCTGGAACGGGAGCTGGACCACATCACCGACTCGCACACCGCGTCGATCGCCGGGGCGGCCGCCGGGGCGGCCGGGGTCGCGCCGTGGCGGTTCGTGAACCGGCTCTCACGGCTGGTCGTCGACCCCGAGCGGTTCCCGGACGAGCGGGAGGAGATGCTGGCCGTCGGCATGGGGGCGGTCTACACGCGGACCACGCACAGGGAGGCGCTGCGGCCCGAGGGCTTCCACCCCGAGCCGCTGATCGAGCGGTACTTCCGTCCGTACGCGCGGGCGATGACGGAAGCCGTCGCCGACCGGCTCGCGGCGACCGGGCGGGCCGTGATCATCGACGTGCACTCGTACCCGAGCGCGCCGCTGCCCTACGAACTGCACGGCGACGGGCCCCGGCCGGAGGTCTGCCTGGGCACCGACTCCTTCCACACCCCGCCCGGGCTGCTCGCCGCAGCCCGCGAGGCGTTCGCGCCGTGCGGGGAGACGGGGCTGGACAGCCCGTTCGCCGGGACGTACGTACCGCTGGAGTTCTACGGCAGGCGGGCGGAGGTGTCCGCCCTGATGGTGGAGATCCGCCGGGACACGTACATGTCGGAGCCGGGCGGCCCCGCGGGCCCGGGCCTCCCCCGCCTCGCCTCGGCACTCGCCACCCTGGTCGACGCGGTCTCCGGCTGACCCCG
>NZ_NEUB01000069.1 GCF_002910825.1 Streptomyces sp. SM1 | reverse complement strand
TGTGGACGGTCTCCCGCGCCCCGTCCGGACCCGGGGCGCCGGCCGGGCCCGGGCGCCGGACCCCCTCGCCCCGTCGACTCCCTCGTCCGCCTTGTGGCTGCACGTACCGGTCCCCGCTCCCTGATTCCGACGCGTCGGCGCGGCGAGCGTCACGCCTCCTGACCGACACTCACCGTAGTCGCCACCGCATCATGTGCGGTGGGCAGTTGACAAACTCATACGGACAGCATCGCGCTCTGGTATGAGGCGTCGTACGACAGCCCGATAACCGTTCGGCACAAGGTGTCTGGAGTGAGTGCCGAACGATCGTCACTGGTCACAAGTGGTCGCATTGAGTCTGCGCGGACGAGGGCCCTCGGCGGGGCGGGCCCGCGCCGAGGCATGGCCCGGTCGCCCGGGGCCGACGGTCCGAGGGCTCTCGGACGCCGATGACACCGCTCGTCGCTTCGGCCAGAACATCACTCTCCGTAGAGAGTGGAGGAGGAGTCCGCCCCGCCGCCCCTTCCCGTCCCCGTCCCCCGGGGCGCTGCCCCCGGACCCCCCAGGTCGGGACGGGAAGGGGCGTCCGCTCAGTGGCCCCCGGGGCCGGCCTCGACAGGCCGGCCATGCCGCAGCGGGCCCTCCACCGGCTCAAGGGCTGACGGCCTCTCCCCCGCCGCCCGCCGCCGCCTCTTCTCCCGGCCGCCCTCCACCCTCCCTCCTCAGTCTTCACGCCACCCGAGGACACCTCATGCCACGCGACTTCGACCTGCTCGTCGTCGGCGACGCCAATCCGGACGTCGTCGTCGGTCCCCTCACCGAACCCCTCGCCTTCGGCCAGCGCGAACTCCTGGTCGACGGCGGCACCATGACCCTCGGCGGCTCGGCCGCCATCACCGCCTGCGGCGCCGCCCGGCTGGGGCTGCGCGTCGCCTTCGCCGGCCGCGTGGGCGACGACCACGCCGGCTCCTACGTACGCGACCGGCTCGCGGCACGCGGGGTGAACGTCGACGCGCTGCGGACCGACGACACCCTGCCCACCCCGCTCACCGTGTGCGTCACCCGCGGCGGCGACCGCGCCGTCCTCACCGCGCCGGGCACCCTGCCCGCGGTGTCCGCGGCCGACGTGCCCGAACGGCTGGTGGGTTCGGTCCGCCATGTCCACACGGGATCGTTCTTCCTGATGCCCCGGCTGGCGGCCGGGCTCCCCGGGCTGTTCGCCGCCGCCCGGGCCGCCGGAGCGACCACCTCGCTCGACACCAACGACGACCCGTCCGGCCGCTGGGACCCGGCCGCACTCGCCGGTGTCCTGGCGCACACCGACGTGCTGCTGCCCAACGCCGACGGGGCGTGCCGGCTGGCGGGCAGGCCGACCGGCCCCTCCCAGGTGGCGGAGGCCGCGCGCGTCCTCGCCGGCCGGGTGCCGCTCGTCGCCGTGAAGAACGGCGCCGACGGGGCGTTCTGCGCCGACGGCACGACTCTGCTCAGCACCGGCGCCGTCCCCGGACAACCGAGCGACACCGTGGGCGCGGGCGACAGCTTCGGCGCCGGTTTCCTCACCGCGCTGCTGCACGGCCTCCCGGCCGGGGAGGCACTCGCCCTCGCCGGCGTCTGCGGTGCCCTGTCCACCCGCCGCCCCGGCGGCACCGACGCCCAGCCCTCCTGGGACGAAGCCCCGTCCCACCTCGACCCGCAGAAAGCCGGAGCATCGTGACCGTTCCCAGGATTGTCCTCGTCGGCGCCGGAAGCGTCGTCTTCACCCAGGGCCTGCTCGCCGACCTGTTCGCCTTCCCGGAGCTGCGGACCGCGCACGTCGCCCTGCACGACATCGACCCCGAGCGGCTGGCCACCGCCG
>NZ_NEUB01000954.1 GCF_002910825.1 Streptomyces sp. SM1 | reverse complement strand
GTGCCGGCGGACCGCGGGGGTGAGGGGCAGCGGGCCCCGCCAGGCCCAGGGGCCCGGTCCACCGGTGCGCAGGCCGGACGGGCGTACCGCCTCCGCGAGTTCCCGGAGCAGGCGCAGGTTCCCGTCGCACAGCCGGTGCAGCCGCTTCGCGGTGAGCGGCTCGGGGTGGCCGCCCGCGTCCGCCGAGAGCAGCCGCGTGGTCTCCTCGCGGGGCAGCGGTGCCAGGGCCAGCCGGGGCAGCAGCTCCCCCGTCCACAGCCGGGACACGGCGGCCGGCACCGGCTCGTCGTCGGTGACGGCGATCAGCAGCCGGGTCCGTCCGTGGACGGCGAGCTGGTGGACCAGCGCGGCCGAGGCGTCGTCGAGGAGATGGGCGTCGTCGACCAGCAGCGTCCGCACCGAGGAGAGGTGGTCCAGGGCACGGTGCAGGGTGACGGGTTCGGACAGCAGGGTGGCGAAGGCGGCGAAGGGGAGGTGCCGGCTGTGCGGAGTCCCGGTGACACGGGCACAGTCCGTGCCGCGGACGGCTTCGGTGACGAGCCTGGTCTTGCCCCTCCCCGCCGGGCCGGTCACCACGACGCCCGGTCGCGCGCCGCTCAGCGAGCGGCGTATCAGGTCGAGTTCGTCCTCCCGGCCGGTGAACGGCCAGGGCTGCGGCGGCACCGTCATCGCCTTTCCGCGTATCCCGTGCGTTCCGTGCGTCTCATAGACCTCGTAGGACTCGTACGTCTCGTGCGGCCCGGTGGCTTCCCGTCGTGAAATGGTCACGAGAACAGGAGCACGCATACTCACCTCTGATACAGGGCCACTTGAGCAGACCCCGACTCAGGCGCCCCGGCCGGGCCACGGGCAGTCTGTGGTGCATGACCGTTCGCCACTGCTCGCTGCCGCGGCAGCCGGCGCCCGCGTATCCGCCGGGCCTGGCCGCCGAGCGCCTCGGCGCGCTCACCGGCGGGCGGCGGCTGTGGGTCAACGGCACGGTGCTGCACTACTGCTTCTTCGACGGTGCCGAGGACGGCTCCCGGATCACGGTGCCCGGAACCGGGCAGACCCGCTGGGTTCCCTGGGGCGGGGCCAAGGAGCAGCAGGACGTGGTGCGTGAGTGCTTCGAGGAGTGGCGGGGGCTCGGGCTCGGCGTGACGTTCGCCGAGGTCCGTGACCGTACCGAGGCCGAGCTGCGCATCGGGTTCCAGTGCGGTGACGGTTCCTGGTCCGCCGTGGGCAGGGACGCGCTGCGGACCGGAGTGCACGAGCGCACCATGAACCTCGGCTGGGACCTGACCGCGCCGGGTGAACGCGCGGCGGCCCTGCACCAGATCGGGCACGCGCTCGGCATGCTGCACGAGCACCAGAGCCCGTACGCCGGTATCCACTGGGACGACGAGGCCGTGTACGCCGAACTGGCGGGCCCGCCGCACCACTTCAGCCGGGACAGGACGTACGACAACATTCTGCGCAAGCTGGGCCCCGACGAGTTCGACGGGTCCGTCTGGGACCCGCAGTCGATCATGCAGTCGGCCTTTCCGCCGGGGCTGATCCTGGAGCCGGAGCAGTACCGCGGGGGTGTGCATCCGCCGGGCACCCTCTCCCCGGCGGACAAGGAGTTCGTGCTCCGCCGCTACCCGCCGGCGTCACCGGAACCGCCGCCCGTGCTGGTGCCGTTCCACTCGGTAACGCTGGGCCTGGGGCCCGGGGAGCAGGCGGACGTCCGTATCGACCCGCCGGAGACCCGGGACTACACCGTGGGCACCTTCGGCGACGCCGACCGGGTCGTGGTGCTGTTCGAGGAGCGGGACGGGGAGCCCCGTTTCCTCGCCGGCGACGACGACGGGGGCACCGCGCGCGACGCGGTGATCGTGGCCCGGCTGGTCAAGGGCCGCCGCTATCACGTCCGAATCCGCCTGTACTCCGCGTGGGGACCGGGCGAGACGGCGGTCATGTGCTGGTAACGGCACCGCCGACCGCGGACACCTGAACCATTTCCGGCGCCGGGGGAGCGGCCGGGGGACGTCAGTCGCCTTCGGGGGAGGGAGACTGGCGTCCCGCGGCCCACGCGCCACGGGGAGCCGTACCGGTCGATTCCGGTACGGCTCCCCGCCGGCCACCGCCGGGTTGTCGGGACGCGGATCCGCGTCCCCCTGGCCTCCCGGCGGGTCATCCCCGGCCGGGCACCGAGGCGAGGACGCGCCGGGCTCCGCGCACCACCGCCTCGTCGATCATGCGGCCGGACTCGTCCCGCGTGACACCGGAGCCGGCCCGCTCGAACCGTTCCACCAGCGAGCGCGCCCGTTCGATCTCCGCGGCACTCGGCGTGAACACCTCGTTGACGACCGGGATCTGCGCCGGGTGGATGCACGAACGACCGCCGAAACCAAGGCGCTTGAGCGCCAGCGTCGACTCCCGGAGCGCCTCGGGGTCCCGGAAGTCGGTGCTGACCGGGGCGAGCGGTGCGGCCAGCCCCGACGCCGCGCACGCCAGCGTCAACTGGGTCCGCGGCCAGAGCAGTTCCCTCTCGTCGGGACCGGCGACGATCCCGGTGTCGGCGCACAGGTCCGCCTCGCCCAGCTGCATGCGCGACACCCGGGGACCACGGCCGATCAGCGGGGCGGCCAGCAGGGCGGACGCACTCTCCAGCAGGGGACAGAGCTCGATCCACGGGGCCTCGGCCAGTTCCCCGGCGACGGCCACGAGGTCGCCGACCCGCTCCGTCTTCGCCACGATCAGCCCCGTCACGGCCGGCAGGGCCACCGCACGCGCGTCGGCGCGTCCCCGCCCTCCCGGATTGATCCGGACCCAGATCCGCGGACCGGTGCGCCCGGCGGCCGGCGCGAGCCCCTCCAGCCACTCGGCGCAGATGTCCCTGGCGCGCTTCCTGGAGGCGGGGGCGACCGCGTCCTCCAGATCCACGATCACCCCGTCGGCGCCTCTGCCCAGGGCCTTGGCCAGCATGTCCGGGCGGTCTCCCGGCACGTACAGGGCGGATCTCACGATGGTCCTCCTTCCTGTCGCGGAGGGGGGAGCGGACGGACCGCTCCCCCGCTTCCGCGACGGGTGTGTACGTCCGCTCAGCTGCCGGTCGGGCGGTGCAGGTACGAACCGACGGGCTCTCCGGCGACCTTGCCGTCGGCGAAGATGCGGTGGCCCCGCAGGAAGGTGTCGGTGACCCGGGCGGTCAGCTCGAAGCCCTCGAAGGGCGTGTACTCCTGCGCGGACTCCGAGTCCGCGGCCCGCACGGTCCACGTCTCGTCCGGGTCGACGAGGGCGATGTCCGCGTCGAAGCCGGCCGCGATCCGGCCCTTGGTCGGCAGGCCGTAGCGCCGGGCCGGGTTCCACGCGGTGAGGGCGGCGATCCGGCCGAGGGACAGGCCGCGCCGCGTTCCCTCCGTGACCATGCCCGGCAGGAGGTACTCGGCGCCGCCGAAACCGGACTTGGCGAGGAAGACGTCGTCCTTCGGGTCGCCGAACTTCGCCTCCTCACGGCAGCACGCGTGGTCGGAGACCACCCAGTCGACGGTGCCGTCCAGGACGTACTCCCACAGTGCCTCGACGTCCTCACGGGGACGCAGCGGCGGGTTGACCTTGCCGCCGATGCCGTGCGCGGTGTCGATGTCGGCCAGCAGGTGCCCCACCGTGACCTCACGGCGGAAGTCGATGTGCGGGAACGCCCTGCCCATGCGCACCGCCGCGTCGACCGCCTTGCGGGAGGTCAGGTGCAGCAGGTTGATGGTCGGCAGCCCCGTCTCGTGCGCCAGGTAGGAGGCGACGGAGACGGCGAGGCCCTCGGAGTGCGGCGGGCGGGAGGCGCTGTACGCGGCCAGGCCGCTCAGCTCGCCGGCCTCCTCGACCAGCTTGGTGTACGCGGTCATGATCTCGGCCGTCTCGCAGTGCAGGGACAGCGAGATCTGGTCCGCGATCTCCGGGAACTCCTCACGGGCCGCCTGGATGCCCCGCATCACGAACTCGAAGTGCGCGTAGTCGTAGCGCTCGCCCTCGGGGGTCATGAGGAAGGAGCTCTGGTCGGAGGAGCGGCCGTGCAGCCCGTGGCTGCCGTAGAACATGAACACCTTGAACGAGGTGACGCCGTGTTCGCGGACCAGCGTGGGGATCTCGGAGATGTGGCCCTTGGACATCGGGGCCAGGTGGTAGGCGTAGTCCACGTGGGCGCGGTCCGCGGTGCGCTCCAGCACCTCCGGGAAGAAGTCCGCGTAACCGCCGCCCTTGTTGAGGTAGTAGCGCCCGGTGCGCATGTAGCTGAGCGCCGAGGTCACGCCGCCCTGTGCGCACGCCCTGCTCTCGACGGCGGCGTCCTCGTCGAGCGGGCTGTAGATGCCCCAGTGCTGGTGCGCGTCGACGACGCCGGGGAAGGCCAGCTTCCCCCCGCCGTCGACCACCCGGGCGGCACGGGTCACGTCGGTGCCGGGTGCCACCTCGACGATCCTCCCGTCGCGCACGGCGATGTCCGCCGCCTGTGCGTCGTCCCGTTCGTCGGTGACGACACGGACGTTGGTCACCACGAGGTCGTAGTCAGTCACGATGGCCTCCAGCCACAGTCTTCAGCTCGGCCACGGGGCGGAGCAGGTGTTGGACATGTTCCAGTTCGGCGAGGCGCAGCCCCCGGTCCATCACGAGGCGGGCGTCGCGGTCCGACAGCCGGTCCGCGGCGTTGTCGCGGAACTTCAGTTCCAGTTCGGCGTCCGACAGCGGTCGCCGCGAACCGCCGCGGTTGTTCAGCACCTCGTGCCGCCACACGCGGCCGTCCGCGTCGTAGGCGGTCAGCACGGCGGGGAACTGCTCGGGGAAGATGCGGGTGGCGATGGCGTCCTCCACCACCTCGACCTTCGCCATCAGCTCCCGGCGGGCCGGGTCCCGGGCGAGTTCGTCGGTGAAGTCGTCCAGGCCGAGGCCGAGGCCGCCGCCTCCGCCGAGGAGCCCCGCGGCGACCATGTAGGGGCCGGAGAACTGGGCCTGGTATCCGGTCTCCGGGGCCCGCTTGCTCTCGATGGGCTGCCCGATCGTACGGATCACCGGGCCCGGCACGCCCAGCACCAGCCGCTCGGTGCGGGCCGGGTCCAGGCCCTGCTCCCGCAGTGCCATCGCCGCGTCGGCCGCCGTGTGCGTGAAGTGGTTCGCCGGGTAGGGCTTGAAGAAGATCCCGGGGACGGCCCACTCGGTGCCGAGGCCCTCGGTGATGGCCCTCGGCTCGTAGACGCCGTGCAGGAACGCCTCGAAGAAGCCGAAGCGCCCCTCCAGGATGGTGGGCGGCCCGGTGAAGCCGCGGCGGACCAACTGGGCGGCGGTGACCGCGGACTGGGCGGCGAGGCCACAGTGCAGTCGTTTGACGGTACCGCCGGTGCGGTTGGCCTCGATGATGCCCGCGGCCATGGAGGCGGTGATCCCGAGCACGTGCTCCAGCCCGTCCTCGTCGAGGCCGAGGAGCAGCCCGGCGGCCACGGCGCCGCCGAGGGCGCCGCAGATCGACGTGGCGTGCTGCCCGTGCTCGAAGAAGGTGGAGTTGCCGGCGGCGCGGTCGTAGCCGGCCATGCCGAGCCGGACGCAGACCTCGAGACCCACGGCGATGGCGTGGACGGTCCGGCGGCCGTCCGCTCCCGAGGTCTCGGCGGCGGCGAGCGCGGCGGGCACGACCGAGGCGCTGGGGTGCAGCACCGACGGCAGGTGCGTGTCGTCGTAGTCGAGGGAGTGGGCCAGTACGCCGTTGGCGAGGGCCGCCAGGGGTGCCGGAACCCGTGCGCCGCCCCCCACGACGGTGGCCTGCGGTGCCCCGCCCTGTTCGCGCACATGCTCGACGATGGCCGCCGAGGTCGGCAGCCGGTGGGCGGCCACGCACAGGCCCAGTACGTCGATGACCCGCTTGCGGACACTGTCGGCGACCTCGTCGGGGAGCGTCCCGTAGGCGGTGCCGGCGGCGAACACGGCGAGCTGCCGGGCGAGGGTGTGCTCAGCCATGGTCGCCGCCCTCGGCCGGGTCGGCGACCACGGCGAGCGGGCGCACGGGGGATCCCGTGGCGCCGAAGAGCGGCAGCGGGGACAGCACGAAGGTGAACTCGTGGACCCGCCGGTCCGCGATCTCCTCCAGGTCCAGGGTCTCGATGATATAGATGCCGGCCTCCACGAGCAGCACCCGGTGGGCGGGCAGGCTGGCGTGTCCCGCGCCGGGTGCCAGCCGCTCGAAGGCGATGGAGTCGGCGCCACTGGCGTGCACGCCCCGGGCGGCCAGCCACCGGGCGCCCGCCTCGCTGATGCCGGGGACACCGGAGTCGTGGCCGATGAAGGTGTCGCGGTCGGGCGCGTCGAACCGGCGCCCCCAGCCGCTGCGGATGAGGACGACGTCGCCGGTTCCGACCGGGGTGCCCTGGATCCGCTCCGTGGCCTCCAGGTCGGTGACGGTGATCTCGTAGCCCGGCTCGCAGACCTCCGTTCCCAGGGCGGCGGGCACGTCGAGCAGGACGCCGCGGCGGACCATCGGGTCGATGGTGTGCACGCCGTGGTCGGGGTAGACCCCGCCCCGGCCGGCCGCCTGCGCGTCGGCGCCGCCGTACAGCTTGCCGTTGTGCGAGACGTGGGCGAGGGCGTCGATATGGGTGCCGACGTGGGTGCCCATGACGAGCATGTCGTTCGCGGCGGAGCCGCCGTCGGCCCGTATCCGGTCGCCGTGACGGCGCGGCAGGGTGTGCCAGTAGGCGGGGTGGTTGGGCGACTGGGGCATACCGGTGTAAAGCCGCCTGCCGAGGTCCAGGACGCGCACACCCCGGCTCACCGCCGCCAGGAGCGGGTCCCGTGTTCTCGTCGGCGAGGGTCCGGTGACCGATGACGTGCTGTTCATGTGCCGTCCTTCTCTGGGTGGTTCGGTGCGCTGCTGCCGCTCGGGAGGGTCAGGAGACGACCTTGCGTTCTCTGAGTTCCGCGACCTTGTGCGGGTCGAGGCCCAGTTCGCCGGCGAGGACCGCGTCGGTGTCGGCGCCCTGGGCGCGTCCGGTGAACCGGATCCCGCCGGGGGTCCCGGACATCCGCCACATGACGTTGTGCATGAGCAGAGGTCCGAAGTCCTCGTCCTCGACGGTGGTGAGCATGCCGGTGGCCCGGACGTGGGGGTCTTCGACGAGGTCCCGGGCGTCGTAGACCGGTGCCACCGCGGCGCCGGCCTCGGTGAACCCGGTGATGACCTTCTCGCGGGTGCGGTCGGCGATCCATCCGCCGACGAGTTCGTCCAGGAGGTCGGCGTGGGCGGCCCGGCCGTGGCCGGTCGCGAACCAGTCCTCCTCGACGACCTCGGGGTGGCCGACGAGTTCCAGGACGCGTTCGGCGATCCGCTGGGCGCTGGTGGAGACGGCCACCCAGTGGCCGTCGCTGGTGCGGTAGGTGTTGCGCGGGGCGTTGTTGGTGGAGTGGTTGCCGTGCCGCTGCTTGACGACGCCGAGCTGGTCGTAGACGGTCGGTCCGGGGCCGACGGCGGCCATGATCGGCTCGATCAGGCTCATGTCGACCACCTGGCCGCGGCGCTCGGGGTCGCGGTCCCGGTGGTACAGCGCCATGGTGGTGGCGGACGAGGCGGCGATCCCGCAGATGGTGTCGGCGAGCCCGAACGCCGGGAGCGTGGGCGGGCCGTCCGGCTCGCCGGTCAGGTGGGCGAAGCCGCTCATCGCCTCGGCGAGGGTGCCGAAGCCGGCCCGTGAGGCGTAGGGGCCGCTCTGGCCGAAACCGGTGATGCGGACGATCACCAGGCCGGGGTTGAGGGCGTGCAGGACGTCCGGGCCGAGGCCCCAGCGCTCCAGCGTGCCGGGACGGAAGTTCTCCACCAGCACGTCGGCCTCGCGCACCATCCGGCGGAACAGTCCGGCACCCTCCGGGTCGGAGAGGCTGAGGCCGATGGTGCGCTTGTTGCGGGACAGCTCCTTCCACCACAGCGGTATGCCGTTCTTGGACTCCCCGTGACCGCGCATCCCGTCCCCCGCGACGGGGTGCTCGATCTTGATCACGTCCGCGCCGAAGTCTCCGAGCAACTGCGTGCACAGCGGTCCGGCCAGGATGGTGGAGGCATCGATGACACGGATGCCCTTGAGGGGTCCCGGACCGCGGTCCGGGGTGCCCTGCTGCGCCGGTGCGTTCATGGCGTGTCCTACCTTTCAAGACGTGGGTCTGATCCGGTCATTCGTAGGATCGGAGGGCCCAGGGGTTCTGGGTATGGCTGCATGGTGGGCGCCGTTTGGATGGCTCAAAGGACTTGGCCGCCCGGAGCCCCGCGACGACTCGACCGCCAATTGGGAGACGCGACTCGATCGCTGCTGTAGGACAACGTCGGCGAGGTCGTCTGCGGGATCGATGTGACGACGAGCTGGCGGAGGGAACGTGCCCGAGATCTGGGCCGGAGTGGACATCGGCAAGACGCATCACCACTGCGTGGTGATCAACGCGGACGGCGAGCGGCTGCTGTCCCGCCGGGTCCTGAACGACGAGACCGAGCTGCTTCAGCTCATCGGCGACGTCCTGGAGATATCCACCGACGTGCTGTGGGCCGTCGACCTCAACCACGGCGGGGCCGCCCTGCTGATCGGCCTGCTGCTCAGCCACGGCCAGCCGATGGCCTACCTCACCGGCCTCGCGGTCCACCGAGCATCGGCCACCTACAAAGGCGAGGGCAAGACTGACGCGAAGGACGCCTTCGTCATCGCCGACCAGGCCCGCGTCCGACGTGATCTCGGCCTGCTGAGGCCCGGCGACGAGATCGCCATTGACCTGCGCACGCTCACTACCCGGCGCCTGGACGTGGTCTTCGACCGCACCCGGCAGATCAACCGTCTCCGCGCTCAACTGCTGGAGATCTTCCCCGCGTTGGAACGCTCGCTTGAGCTGACCAACAAAGGGCCGGTGATGTTGCTGACCGGCTACCAGACCCCGGCCGCGATCCGCCGCGCCGGCGCGAAGCGGATCGAGACCTGGCTGAAGAACCGCAAGGTCCGCGGCGCCGCCGCACTTGCGAAAACGGCTGTGGAGGCTGCCCAGGCGCAGCTGACGGCCCTGCCTGGCGAGACGCTGGCCGCCGCCATGGTGGTCCGCCTCGCGAAGGGGGTGATGTCCCTCGATGAGGAGATCGCCGAGCTCGACGCCCTGATCGAGGCCAAGTTTCGCGAGCATCCGCACGCTGAGGTGATCCGCAGTCTGCCCGGCATGGGCCCCAAGCTCGGTGCCGAGTTCATCGCCGCGACCGGCGGTGACATGGACGCCTTCGGCAGCGCCGATCGGCTGGCCGGCTTCGCCGGCCTGGCGCCCAGGCCACGCGACTCCGGCCGCGTCAGCGGCAACCTGCGCAGACCCAGGCGTTACCACCGTGGACTGCTGCGGAGCATGTACCTGTCGGCGATGGTCAGCACTACCACCTGTCCCGCCTCGAAGGCGTACTACCAGCGCAAGAGGAGCGAGGGGAAAGGACACAAGCAGGCTCTGCTGGCCCTCGCCCGCCGACGCCTCAATGTCCTGTGGGCGATGATCCGTGACGGACAGTGCTACCAAGGTTCACCTCCCGTCACGGCGGCGGCTTGAC
>NZ_NEUB01000953.1 GCF_002910825.1 Streptomyces sp. SM1 | reverse complement strand
GCGGGCAGCATCCATGGCCGTCCGGCGAAGAGGTCGCGCAGGGCGGTGAGGGGGCTGATGCCGTGTGTGCGGACGGTGGAGATGTGGGCGCGGATCCGGGCGAAGCGCCTTGCGCCGGTCAGGGTCCGCCAGGCCCCGGAGACCTTCTGTTGCACCTTGATCATCCGTAGGTCGCGTTCGGCCTGGTTGTTGTCGAACGGGACACTGAAGCCGACCATGTACCGCTGGTACATGGTGGTGCGGTCCCGCAGGCGCATGGCCAGAGCCCTGGCCTTGGAGCGGGGGCCGGTGCCGGCGTAGGGGTTGGCGGCGATGCCGCACAACGCTGCCTGCCGGTAGCGGTCCTGGAAACCGGCCGACGTCTCGGCGTCCAGGGCGTCGTGCCCGGTGGCCACAGCGTCGGCGACTGCGTCCTTCGCCTCGACCAGGACATCGATCATCGCCTGGGCCCAGGCGGGGTCATGGCGGGTGTCCTCGGTCACGGCAATGGGTTCACGCAGCACGTGCGCCCCGCACAGGGCCTGCGCGTCGCCGTAGACCGTGTAGGGGGCCAGGGCATCGGTGACCAGGGTGCCGGTGAAGCCGGGCAGGACGCCGAGGTCGTCCATGGCCGCCCGGCCGCGCTGGTGGTGGATGCCGTAGAAGGTGACCAGGTGGGTGCACATCACGTGCAGCCAGTGCAGTTTCCCCGCGACCCGTACCCCGGACTCGTCCGCGTGCGCGACCGGCACCGTGGCCAGGTGGTCCTTGACCTGGGCCTCGAAGGACCCGAGCCCGTCGTGGGCGCGAGCCGGGACGGACAGGACGGTGCCGGTGGAGACCGGCAGGCTGAACAGGCAGTCCATGGCCTCGGCGAGGCGTTGGGCCGGCAGGTGCTGATAGGCCGACAGGCAGGCGATCGCGGCTCGGACGCCGGGTCCGTACACGGCGGCCGCCGTGGGCAGGTCCGGAGCCGTCGCCGTGGTGGTGTACCCGCAACCGCACACCGCCCGGTGCAGCCGGTGCTCGGTCACCTGGGGGCGGATCTCGGGCAGATCGAAGACCTGCCGGGCCCGGAAGCCCGAACCCGACGCATCGGACAGACCACCGCCACAGCTGCCGCACGCGGCCGGATGATGATCGACTATCACGTCCGGGTCGGTGACCTGCTCCAGCCGGCCACCGGGATCGCCCTTGGCCCGGCCCGGCCGACGCCCCGACGCCTTGCGCAGCGACTTCGGTGCGGGCCTCTTGTCCAGCCCGTCACTGGACGGCGGCTTGGAGGAGTTGCGCCAATCAGCGGCCAGCCGCCGCTTCAACTCCGCGATCTCAGCGTCCTGCTCGACGATCCGTGCTTCACGTCGCTCAATCGTCGCGGCCTGCGCGGCTGCTACCAGCCTCAGCTCCACGATCAGACCGGCCAGCTCGTTGTACGACGGCGGCGGCTGCTCGGAGGTCACAAGATCAATCTACTCGACCATCGCGACTGCCCCGCACCACGTCACCGCAGGTCACGGACGGCCGTAAACAGTCACGCGGCTCGTGGCCGGCCCCGCATTTCCTGGATTCCGACACCAATATCGTCCATACCGCGCTCCAGACCTGGCTGGTGCGCAGCGAGGGCAGGACCGTCCTGGTCGAAGCCCCGACACGCCCCCCGCGGATCTCGCCGCCCGCACGCACGAGGCCTGGATCCGGTTCGCCGGCACCGGCGACCCCGGCTGGGACCCGTACGACACCGGGCGCCGGACCACCATGCGCGTCGGCACCGAGTGGACCCGGACCGACGACCCCCGCGGCCGGGAACGACGGGCCTGGATCTGAATACGGCGCGTCCGCGGGCACGTGCTCCGAGCGGTGAGGTCGTTGCCGTCGGGCGCGGTGACGGCAGTTCCGTCTCCGGGGCCCACTGTCGCGCGCGCCCCGGAGACGGCCACCGTGTGGCCCCCGGCGGGGTCCACGGTCTCCGGCCGGGAGCCGTCCCTCCCGGCCGGAGACGTCAACGGGGCTCAGCCCTTCGCGGCGATCTCGGCCAGCCGCCGCGCCTCCGCGCGGGTCGAGCGGGCGATCTCGTCCTCGTCGGCCGTGAGCAGCCGGCCGTTCTCCACGATCTGGCGGCCGTTGACGAAGGACGCGGTGACCGGGGCCGCCGCGCCGAGGACCAGCGCGGTCACCGGGTCGGCGATGGAGGCGTGCGCGAGAGTGTCCATCCGCCACAGCACCAGGTCGGCGAGCTTGCCGGGCTCCAGGGACCCGATCTCGCTTGCCCGGCCCAGCACTTGGGCTCCGCCGTGGGTGCCGAGCCGCAGCGCCTGCCGGGCGTTCAGGGCCGCCTCGCGGTGGGCGCCGAGACGGTTGACGAGCAGGGCGTTGCGCAGTTCGGTGTGGAGTTCACCGGACTCGTTGGAGGCCGTGCCGTCCACGCCGAGGCCGACGGGGACGCCGGCCGCGAGCATGTCGGGGACGCGGGCGATACCGGCGCCGAGACGGGCGTTGGAGGACGGGCAGTGGGCGACGCCGGTCCCCGTGCGGGCGAAGGCGGCGATGTCGGAGTCGTTCATGTGGACGCAGTGCGCCATCCACACGTCCTCACCGAGCCAGCCGGTGGACTCGAAGTAGTCGGTCGGACCCATGCCGAACAGCTCGTGGCAGAACTTCTCCTCCTCCACGGTCTCCGAACCGTGGGTGTGCAGGCGCACACCGAGACGCCGGGACAACTCGGCTCCCTGACGCATCAGTTCGGTGGAGACGGAGAAGGGTGAGCAGGGGGCGACGGCGACCCGGGTCATGGCGTCGAAGGAGGTGTCGTGGTGCCGGCGCACCGTCTCCTCGGTGGCGGCGAGCGCGTCGTCGAGGGTCTCGACGGCGAAGTCCGGGGGCAGCCCGCCGTCCTTCTCGCCGCGGTCCATGGAGCCGCGGGCGAGGGTGAAGCGGACGCCCATGTCCCGGGCGGCGCCGATGACCGCGGCGGACAGGTCGCCGGTGCCCCGCGGGAAGACGTAGTGGTGGTCCATGGCGGTGGTGACGCCGCCGCGCGCCATCATCGCGAGCGAGCCCCGGGCGGCCGCGCGCACCATCGGCTCGTCGATGCGGGCCCAGGTGGGGTAGAGGGCGACCAGCCAGTCGAACAGGTTGTGGTCGGTGGCCAGCCCCCGGGTGATCCACTGGTAGAAGTGGTGGTGGGTGTTGACCAGGCCGGGGGTCACCAGATGCCCGGTGGCGTCGATCCGGCGTACAACGTTCTCCAGCCCTTCCGGGGCCCTGCCGGGGCCGAGGGACTCGACGCGGTTTCCGGCGAGGACGAGGTGACCGGAGGCGTACTCGGTGTCCTTCGCGTCGACGGTCGCGATCGCGCAGTTCTCGATGACGGTGCGCCGGTCTGCTGCCATGGTCCGTCCTACCTTTCAAGACGTGGGTCTGATCCGGTCATTCGTAGGATCGGAGGGCCCAGGGGTTCTGGGTATGGCTGCATGGTGGGCGCCGTTTGGATGGCTCAAAGGACTTGGCCGCCCGGAGCCCCGCGACGACTCGACCGCCAATTGGGAGACGCGACTCGATCGCTGCTGTAGGACAACGTCGGCGAGGTCGTCTGCGGGATCGATGTGACGACGAGCTGGCGGAGGGAACGTGCCCGAGATCTGGGCCGGAGTGGACATCGGCAAGACGCATCACCACTGCGTGGTGATCAACGCGGACGGCGAGCGGCTGCTGTCCCGCCGGGTCCTGAACGACGAGACCGAGCTGCTTCAGCTCATCGGCGACGTCCTGGAGATATCCACCGACGTGCTGTGGGCCGTCGACCTCAACCACGGCGGGGCCGCCCTGCTGATCGGCCTGCTGCTCAGCCACGGCCAGCCGATGGCCTACCTCACCGGCCTCGCGGTCCACCGAGCATCGGCCACCTACAAAGGCGAGGGCAAGACTGACGCGAAGGACGCCTTCGTCATCGCCGACCAGGCCCGCGTCCGACGTGATCTCGGCCTGCTGAGGCCCGGCGACGAGATCGCCATTGACCTGCGCACGCTCACTACCCGGCGCCTGGACGTGGTCTTCGACCGCACCCGGCAGATCAACCGTCTCCGCGCTCAACTGCTGGAGATCTTCCCCGCGTTGGAACGCTCGCTTGAGCTGACCAACAAAGGGCCGGTGATGTTGCTGACCGGCTACCAGACCCCGGCCGCGATCCGCCGCGCCGGCGCGAAGCGGATCGAGACCTGGCTGAAGAACCGCAAGGTCCGCGGCGCCGCCGCACTTGCGAAAACGGCTGTGGAGGCTGCCCAGGCGCAGCTGACGGCCCTGCCTGGCGAGACGCTGGCCGCCGCCATGGTGGTCCGCCTCGCGAAGGGGGTGATGTCCCTCGATGAGGAGATCGCCGAGCTCGACGCCCTGATCGAGGCCAAGTTTCGCGAGCATCCGCACGCTGAGGTGATCCGCAGTCTGCCCGGCATGGGCCCCAAGCTCGGTGCCGAGTTCATCGCCGCGACCGGCGGTGACATGGACGCCTTCGGCAGCGCCGATCGGCTGGCCGGCTTCGCCGGCCTGGCGCCCAGGCCACGCGACTCCGGCCGCGTCAGCGGCAACCTGCGCAGACCCAGGCGTTACCACCGTGGACTGCTGCGGAGCATGTACCTGTCGGCGATGGTCAGCACTACCACCTGTCCCGCCTCGAAGGCGTACTACCAGCGCAAGAGGAGCGAGGGGAAAGGACACAAGCAGGCTCTGCTGGCCCTCGCCCGCCGACGCCTCAATGTCCTGTGGGCGATGATCCGTGACGGACAGTGCTACCAAGGTTCACCTCCCGTCACGGCGGCGGCTTGAC
>NZ_NEUB01000952.1 GCF_002910825.1 Streptomyces sp. SM1 | reverse complement strand
AGTGGAATATTGCGCCCTTCGCGAGCCTGCGATTCCGTGCCGCGTTGCGGACGGCCCGGGCTATCAGCGGCGTCTGGTAGTGGTCGTCCATCGCATAACCGATGACCTCCTTCGTACAGCAGTCGATAACGGTCGCCAGATACAGCCACCCCTCGCCGGTGGGTATGTAAGTAATGTCGCCGACGAGCTTTTCGCCAGGAGTTTCTGCGGTGAAGTCGCGGCCGACGAGATCTGGCACCGAGCCTGCGACTGCCTGGGTGAGGGACCACCGCTTCGGACGGGGCTGGCAGGGTACCAGGCCCAGCTCACGCATCAGCTGACGGACGAGTTCGGGGCCGGCGGCGTGGCCCCAGCGCAGCAGCTGGGCGTGGATTCTCCGGTATCCGTAGGTGCTGTCGGACATGCCGAACGCTCTATTGACAAGCAGCTTCAATTCCTCGCGCCGCCGGGCCGTCACTGAATCGGGACGGCACCGCCAGCCGTAGTAGCCCGACTTGGACACGCCGAGGTGTTCGCACATGAACTCGACGGGGTACGCGTACTCCGCGGTATCGAGTCGCATCGTTTCGATGAACTCGTACTTGCTCGCTACCGGGGATCCTTCGCGAAGTACGCCGCGCATTTTTTTAGGAAGGCGTTCTCCATCTCGACCTCGCGAATGCGGCGTTCGAGTTCCTTGAGCCGGGCCCGCTCGTCCACGGCGAGCGGCTCGGTCTGCTTCCCGTGCTCGCGCTCGTGTCGGCGCACCCAGGTGCGGAGCGTCTCGGGATTCATCTCGAGTTCCCGGGCGACCTGGGCGATGGGCTTGTTTGATTTCAGGGCCAGCTGGACCGCTTCTTCGCGGAACTCCGGCGAGTACGGACTTGGACGTGCCACTTGCTTCTTCCCTCGATTCCTTACAGGACAACCCTATTGGGTCCCTGTCCGGGATCTTCGGGGCCCCTCAGGTGTCGCCGCCCTCCATCCGGGAGACCTGGGGCTGAGTCATCCCGGCCCGCTCTGCCAGCTCCGCCTGGGACAGGCCGAGTTCGATCCGACGGCTGTAAACCGCCTGTCCAAGATCGCCGGCCAGCCGCGCCTCGACGTACTCCTGGTCGTACTCCACCGCCCCACCCGCGAGCTGCCGGGTCCCGCGCGTCCTCCACGTACTGTGATTCATCAGCTCTCCTTGCGCCGCTCGTACGTGTGCTGGGCATGGCGCTCGGCTTCGCAGACCTTCTGGGCCTGATGCGCACGCTCGACTTCCGCCGCTTCACGCATCCTCGTCCTACGGAAGACCGTCAGCAGCACAATTCGTTGTCCGGGCGCGAGCCAGTACGGAATGCGTACGGCTTCGCAGTCCAACTCGAAGCGGAGCTCGCGCAGCTTGCCACCCGCGCCGCCACGTTCACGACGGAAGCAGCGGCGATCGGGGAAGTCGGCCGGCTCTGGGGGGCTTCGGGCATCGTCGACCCGAGCGGCCGGTACTGCGTCTTCTTCGACTCGCACGATGCCGACGACGACCAGGCCGAACGGGCCGAACTGGCGCCGGCCTGGCGGGTGTCCAGGCCGGCGGATGGGGCGACGTCACGCGGGGGCGCCGAGCGGCGGGTGCTCCAGCACGCGGGGCCTGTACTCGACCAGCTGGATGCGGCCGTCGAAGGTGCGGTGCTCGGTCATCTCGAGGGCGACGTCCGGATAGCCGTCGTAGATGCGTTCCTCGCCCGTGGCCCCGGTGATCACCGGGAACATCACGACCCGGAAGCGGTCCACGAGTCCGGCCCGCAGCAGGGACCGGCACAAACTGAGGCTGCCGATCGTGCTGAGGAGCCCCGAGCCACTCGACTTCATGGCGCGGACCGTCTCGACGGCGTCGTCGCGGACGAGCGTGGAGTTGGCCCACGTGAGTGGCTCCTCGAGTGAGGAGGAGAACACCACCTTGGACGCTTGAGTGAGCTCGTCGACGGACGCCTCTTCTTCGGGCCTGAACTCGTCCAGGCCGGCCGGGACCTCGCCCGCGGCGAAGCCCGACATCAGGCGGTAGGTGTTCGCTCCCATCAGGTAGGTGGCCTCGGGCTGCTCAACGAGCCATGCGAGGTACTCCGGGCCCTCTAGGCCCCAGAAACCGGGCCATCCCTCTCCGGACGCGTGGCCGTCGAGGGAGGTGATGAAGTCGACGAGAAGCTCCGACATGGCGGTGTCCTACCTTTCAAGACGTGGGTCTGATCCGGTCATTCGTAGGATCGGAGGGCCCAGGGGTTCTGGGTATGGCTGCATGGTGGGCGCCGTTTGGATGGCTCAAAGGACTTGGCCGCCCGGAGCCCCGCGACGACTCGACCGCCAATTGGGAGACGCGACTCGATCGCTGCTGTAGGACAACGTCGGCGAGGTCGTCTGCGGGATCGATGTGACGACGAGCTGGCGGAGGGAACGTGCCCGAGATCTGGGCCGGAGTGGACATCGGCAAGACGCATCACCACTGCGTGGTGATCAACGCGGACGGCGAGCGGCTGCTGTCCCGCCGGGTCCTGAACGACGAGACCGAGCTGCTTCAGCTCATCGGCGACGTCCTGGAGATATCCACCGACGTGCTGTGGGCCGTCGACCTCAACCACGGCGGGGCCGCCCTGCTGATCGGCCTGCTGCTCAGCCACGGCCAGCCGATGGCCTACCTCACCGGCCTCGCGGTCCACCGAGCATCGGCCACCTACAAAGGCGAGGGCAAGACTGACGCGAAGGACGCCTTCGTCATCGCCGACCAGGCCCGCGTCCGACGTGATCTCGGCCTGCTGAGGCCCGGCGACGAGATCGCCATTGACCTGCGCACGCTCACTACCCGGCGCCTGGACGTGGTCTTCGACCGCACCCGGCAGATCAACCGTCTCCGCGCTCAACTGCTGGAGATCTTCCCCGCGTTGGAACGCTCGCTTGAGCTGACCAACAAAGGGCCGGTGATGTTGCTGACCGGCTACCAGACCCCGGCCGCGATCCGCCGCGCCGGCGCGAAGCGGATCGAGACCTGGCTGAAGAACCGCAAGGTCCGCGGCGCCGCCGCACTTGCGAAAACGGCTGTGGAGGCTGCCCAGGCGCAGCTGACGGCCCTGCCTGGCGAGACGCTGGCCGCCGCCATGGTGGTCCGCCTCGCGAAGGGGGTGATGTCCCTCGATGAGGAGATCGCCGAGCTCGACGCCCTGATCGAGGCCAAGTTTCGCGAGCATCCGCACGCTGAGGTGATCCGCAGTCTGCCCGGCATGGGCCCCAAGCTCGGTGCCGAGTTCATCGCCGCGACCGGCGGTGACATGGACGCCTTCGGCAGCGCCGATCGGCTGGCCGGCTTCGCCGGCCTGGCGCCCAGGCCACGCGACTCCGGCCGCGTCAGCGGCAACCTGCGCAGACCCAGGCGTTACCACCGTGGACTGCTGCGGAGCATGTACCTGTCGGCGATGGTCAGCACTACCACCTGTCCCGCCTCGAAGGCGTACTACCAGCGCAAGAGGAGCGAGGGGAAAGGACACAAGCAGGCTCTGCTGGCCCTCGCCCGCCGACGCCTCAATGTCCTGTGGGCGATGATCCGTGACGGACAGTGCTACCAAGGTTCACCTCCCGTCACGGCGGCGGCTTGAC
>NZ_NEUB01000951.1 GCF_002910825.1 Streptomyces sp. SM1 | reverse complement strand
GCCTTGATCAGCCCGGCCTCGCGGCAGTGCTCGACGAGCCTGTCGAAGAGCGTCCGTTCCAGGCCGTGCCCGACCAGCCGGGCACGGAACTTCGACAACGCGGAGAAGTCGAAGCCGGCATCGGACAGCTCCGTGCCCAGCGCGTACTTCCACGAAAGACGGTCCCGTGACGCGTCCGCGGCCTGCCGGTCGGTGAGGTTCTCGGTGAACTGCAGCACCGTCACCAGGGCAAGCAGCGCCGGGGACTGGGCGGGAGCCCCACGGCTGGGAAACGCATCGGTGAACAACGCGTCGTCGAAGACCTCGGCAAGGTGGTCACGCAGGCGCATGGGCAGGCTGCCACCGGGGAAGGCGGCGCGAGCCGTCCTGGCGGTCTGCTCAGGAACGGGCGGCAATCCCCCCGGCCGCATGGACACCGCACCGACCCCCTACGGCCGGGGCATACAGAACGACCGCACCAACGATCATGCCGGGCCGCCCCGCACCCCTGCAGGCAATTCAGCAACAGAGTCGCAACCGGCCGCAAAGCCCTCGCCAGCCACTTGCTCGACGAGGCAGTGCCGCTGCTCGGCGGCCGATTCCGTACCGATCAGCTCCGCCGCGTCGCGCACTCCGCCGTCGCAGAGATGACGTACCTCGCCGGCTGGATGGCCTTCGACGCCGGCGAACACCGCACTGCCCAGCGCTACCTCACCATTGCCGCCAGGATCGCGGCGGAAGCCGGCGACGGACCGCTCGGCGGCCACGTCCTGCGCGCCCTCGCCCACCAGGCCGTCGACCTCGGGCACCCGCGCAGGGCACTCGCTCTGGCGGACGCCTCGATGTCCCGCGACCGCTACGGCCAGGCCAGCCACCGCGAGAGGGCGCTGCTGGCGATCGTCCACGCCCGCGCACTTGCGGCCGACGGCGACCGAGCCGGCACCCTCGCGGCCATTAGCCGCGCAGAGCGAGACCTCGCCCGGGCCGACACCAACGAAGCGCCTGCCCGCGTCGGCTTCTTCCAGGAAGCCTCCCTCGCCCACGAGACGGCCTGCGCTCTGCGCGATATAGGTCAGCCCCTCGACGCGGAGATCCACTTCAAGCGGAGTGTGGCCACGCGCCGGCGTCAGCAGTTCGCCCGTACCCACAGCGTGACGCTCGGCTACCTCGGCGCCGTCCAGGTCCAGCGGGGAAACCTCGACGAGGCGTGTGCAACCTGGAACGAAGCACTTGACGCCATGACGGGCGTCCAGTCCGGCCGGACGCGTGACGTCATCGTCCGAATCCAGAGCGACCTCTCGCCCGTGCGGCAACGCGGAGGCCGCCATGTCACCGCGCTGGACCGCCGGGCACGCGGCATGCTCCGGGCCATAGGCTAATCGCGACGCGGACGTTCGATGCCTCATGGCAACCCGCGGACCAGCTTCGTCCGAGGAGAGGAACCAATACCGGTGACGACGTACGAGGTCGAATCGATCGCAACGGTCGTCGGCGGCCACACCCGCGTCCAGGACGATTACCAGGGCGGGGTCCAGTCGGTGATCCGACTCAACGAGGCGTACCCCCTCGAAACCCTGCAGGGAATCGACGAGTTCTCCCACCTGACTGTGACGTGGCGCTTCCACCTGGCACAGCCCGAGGACGTGCAGCTCCACGCCCGCAGCCCCAGGGGCAACGTGCGGTGGCCGGCGACCGGAACCTTCGTCCACCGAAACCATCGGCGCCCCAACCAGTTGGCTGTCAGCTACCCGAGGCTGCTGAGTGTGGACGGCCGCGACCTTCTGGTGACCGACCTCGACGCGGTCGACGGGACGCCGGTGATTGACTTGGCCCCCTACTTTCAGGAAATGGGGCCCCGAGGTTCTGCCCGTCAGCCCGCCTGGCCGGGCGAGATGCTCGCCGACTACTGGCGCGACGCAGCGGAGCGCCCGTAGGCAGGCTTGTCGTAACTCCACGACGCTGCAGCCACTGCGGGTGTACACCACGTTCTGCCCGCGGGGACGCGGAAGGTAGACCAGGAAGTACGAGCGGCCTCGCTGACGCCGCCCTCCCCAAAGAGGTCTCGCGTGAGGGCCGTGCCTCAACTCGAAGTTGTCATTCGATTCTTCCGAGCGCAGCGTCGCTGACGATGAGTCGCCGTCGGCCTTCGTGTCGGCCCCGGGGAACGGCGTCGAATGCCGGCACATGATGGTGGTCCTACCTTTCAAGACGTGGGTCTGATCCGGTCATTCGTAGGATCGGAGGGCCCAGGGGTTCTGGGTATGGCTGCATGGTGGGCGCCGTTTGGATGGCTCAAAGGACTTGGCCGCCCGGAGCCCCGCGACGACTCGACCGCCAATTGGGAGACGCGACTCGATCGCTGCTGTAGGACAACGTCGGCGAGGTCGTCTGCGGGATCGATGTGACGACGAGCTGGCGGAGGGAACGTGCCCGAGATCTGGGCCGGAGTGGACATCGGCAAGACGCATCACCACTGCGTGGTGATCAACGCGGACGGCGAGCGGCTGCTGTCCCGCCGGGTCCTGAACGACGAGACCGAGCTGCTTCAGCTCATCGGCGACGTCCTGGAGATATCCACCGACGTGCTGTGGGCCGTCGACCTCAACCACGGCGGGGCCGCCCTGCTGATCGGCCTGCTGCTCAGCCACGGCCAGCCGATGGCCTACCTCACCGGCCTCGCGGTCCACCGAGCATCGGCCACCTACAAAGGCGAGGGCAAGACTGACGCGAAGGACGCCTTCGTCATCGCCGACCAGGCCCGCGTCCGACGTGATCTCGGCCTGCTGAGGCCCGGCGACGAGATCGCCATTGACCTGCGCACGCTCACTACCCGGCGCCTGGACGTGGTCTTCGACCGCACCCGGCAGATCAACCGTCTCCGCGCTCAACTGCTGGAGATCTTCCCCGCGTTGGAACGCTCGCTTGAGCTGACCAACAAAGGGCCGGTGATGTTGCTGACCGGCTACCAGACCCCGGCCGCGATCCGCCGCGCCGGCGCGAAGCGGATCGAGACCTGGCTGAAGAACCGCAAGGTCCGCGGCGCCGCCGCACTTGCGAAAACGGCTGTGGAGGCTGCCCAGGCGCAGCTGACGGCCCTGCCTGGCGAGACGCTGGCCGCCGCCATGGTGGTCCGCCTCGCGAAGGGGGTGATGTCCCTCGATGAGGAGATCGCCGAGCTCGACGCCCTGATCGAGGCCAAGTTTCGCGAGCATCCGCACGCTGAGGTGATCCGCAGTCTGCCCGGCATGGGCCCCAAGCTCGGTGCCGAGTTCATCGCCGCGACCGGCGGTGACATGGACGCCTTCGGCAGCGCCGATCGGCTGGCCGGCTTCGCCGGCCTGGCGCCCAGGCCACGCGACTCCGGCCGCGTCAGCGGCAACCTGCGCAGACCCAGGCGTTACCACCGTGGACTGCTGCGGAGCATGTACCTGTCGGCGATGGTCAGCACTACCACCTGTCCCGCCTCGAAGGCGTACTACCAGCGCAAGAGGAGCGAGGGGAAAGGACACAAGCAGGCTCTGCTGGCCCTCGCCCGCCGACGCCTCAATGTCCTGTGGGCGATGATCCGTGACGGACAGTGCTACCAAGGTTCACCTCCCGTCACGGCGGCGGCTTGAC
>NZ_NEUB01000950.1 GCF_002910825.1 Streptomyces sp. SM1 | reverse complement strand
GTCGGTGGCCTCCGGGGCCGGGATCGCCACCATGGCCTCCACGTGGCGGAGTTCGCCGGGCTCACCGGAGGCCAGCAGTTCGTGCAGCCGCCGGGTGACCGGATGGAAGAGGTAGTGGAAGGCTTCCATGAAGACGGCGCCGGACGTCGCGGCAGCCTCCCGCACCTCCACCGCCTCCGCCGCGTTGCTCGCCGACGGCTTCTCCGACAGGACGTGCTTGCCGGCCGCCAGCGCCGCCAGGTTCCACGGCCCGTGCAGGCCGTTGGCGAGCGGATTGTAGACGACCTCGACCTCGGGATCGGCCAGCAGTTCGGCGTACGAACCGAGAACCCGCTCCACCCCGTGCGCCTCGGCGAAGGCCTCCGCGCGGGAGCGGTCGCGGGCGGCCACCGCGACCAGGCGGTGGCCACCGGCCCGGGCCGGGGCGACGAGGGAGCGCTCGGTGATCCGCGCGGCTCCCAGGATTCCGATGCGCAGGGGTTCCCGGCCGGACTCGCTCATGCGTGCCGTACCTCCTCGACGGTGACGGGGCGGTGCTCGTGCAGGGACAGCGTGCACGCCTCGGCGATCCAGCCCGCCTCCAGCGCGTCGGAGATGGTGCACGGTGAGGGGCGCGAGCCCGCCACGACCTCGGTGAACGCCGTCAGCTCGGCACGGTAGGCGGCCGTGAAGCGGTCCATGAAGAAGTCGTGCGGGGTGCCCCCGGGGAAGGTCACGCCCGGCTCCACCGACCGCAGCGGCAGCTTGTCCTCCAGGCCCACCGCGATGGAGTCCCGGAAGCCGTGGATCTCCATACGGACGTCGTAGCCCCGGGCGTTGTGACGGCTGTTGGAGACCACCGCGAGGGTGCCGTCGTCCAGGGTGAGGACCGCGCCGGTGGTGTCGGCGTCGCCCGCCTCCCTGATGAAGTCGGCGCCCCGGTTGCCGCCGGCCGCGTACACCTCCGTCACCTCCCGGCCGGTCACCCAGCGGATGATGTCGAAGTCGTGCACCGAGCAGTCCCGGAAGATGCCCCCGGACGCGGCGATGTACGCGGCCGGCGGCGGCGCCGGGTCCAGCGTGGTCGAGCGCACGGTGTGCAGCGTGCCCAGCTCCCCGCTCCGTACGGCGGCCCGCGCGGCGACGAAGCCGGCGTCGAACCGGCGGTTGTAGCCGATCTGGACCGGCACGTCCCGTCCCTCGACGGCCTTCAGCACCGCCACACCCTCGGCCATGGTGCGGGCCACGGGCTTCTCGCAGAAGACGGGCACGCCCGCCTCCGCACAGGCCAGGATCAGCGCCGGGTGCGCGTCGGTCGCGGCGGCCACGACCACACCGTCCACGCCGGCCGCGAGCACCGCCTCGGGGGAGTCCGCGACCTCCGCGCCGAACCGCTCGGCGGCGGCCTTCGCGGCCTCCGCGAACGGGTCGGACACGACGAGGGACTCCACGGCGTCGAGCCCGGACAGGGTCTCGGCGTGGAAGGCGCCGATGCGGCCGAGACCGAGGATTCCGATACGCATGGGGACGTGCTCCTTGGGTGAAGTAGTGGCGCGTAGTGATGCGTGCTGGTGCGTACGGGTGGAGGGCGGGGAGGGTCAGTCGAGGCCGCCGAGGACGTTCTGGTCCCAGTCGATCACGGACCCGGTGACCACCCCGGAACGGTCGGAGAGCAGCAGGACCACGAAGTCGGCGATCTCGTCCGGCTGGCCGAGCTTGCCCATCGGCAGCCGCGCGGCGGCCTGTTCGCGCCAGTCGTCCCCGGCGGCGTGGAAGGCGCGCTGCGTGGCGTCCTCGCCCTCGGTGGCGGTCCAGCCGATGTTCAGGCCGTTGATCCGGATCCGGTCCCAGCGGTGGGCGTGCGCCGCGTTCCGGGTCAGGCCTATCAGGCCCGCCTTCGCGGCGACGTACGGCGCGAGGAACGGCTGGCCGCCGTGTGCCGACGAGGTGATGATGTTGACGACCGTGCCGGGCTCCTCGCGCCGCACCATGTCCGCGACGGCGGCCTGCATGGCGAAGAACGGCGCCTTGAGGTTGATCGCGATGTGCTGGTCGAACAGTTCGGGGGTGGTGTCCAGCAGTGTCCCGCGCGAGGTCAGCCCGGCGGAGTTCACCAGGCAGTCGACCCGGCCGTACGCCTCCACCACCCGGGTGACCGAGGCCCGGGCCTGGTCGGCGTCCGCCAGGTCGGCCCGTACGAACATCGCCTTGCCGCCGCCCCCGGTCAGCTCGGCGACCAGCGCCTCACCGGGTTCCGGACGCCGCCCGCTGACGGCCACGACCGCACCCTCACGGACCGCGGCCCGCGCGATGGCGGCCCCGACGCCCTGACTGCCGCCGTTGACGAGGACGACCTTGTCGTCGAGAAGTCCCATGATGTCCTTCCGGGTTCCTTTCAGCTCTCGCGCCGCTTGGCGCCGGCCCGCAGTTCGTCCCGCAGGGTCCGCGCGGTCCACCCCTCGCGCAGCGCCCGGCGCACGACCTCGGCCCCCGAGGGCGGGGCCAGACCGTCGACCGGCGGGTCGTTGTCCAGGTTGGTGGGGAACGGGTATCCCTCGGCGCTCGCCGCGATCACGTTCTCCAGCCACTGTTCCCCGGCGCCCTCGGCCTTGCGGCCCAGGAGCACCGGGTACACGGCGCCCGCCACGGCCTCGCGGTCCACGCTCTCCATGGCCCGCCCGAACGCGGAGGACACCTGGAGCAGGTTGGCCATCCGCCGGATGTCCGCCGAGTGGTTGGCGCCGGCGGCGTGGAACAGCGCCGGGTTGAAGAACACCGCGTCACCCTGGGCGAGCGGCAGCTGGACGTGGTGCTCCTCGAAGTAGGCGTGGAACCGAGGGAGCCGCCAGGCGAGATAGCCGGGCCCGTACTTCTGTGAGTGCGGCAGGTAGAGCGTCGGCCCGGACTCGACGGGCATGTCGCAGTGCGCCACCGCGCCCTGCAGGGTGAGCACCGGGGAGAGGCGGTGCACGTGCGCCGGGTAGCGGGCGGCGGTCTCGTTGGACAGGAAGCCGAGGTGGTAGTCGCGGTGCACGGTCTGCGCGGCACCGCCCGGGTTGACCACGTTGACCTGGGAGGTGACCTGGTAGCCGGGGCCCAGCCAGGCTTCGGAGACCAGGGCGATCACGTCGTTGGCGTAGTAGTCGGCGAACGCCTGCGGGTCGTACAGGGCGGCCTTCTCCAGCGCGTTCCACACCCGGTCGTTGGCACCCGGCCTGGCGAAGTGGTCACCGGCCGCGGTGCCCGAGGCGCGCTGCTCCGCGATCAGTGACTCGAAGACGGCGGTGGTCCGGTCCACGACCGCCGGGTCGGGGAAGGCGCCGCGGACCACCACGATGCCCGGGCCGTCGGCGAGCGCGCGCACCAGTTCGGCCTGCACGGCGCGGCGGTCGGCGAGGGCGAGCCGCTCGGCGTCGTAGAGCAGCACGTTCCGCTCGACGGCACCGGCGTGCGGGTAGGGGGCCGGGTCGGTCTGCTGCTCGACGAGAACGCGCAGGGCGTCCAGGCCGCAGTCCCGCTCCGAGAGCCAGGCGGCGGGCGCGGAGGTCCCCACGGAAGAGGATGCGGACATGAGGTCGTCCCTTCTGGTCACGTCTGGTCACGAAGCGACGCGGCTGATGTCATTCTTGTCAGTACAAACCCTTCGAACAACCGGCAGGATGCCATCAAAAACCCCTCAGGAGCCGTCGTATGGGCCACCCCTTCCCGCTCCGGGAAATAGCACGTCAGGCCGGGTTGAGCGAGGCCACGGTGGACCGCGTCCTCAACGGCCGGGGAGGAGTGCGGGAGAGCACCGCGCAGGAGGTGCACCGCGCGATAGCCGACCTGGACCGCCAGCGCACCCAGGTCCGCCTCGTCGGCCGGACCTTCATGGTGGACATCGTGATGCAGTCGCCGGAGCGGTTCTCCACCGCCGTCCGTGCCGCGCTGGAGGCCGAACTGCCCTCCCTGCACCCCGCGGTGGTCCGCTCCCGCTTCCACTTCCGGGAGACCGGTCCGGCGGGGGAGCTGGTCACCACCCTCGACCGGATCGGCCGGCGCGGCTCGCAGGGCGTGATCCTCAAGGCGCCGGACGTCCCCGAGATCACGGCCGCCGCCGACCGGCTCGCCGCGGCGGGCATCCCGGTGGTGACCCTGGTGACGGACCTGCCCGCGAGTGCCCGGATCGGTCATGTCGGCAGCGACAACCGGGCGGCGGGCGCCACCGCCGCCTACCTGATGGGGCAGTGGCTGGGCGACCGGCCCGGCAACGTCCTCACCAGCCTCTCCAGCGGCTTCTTCCGCAACGAGGAGGAGCGTGAGATGGGCTTCCGCGGCGCGATGCGCGCCCGTCACCCCGGGCGGGCCCTCGTCGAGATCGCCGAGGGGCAAGGGCTGGACGCCACCCAGTACGACCTGGTCCGGGCCGCCCTCGACCGTGACCCGGAGATCCGCGCGGTGTACTCCATCGGCGGCGGCAACATCGCGACCCTGCGCGCCTTCGGGGACGCCGGGCGCGAGTGCGCCGTGTTCGTCGCCCACGACCTCGACCACGACAACACCCGGCTGCTGCGCGAGCACCGGCTGTCCGCCGTGCTCCACCACGATCTCCGCCACGACCTGCGCGAGGCCTGCCACCTCGTGATGCGCGCCCACGGCGCCCTGCCGCCCGCCGGTCCCACCCCGCCCTCCGCCATCCAGGTGGTGACCCCCTACAACATGCCGTCCCCGACGGTGGCCGGGTGACGGCCCAGGCGTGTACGCCGTCACACCGGGACGGGCCTGCCTACGGTCGTGCGCATGAGGAAACCGACTCCGGAAGGCGGGCCGGAACGGCTGGTCGCGCTCGCCGACGGCGTGTTCGCCGTCGACCTCGGGGGCGCGGGGAACTGCGCGAAGGGGTCCGGGGCGCAGCCCCGGGGACGGGGCGACGGGGGCGAGGAAGAGACGTCAGAGTGCCCCCGGTCCGTCCACCGTCACCCAGCTCCCGCTCTCCGCCGACCGCGCCATCGCCTCCAGCACGACGGCGCCGTGCACCGCGTCCCCCACCGTGGCCCCGTACGGCGCTCCCTCTGCCACGGACCGAAGGAAGCGGTACGCCTCGATCACCTTCAGGTCGTCATAGCCCATGGCATTGGCGGCACCCGGCTGGAACGCACCGAACTCACCGTCCCCCGGACCGACGTACACGGTGCTCACGGGCTGGTCCTGATAGGCCGTGCCACGGCTGACGCCGAATTCGTTCATCCGGCGGAAGTCCCAGAACACCGCGCCCCTGGTCCCGTGCACCTCGAAGCCGTAGTTGTTCTGTTCGCCCACCGAGACCCGGCAGGCCTCCAGCACCCCGCGCGCCCCGGAGGCGAACCGCAGCAGACAGCTGACGTAGTCCTCGTTCTCCACCGGGCCGAGTTCACCGCCCGCCGCGCGGGAGTGGCCGGCCGTGGCGCCCGCCGGACGGGCCCGCTCGGGCAGGAAGACGGCCGTGTCCGCGGTCAGCGAGGCGATGTCGCCGAGCAGGAAGCGGGCCAGATCGGCCCCGTGCGACGCCAGGTCGCCCAGCACTCCGCTGCCCCCTCGCTCCCGCTCGTAGCGCCAGGTCAGGGCGCCTTCCGGGTGAGCGGCGTAGTCGCTGAACAGTCGCACCCGCACGTGGGTGACCGTGCCGATGCCGCCGGAGTCGATCAGCTCGCGGGCCGCCTCCACGGCGGGCGCGTTGCGGTAGTTGAAGCCGACCGCACCCTGCACCCCCGCCTCGGCGACCGCGTCCGCCACCGCGCGCGCGTCCTCGGGGCCGAGGCCCACCGGCTTCTCGATCCAGATGTGCTTGCCGGCCGCCGCCATCGCGACACCGATCTCGCGGTGCAGGAAGTTCGGGGCGGTGATGCTGACCGCCCGGACGCGCGGATCGGCGGCCACCTCACGCCAGTCGCGGGCCGTCGAGGCGAAGCCGAACTGCGCGGCGGCCTCCTCGGCCCGGCCCGGCACCTCCTCGGCGACGGTGACCAGCTCCGGCCGCAGGGCCAGCTGCGGATAGTGGTGCCGCACGCGCGCGTACGCCTGGGTGTGCACCCGCCCCATCCAGCCGAATCCGACGACGGCGACACCCAGCGCATCCACCATGAAAGCCTCTCTCCGGCCCGGTCCTTGTCCTGTCGGCTCACCTTCCGCGGGGACACCGCGTCATGTCAACCATTTGACAGGACAAACACGGGATCACGGGGCCGGCCGGTGATGCGGTCCCCGGCCGGACTGCTCGGGTCGACGGAGGGGCAGCCGTCGCGACCTCGGGGATGCGGTAGGGTTGACCTGCGTGATCATGCGGTTCGCCGCGTGAGCCCGCAGCGGGACGTGGCGCAGCTTGGTAGCGCACTTGACTGGGGGTCAAGGGGTCGCAGGTTCGAATCCTGTCGTCCCGACTGGTGACAGTCGCGGGTCAGGGCCGCTTTCGGAGGCATCCGGAAGCGGCCCTTGGCCGTTTCCGGGGGCTGCATGCCGCTACGCATCCTTCGTCCGTGGCCGAAAACATGGCGATGATGCGTCGGGAGTGCCCGAATGTTAACAGTTTAAATTACTCATCAGTAACACATTGACGCACCGCGCGGCGCTTCCTAGTGTTCCATCCAATCGAACGGCGTACCGGTCAACGGAACGTCGTAGGGTTCACTGCCCTTGGATGGGGGGTCACGAGTGACCAGCTCCGACGTCAATGTCCTTCTCTCGCCCGTCAGTCTCGGCTCCGTGCGTCTGCGGAACCGGGTCTTCGTGCCGGGACACACCACGAATTTCGGCCACGCCAACCATCCGACCGAGCGTCACGCCGCCTACCACGGCGAGCGCGCCCGCGGCGGAGTGGGGCTGATCATCACCGAGGGCATCCGGGTCCACCCGACCAGCGCCGGCCGCCACATCAGCCTCGGCAGCTTCGACGACGACTCCATACCCGCCTACGCGGCCGTCGCCGACGCGGTGCAGACCCACGGCACACGGCTGTTCGCCCAGTTGCTGCACACCGGCCGCCAGGCCAGCGGCGACGCCACGCGCACCGCGGCCTGGTCGCCCGGTACCACACCGTGGGCCGCGGGGACCCATGTCCCGCATGCCATGGGACGCTCCGACATCGCCGTCGTCGTACGGGCCTTTGGTGCCGCGGCACGGCGGATGGGGCAGGCCGGCTTCGACGGCGTCGAGATTCACCTCGGCCACGGCCACCTGCTGGAACAGTTCCTGTCGCCCTTCACCAACACCCGTACCGACGCGTACGGCGGCAGCCCCGACGGCCGGCTCCGGTTCACCCGCGAGGTGCTGGCCGAGGTGCGGACACAGGCGCCGGACCTGCCCATGGGCATCCGCGTGAGCACGGACGAGTTCCTCCCCGGAGGGCTCACGCCGCCGGACATGCTCGAGATCGTGGACCGGCTGCGGCAGGAGTACCCGCTGCTGTACGTCCACGCGAGCCACGCCGCCTACCACGGCAGCTACTCACTCAGCACGCAGATGGCGGACATGAGCTTCCGGCACGCCCACTTCCGGCACCACGCGGCCCTGTTCAAGAAGGAGATCCCCGGCCTCCCGGTGCTCGCGGTGTGCCGCCTCGACAGTCTGCCGGAGGCCGCGGACCTCGTCGCGGCCGGCGAGGCCGACCTCGTCGGACTGGCCCGGCCGCACATCGCCGACCCGTACCTGGTACGCCGTGCCGAGGAGGGGCACGCCCACGACGTCCGTTCCTGCCTCGCCTGCAACCAGGGCTGCGTCGGACGGCTCGAGGCCAGTCTGCCGATCGCGTGCGTCGTCAACCCCGAGGTCGGCGCCGAGCGCGAGTGGGCCGAACTGCGCGCGGCCGGGGACGCCCCGGCCCGACGTGTCCTGGTGGTCGGCGGAGGACCCTCCGGGATGGAGGCCGCCCTCTCCGCGGACCGCGCCGGACACGACGTGGTCCTGGCCGAGGCCGGACCCTCGCTCGGCGGCCGGATCTCCGTAGCGGCCTCGGTACCCGGCCGGGAACGTCTGGGCCTGATGGTCACCGACCTGGAACGCGAACTCGACGCGAGCGGCGTCGAGGTATGCCTCGGAGAGCGGGTGACCGCGGCCGAACTGGTGCCCGGCGGGCGGCTGGACGGCTTCGACGACGTCGTCGTCGCGACCGGCGCGCGTCCCAGCCGACGCGAACTGCCCGGCGGGCCACCCGTGTTCGACGTGATGGAGACGGTCGCCGCGCTCGGGGACGTTGCCTCGCCACTGCGCGGGACGGTCCTCGTCCGCGACGACCAGGGCACCTGGACGGCGGCCTCCCTCGCCGAGGCCCTCGCCGGCGCCGGCGCGCAGGTGCACATGCTGTCGCCGACGGCCTCGTTCGCCTCGAAGATCACCACCTACTCCAGGCTGGCGCTCACCAGGCGCCTCGGAGAACTGGGGATCCGCGCGCACGTCATGCGTGACGTGGAGACGGCCCGGGGGGAAACCGTCGTCCTGCGGGACACGCTGTGCGGCCGTACCGAAGAACTCACCGGCGTCACGGCCGTCGTGGACGTGGGACTGCCGGTGGCCGACGACGCGGTGTACCGGGAGCTCGATGCCCGGGACGACGCACCGCGCGTGCATGTCGTCGGCGACGCGAACGCCCCGCGCACCGCGCTGGAGGCAGTGTACGAAGGCCGCCTCGCCGGAACCTTCCTGACCGACGCCGTCAACGGCGCCGAACTCCTCGCCCGAACTCCCGAACGCTCCGAGCCTGTCTGAGCCCGGAACCTCTCCACCTTCACCGCACTCTCGACAGCCGTACCGTCCCTCGCGGCGGCCGGTTCACCCCATCTCCGGGAACCGCCCCGTCACGGACGCCGGACCGCACACCTCACCTCGCCCGTTCACCGTCGGCCACACCCGGGCACGACGGGGGGACCGACCGCCCGGCCGACACACCGCTCCCACCCGGGCCCTCATCGGCGTACCGGCGTTCCCCGAAACACCCTCGCGACCGGCCCACCGGTGCCGGAGCCCCCGTGGCTCCGCACCCGTTTGATCCGGCCCCCCTGCACCAGCGCGCCCCCGGCGGCCATGGCCACGGCCACGTCCCGTCCGGCGGGCCCGCCCACGCACCGCAGACATGCCGATTCAGGAGATGCACATGCTCGATATCGAGAACCAGCTCACTCTCGACGAACGTTCGTCCGTGGACTTCGTCCTGGCCCTGCGCAAGCGCTGGTCCGACACCGTCTACCCGGCCCTCTCCGAGGAGTACCTGGCGACCGGCCCGGTGGCAGACGACGTGGACGGCGCGGTGGAGCGCCTGCAGCGCCTGAGCCTGTACCCCTGGTACAGCCACCTGGAGCGGGTGCAGCAGAAGATGCTGTGGAAGACCGTCGGCGCGGCCGTGGTCGGCCGTGCCGGGACACTGCGCGAGCAGCTCGACGACCTTCCCGGCCGGCCCGAGGGCGAACTCCGGCTCTCCCCGGACACCGAACTGCCCGACTGGTACACCGACTACGACATCCACGTCCAGCCCGGCAGCTTCTACTCGGACGACCTCAGCGCCTACGTGTACGAGCTGGGCGCGCGGATCGTGATGCTCCGGGACAACGACGGCTACAAGTTCCACCGCCTCTTCACCGAGACCGCTCTGCCCGACGTCCCCGAGGCATCCCGGGTCGTCGACATCGGCTGCGGCTTCGGCAAGAGCACCCGGCCGCTGGCCGCCAGGTACCCGACGGCCGAGATCATCGGCATCGACCTGGCCGCCCCCGGCCTGCGCCTGGCGCACGCGGAGGCCGAGGACGCCGGCGCCGCTATCAGCTTCCGTCAGGGCGACGGCCGCGACACCGGTCTGGAGGACGGCTCCTGCGACGTCGTCACCGGCACCATGGTGCTGCACGAGATGCCGGCCGAGGCGGTCCGCGAGACCGTCGTCGAGGCGGCCCGGCTGCTCAAGCCCGGCGGCACGATGGTCTTCCTGGAGTTCCACCCCACCGGGGACACCTTCCGTGACGCCACGATCTTCGAACATGCCGAGCGCAACAACGAGCCCTTCTTCCGCGACCTGTTCGGGGCCGACCTCCTGAAGGTCTGCGCGGAGGCCGGCCTGACCGGTGCCGGGTGGACGCCCTTCGACGAGCGTCGCGAGGGCATGCGCCCGGAGGGTTGGGGCGACCGCCGCGAGTGGCACTTCCCCTGGGCCGTCCTGACCGCCACCAAGCCGCAGAACTGAGGCGAACCATGTCCGAAGAGTTCAACTACTTCCGCGACCGCAACATCGGCAAGCTGTTCGACCTGGTTCTTCAGGTCAGCACCGAACTCCACGTGACCACACAGCGGTTGCGCGGTATGGAGGCGCTGCTCGTGCGGCACGGCGTGCTCACCGGTGGTGAACTCGACGCGCTGGAGCCCACCGAGGACGAGCAGCGCGTGCTGGACGACCAGCGCGACGCCGCCCTCGTCCGCTTGATGCGGATCATCACCGAGAGCGGTCCGGCCGAGCACCCGCTGCGTGACCAGTGGGAGTCGACCCTGCGGAAGTCCGACTGATGACCGCCGAACAGCTCCCGCCGGCCGAGACGGTCGACCGGTACCTCCAGTACTGCGAGGACCGCAGACTGGAGGAGGCCCAGGCGATGCTGGCCTCCGCACCGCGCATCGTCTTCCCCACCGGAGCCGTCTACGTCTCCCTCCCCGACATGGTCGCCGGCCAGCGGGGCCGCTACCGGTGGGTGCGCAAGCGCCGCGACCGCTACCTGGTGGGGGCCACCCCCGACGGCCTGGTCACGGTCACCTCGCTCGGCACCCTCTACGGCGAGGACATGCGAGGGCTGCCCTTCGAAGGGGTGCGCTACGTCGACGTCTTCGTCCTGCGGGACGGGCTGATCGCCGAACAGCACGTCTACAACGACCTCGCGGACACCGGGATCAGCGCCCCGTTCCGCGGCCGAACGTCCTTTCCACCGAGCAGCAAGCAGAGGTACGCAAGATGAAGCAAGGCATGAAGGCGGGCGCGAGCGCCCTGACGCTGTCCGCCCTGATCGGCCTCACCGCCTGCGGCGGTTCGTCCGACTCCGCCGGGTCCTCGGACGGCTCCGGGAAGAAGACCGCGACGATCCAGCTGGCCATCGCCTCCGCCGTCACCGGCCCCAAGGAGGAGGTCGCCACCTTCTCCGTGGCGAAGGAGCAGGGTTTCCTCGCGGAGGAGAACCTGGACGTCAAGACCATCAACACCGACGGCTCGGTCGCCGCGGTGCAGGCGGTTGCCTCCGGCAGCGCCGACATCAGTCCCTCCGACGCCAGCGCCATCCTCGCCGCCCGCGAGAAGGGCGTCCCGGTCGTCGCCGTCGGCGGCCTCGTGCAGAACTGGCCGTGGCGCATCGCCACCGCGCCGGGCAGCGAGGTCACGAGCCCCGAGGACCTCAAGGGCAGGAAGATCGGCGTCATCAGCCTGGCGTCGGGGTCCGCCCCGTACGCCCGCGCCTTCGTCGAGGACGCCGGCCTGGACCCGGAGAAGGACGTCGACCTGGTGCCGGTCGGTGTCGGCAGCCAGGCGCTGTCCGCGCTGGAGAGCGGCAAGGTGGATGCCCTGGCCCTCTACACGCAGGCGTACACCACGATCGAACTCACCGGGAAGAAGTTCGACTACCTGGAGAACGGTGAGCGGTTCGACGGGATCAGGTCCCTGACCTACGTGGTCCGCGAGGACACCCTGCGCTCCAGGAAGGACGAGATCACCCGGTTCCTGCGGGCCTCGTACAAGGGCATGCTGTTCTCCGCCGTGAACCCCGAGGCCGCCATGAAGGACGGCTACGCCGTCTTCCCGGCGATCCTGTCCGGCCAGGAGGCCGAGGACCGGATCGCGAACGACGCCGAGATCCTCAAGACCTGGGTCGCGTCCGCCACACCCGCCGAGGGCGAGCCGGAGTCCTTCAAGGACTGGGGTGCCATCAGCGACGAGGCCTGGATCAGCACGGCCGACTACATGAAGGCCGCCGGGAACATCACCGAGGACCCGGACATCAAGGCCCTGTGGGACGACAGCCTGCTGAAGGACGTCAACGACTTCGACGCGGCGGCCGTCATCAGCAAGGCCAAGAGCGCCACCAAGTAGCCGGCGGCGACGCCAGGAGCAGGAAGGCAGGAGGCCACGATGGCCATCAAGACCCTCGGGCGCCGTCCGCGTACGGCGGCTGCCGCGCAGGCCAGCGACGACAGCTGGATCGAGCTGAGCGGGCTGCACAAGATCTACCGTCCGCGGAAGTCGGAACCGACCCACGCGCTGTCCGACATCGATCTCAAGGTCGGGCGTGGCGAGTTCGTCTCGATCGTGGGCCCGTCGGGCTGCGGCAAGACGACGCTGCTGAAGATCCTCGCCGGGCTCATCCCCCGCAGCGGGGGCACGGTCCGCGTGGCCGGCTGCGAGGTGGAGGGACCCCTGCCCGAGGTCGGCATGGTCTTCCAGGCCGCCACCCTCCTGCCCTGGCGCACCATCCTGCAGAACGTCATGGTCCCGGTCGAGGTCCAGCGCCTCGACCGGGCGGTCTACCGCGAGCGTGCCGACCAGTTGCTGGAGATGGTCGGGCTCGGCGGATTCGAGGACAAGTACCCCGACGAGCTGAGCGGCGGCATGCAGCAGCGGGCCGGTATCTGCCGGGCCCTGGTCCACGACCCGGCGGTGCTCCTCATGGACGAGCCGTTCGGTGCGCTGGACGCCATGACGCGCGAGTACATGAACGTCGAGCTCTTGCGCATCTGGAAGGAGAGCGGCAAGACCGTCGTGCTCGTGACCCACTCCATTCCCGAGGCGGTGTTCCTCTCCGACCGGGTCGTCGTCCTCAGCCCCCGGCCCGGCCGGATCGCCGAGGTCATCGACATCGACCTGGAACGTCCGCGTGAGCTGAGCGTCATGGCGTCCGACCGGGCCGGCGTGTACGTGGAGCGCATCCGTACCTTCTTCAACGCCCAAGGTGTGATGGACTGATGAGGCCGCCGACAGTGACGATCAAGAAGGAACCGCAGAACGACGGCACGGCTCCGGGGGACGCGACCGCCGCGGCCTCGCCGGCCCCGGACCCGAAGGCCAGGCCCGCGCGGCGCCGCCGGGACCTGCGGGACCACCCGGAATGGGTGCTGGTCCCCGGTGTCTTCGTGACGGTCATGCTCCTGTGGGAGTACCTGGTCCCGGCCCTCGGCATCGACGAGTACGTGCTGCCGCGGCCCACCAGCATCGCCGAGGCACTGGTGACCCAGGTGTCCGACGCGCTGTTCTGGACCCATATGAAGGTGACCCTGCTGGAGTCGCTGTACGGCTTCGTGATCGGGGTCGGTGCGGCACTGCTGCTGGGCACCGCGATCTCGCAGATCCGGCTGGTCGAGAAGACCCTGATGCCGTACATCGTGGCCTTCCAGACGGTGCCGAAGGTGGCCCTCGCGCCGCTGTTCGTGGTGTGGTTCGGCTTCGGCATGACCAGCAAGGTCGTGATGGCCGCCGTCATCTCCTTCTTCCCCATGCTGGTGAACGTGATCGAGGGGCTGCGATCGGCGGACGCCGACCGGGTGCAGATGCTGAAGGTGTTCGGCGCGAGCAAGGCCGACGTCTTCCGCCGCGTGCGGCTGCCCAGCGCACTGCCGTTCATCTTCGCCGGCCTCGACATCGGCATCGTCTTCGCCATCCTCGGCGCGGTCGTCGGCGAGTTCATCGGAGCGAAGGAGGGCCTGGGGTATCTGCTGCTCCAGACCAACTACAACTTCGACATCGCGGGGATGTTCGCGGTCCTGGTGGTGCTCTCGGTCCTGGGACTGATCGCGCACTTCATCATCCGCACCGCGCAGAAGCGGTTCGCCTTCTGGGCCGAGGACAACACGGTGATCGGCGCATGAGCGCCCACGGCACCGACCCCGTACGGTTCGACGGGAGGGTGGCCCTGGTGACCGGGGCCGCACGCGGGATCGGTGCGGCCATCACGGCCCGCCTGGCCGAACTGGGCGCCACCGTGGCCGCCGCGGACATCCTGCCGCCGGACCGGTGGGAGGACGCCCTCCCCGCCGGCCCGCACACCCGGCATCATGTCGACATCACGTCGGCGGAGTCCTGCCGGCGCACCGTGGCCGAGGCCGTCGCCGCCCACGGGCGGCTGGACCACCTGGTGAACAACGCCGGCATCGTCGGCCGGGGCCCGGCCGCCACCATCAGCGAGGTTGACTTCGACCGGGTCGTCGACGTCAACCTCACCGGCACCTTCCGGATGTCGCAGGCGGCCTACCCCGCACTGCGCGCCGCCGGGGAGGCCAGCGTGGTCAACATCGGGTCCACCAACGGTCACATCGCGGTGCTCGACACCCTCGCCTACTGCGTCAGCAAGGCAGGCGTCATGCATATGGCCCGGGTGCTGGCGCTGGAATGGGCACCCGACGGCATACGCGTCAACGCGGTCGGCCCGACCATCGTGCCGACCGCGATGACCGAGGACGTCCGGGCCGACGACACCTACATGGCGGACAAGATGGCGAGCATCCCGCTCGGCCGGATGGCCGGCCCGCGCGACGTCGCTCTGACCGTCGCCCACCTCCTCAGCCCCGCCGCGGCCATGACGACCGGGCAGACCGTGTTCGTCGACGGCGGAGTCGTCATCCACTGAGCCGGCGGATCCGGAGCACCCGCCCCCTCCGCCCGGCACACGTCACGACCCGGCGGCCCCCAGCGCCCCCGAGCCACCCCCGAGACCAGGAGCGTCCCTCATGCCCGAGATCGACCTGCAGGCCGCCCTCGACGCGGTCGACGAGCACTTCGACGAATTCGTCACCGAGCTCCAGGAGCTCTGCCGTCTGCGCAGCCGACGCCAGGAGCCCGAGCAGATGGCGGCCACGGCCGTGTTCCTCAGGGATTCCGCCGAACGCTGGGGCGGCACCGCCGAGATCGTGGAGTGGGAGAGGTCGCACCCCTACGTGATCGCCGAGATCGGCGGCGGCGACCGGCGCCTGCTGCACTTCAACCACTACGACGTCGAGGTCGAGCCCACCGGCGACGACTCCGAGTGGATCAGCCCCCCGTACGCGGCGGAGATCCACGACGGCCGGCTCTACGCGCGGGGTGTGGCCGACGACAAGGGTGCGCTGATGTCACGCCTGCACGCCGCCGCGGCCTGGCGTCTGTCCGGGCAGGAGCCCCCGGTCACCAGCCGGTACATCATGGAGGGGAAGCAGTGGCTGCACAGCCCCGGACTGGGCGGCTTCGTCGAGGCGCACGCCGAACGGCTGGCCGCGGACGCGGCCCTGTGGGAGAACTCCTGGACGGACGGCGAGGGCCGGCCGCTGCTGAAGCTCGGCGAGAAGGGCATCCTGTACCTGCGCTTCACCGCGCAGACCCTCCTGCGTGAACTGACCAGCCAGAACACCGTGCTGCTGCCGTCCGCCACGACCCGGCTCACCGCCGCCCTGGCCTCCCTGGTCAACCCCGACGGCACCCCGGCCGTCGCCGGCTTCGCGGACGACGCCCGCGTCCCCACCGACGACGAACGCGCCCTGCTGGAGAAGATGCCGTTCGACGGCGACTTCCTGAAGCGGCGCGCGGGAGTCGACGCCTTCACCGGCGGCCTCACCGACGCCGAGGCCGCCGTCGCGATCCGCACCGTACCGACGCTGACCATCGCGGGCATCGAAGGCGGCAACAACGCGGAGGACGTCACCCTCGGCATCCCCGCCGCCGCCACCGCCAAGGTGGAGATCCGCCTGGTGCCCGGTCAGGACCCGGAGCGGGTGCTGGACGCCGTACGCACCCACCTGGCGAAGGGCGGCTTCGAGGACGTCGCCGTCGAGGTGATGGCCACCAGCCGCCCCCACCACACCGACCACACCGACCCGTTCGTCACCCTCGTCGCCGAGACCGCGCGCGCCGCCTACGGCGCGGAGCCGCTCATCGAGCCCTACACCCAGTGGATCGGCAACCAGGGCTCCCTGGGCGACGTGCCGATCGTGGGCGTGGGCGTCTCCCGCGCCGACGCCGGCATCGACGGCCCCAACGAACACATCCGACTCGAGGACTACCGCATGGGCATCAAGCACGTGGTCGAGATCATGGCCGCGCTGGCGGTGTCCGAATGAGCATCCACGCCACTCACATGAAGGGCTCGTCGCACCGCGGCTACCTGGAACTCCCCTGGGGCCAGGTCCACTACCGCCGCTCCGGCGACACCGGCGGCCCCGCACTGGTCATCGTCCACCAGTCGCCGCTCTCCTCCGCCACCTACGAGCCGGCCATGGCCGCGCTCGGAGCGCGCGGACTGGACGTCGTCGCCCTGGACATCCCCGGCTTCGGCATGTCGGACCCGACGCCGTCGCAGTGGTCCATTCCCGAGTACGCGTCCGCCCTCTGGCAGATCGTCGACGCCCTCGGCCTGCGGAAGGTGCACCTGCTCGGCCAGCACACCGGCGCGATCGTGTCCGCCGAGGCCACGCTGCTCCAGCGCGACCGCGTGCTGAGCCTCATCTTCCAGGGCATCCCGCTGTACAGCGACGAGGAGCGGGAGAAGAAGGCCGCCGGGTACGCCCCCGGATACACCCCCGACACCGACGGCAGCCACCTGCGGGTCGTGTGGGACCGGATCCGGTGGCTGTACCCCACCGTCTCCGCCGAGTCGTGCACCCGTCAGGTCGCCGAGTACCTCAGCGTCGGCCCCGACTACGGCGTCGCCTACCGCGCCGTCTTCGCCCACACGCTGGACACCGCGTCCCTCGCGGGAGTGCCGACCCTGCTGTTGCACGGCAGCGAGGACGTACTGGACCGCATGAACGACGTCGTCACCGCCGCGTTCCCCGACGCGCCCCTGGTCCGTCTCGACGGCGGCACGGACTTCGTCGCCGAGGAACAGCCGGACGCGTTCGCGGACGCGGTCGCCGCCCATGCGCTGGCCCACGCCGCCGTCGCCGAGCGGAGTTTCACACCCGTCTACACCGCCACCGTCGACGTGTCCGGCGGGCGCGCGGGACGCGCCACCTCCCGTACCGGCGCTCTGGAGGTGGAGCTGACGCGCCCGGCCGAGCGCACGGACGGCAACACCGGTACCGACCCCGAGGAGTTGTTCGCCGCCGGATACGCCGCCTGCTTCAGCAGCGCCCTCGCCGTCGCCGAGCGCCGCCGCAGGGTCAAGGCCGGCCCGGTCACCGTGACGGCCTCCGTCACCCTCGGCACCGTGCCGGGCGGGACGTACGGCATCGCGGCACGGCTCGACGTCAGCGCACCTCAGTGCCCGCAGGACGTCCTGGAGGAACTGGTGGAGATCACACACGCCGTCTGCCCCTACTCGAACGCGGTTCGCGGCAACATCGAGGTCATCACCGAGATCCACGGCGGCAGTTGAGGCCGTCCGGCCCTCGAGTGACCGACCCATTCACGCCGGCCCGGACATCCGGGCCGGCCGACCGACCGAGGTTTTCATGACCGTCGACGACGCCGGGTCCACGACCCCCGGCCGCTCCGGTATCTCCCGGGCTCTCGCCGTGATCGACGCCATCGCGCGTGCGCCGCACGCCCAGGGCGTCTCGGCGATCGCCCGGGAGACCGGACTCCCCAAGGCCGTGGTGCACCGCATCCTCCGGGAGCTGGTGCTGGAGAAGTTCCTCGTGCTCGATGAGGCCACCAAGTCCTACCGGATGGGACCCGGCGCCCTGAGCATCGGACTCGCCGCGATGCGGGAACTCGACGTCGCCGCCATCGCCCACCGCCACCTGGTGGCCCTGTCCGAACTCACCGGCCAGACCACGACGCTCTCCCTGCGGCAGGGCTGGTCGCGGGTGTACGTGGACCAGGTCCTCTCCCGCCAGGAGATCCGGATGTCGGTGGCCCTGGGAACCAGCCACCCCTTGCACGCGGGCTCCTCCTCCAAGGCGATCCTCGCCGCCCTGCCCGATACCGAGAGGGAGGACTACATCGCCCACCACAGCCTGCACGGCGTCACCGACGCCACCATCACCTCGGCCACCACACTGCGTGAGGAGACAGCCGTCATCCGGGCGGTCGGCTACGCGGTGAGCGTCGGCGAACGGCAGCTGGAGGCGGCCAGCGTGGCGGCCGCGGTGCACGGGCCGATCGGTCAGGTCGTCGGGTCGGTGTCCGTGTGCGGGACCAGGGCGATGTTCGCCGAGAGCAGCAGCAGCCGGCTCGGCGAACAGGTGGCGGCGGCCGCCGCCGACATCTCCGCCGATCTCGGCGCCGTACGGGACGACACCGGGAAACGAAAGGACTTCCCAATCATGAAGTCAAGCCGCCGCCGTGACGGGAGGTGAACCTTGGTAGCACTGTCCGTCACGGATCATCGCCCACAGGACATTGAGGCGTCGGCGGGCGAGGGCCAGCAGAGCCTGCTTGTGTCCTTTCCCCTCGCTCCTCTTGCGCTGGTAGTACGCCTTCGAGGCGGGACAGGTGGTAGTGCTGACCATCGCCGACAGGTACATGCTCCGCAGCAGTCCACGGTGGTAACGCCTGGGTCTGCGCAGGTTGCCGCTGACGCGGCCGGAGTCGCGTGGCCTGGGCGCCAGGCCGGCGAAGCCGGCCAGCCGATCGGCGCTGCCGAAGGCGTCCATGTCACCGCCGGTCGCGGCGATGAACTCGGCACCGAGCTTGGGGCCCATGCCGGGCAGACTGCGGATCACCTCAGCGTGCGGATGCTCGCGAAACTTGGCCTCGATCAGGGCGTCGAGCTCGGCGATCTCCTCATCGAGGGACATCACCCCCTTCGCGAGGCGGACCACCATGGCGGCGGCCAGCGTCTCGCCAGGCAGGGCCGTCAGCTGCGCCTGGGCAGCCTCCACAGCCGTTTTCGCAAGTGCGGCGGCGCCGCGGACCTTGCGGTTCTTCAGCCAGGTCTCGATCCGCTTCGCGCCGGCGCGGCGGATCGCGGCCGGGGTCTGGTAGCCGGTCAGCAACATCACCGGCCCTTTGTTGGTCAGCTCAAGCGAGCGTTCCAACGCGGGGAAGATCTCCAGCAGTTGAGCGCGGAGACGGTTGATCTGCCGGGTGCGGTCGAAGACCACGTCCAGGCGCCGGGTAGTGAGCGTGCGCAGGTCAATGGCGATCTCGTCGCCGGGCCTCAGCAGGCCGAGATCACGTCGGACGCGGGCCTGGTCGGCGATGACGAAGGCGTCCTTCGCGTCAGTCTTGCCCTCGCCTTTGTAGGTGGCCGATGCTCGGTGGACCGCGAGGCCGGTGAGGTAGGCCATCGGCTGGCCGTGGCTGAGCAGCAGGCCGATCAGCAGGGCGGCCCCGCCGTGGTTGAGGTCGACGGCCCACAGCACGTCGGTGGATATCTCCAGGACGTCGCCGATGAGCTGAAGCAGCTCGGTCTCGTCGTTCAGGACCCGGCGGGACAGCAGCCGCTCGCCGTCCGCGTTGATCACCACGCAGTGGTGATGCGTCTTGCCGATGTCCACTCCGGCCCAGATCTCGGGCACGTTCCCTCCGCCAGCTCGTCGTCACATCGATCCCGCAGACGACCTCGCCGACGTTGTCCTACAGCAGCGATCGAGTCGCGTCTCCCAATTGGCGGTCGAGTCGTCGCGGGGCTCCGGGCGGCCAAGTCCTTTGAGCCATCCAAACGGCGCCCACCATGCAGCCATACCCAGAACCCCTGGGCCCTCCGATCCTACGAATGACCGGATCAGACCCACGTCTTGAAAGGTAGGAC
>NZ_NEUB01000949.1:2786-6480 GCF_002910825.1 Streptomyces sp. SM1 | reverse complement strand
GCTTCCTGTGGCACCGGCTGGCGGCGGGGGAGGCGCGGGAGGTCGTCGACCGGCTGTACGCGGAGTTCGTCCGCCCGGACGGCGACGCGCTCGACTGGCTGCACGCCCTGCGCACCGTCGCCCATGCGCCACGCCCTCCGGGAGACGCCTGGTTCGCGCGGTGCCAGGAGGTCGCGCGGGGCAGCCGGGACCTGGCCCATCTGCGCGCCGACCCGGGAGCGGGCCTGGAGAAGCAGGCGATCAACCGCCTGCTGCACGCCCTGTGGTACGCGGCGGACGAACTGGCCGAGGCCGACCGGCCCCTGGTCGAGCGGATCGGACAGGACCTGTCCTTCCTGTCCGCCCAGCACCTGACCGGCCGGGCGGTCCTCGCCCAGGCCGCCATCCGCTGGCCCCGCTCGGTCAGGAACGGCGAGGACTGGCCCCTGGACCGCCGCTGGCAGGACGGCCGGCCGGACGCGGGAGCGGCACGGTGAGGCCGCGGGACCGGCGGACCTGGAGCTGGCTGCCGGGACGGCTCCGCTTCCGCGTGCTGGGCCTGGTCGACGTGGTGGCCCTGTGGACGCTGGTCGCCGCCCTGATCACGACGGGGGCGTGGTGGGGCCTGGACAGCCACCGGCAGCACCGCGACTACTGCACCGCCGACCGGGAGCTGCGGCGGACCGGACCCGGGCGGGAGTGCGTCGGCGTCACCTCGCAGGCGTACCGCTTCGCCCCCGGCCTCACGGACGTACTCGGCCGGATCGAAGCCGAGAACCGGGCCGCGCGCCGCTCGGGCAAGCCGGTGGTGAGCGTCGCCGTCGTCATGCCGTACACCTCGCGCGAGCCGGGCGCGGCCATGTCGAAGGAGCTGATCCGGCACTCCCTCCAGGGCGCCTACGTCGCGCAGCACGCCCACAACCACGGCCCCGCCACCGGCGACACCGCCGTCCAGCTGCTCTTCGCCAACGTCGGCGAGGACCTGAGCCACTGGCCCCCCGTGACCGGCGCGCTGACCGCACGGCGCGGCGGCGAGGCCCCGGTCGTCGCCGCCATCGGCTTCCCCAACAGCGACGACGCCACGCTCGCCGCTGTCCGGGAGGGTCTGGGACCCGCGCGGATCCCGGCAGTCAGCGCCGTGCTCAGCTCCCGTGACATGGAGGACCCCTACCTGTTCAAGGTCTCGCCCTCCACGGACCAGTTCGTCGACGCGCTCCAGCGCTATGTGAGCGCGAACCGGGTGGACCGGAAGAACACGTTCATGATCGCCGACGACCGGGACGACAACTACGTCGCCAACCTGCGCCGCGTCTTCCGCCGGGAGTTCGGCGCGCGCTACGGCATCACACCGGACGAGGTGGAGCGGCGGACCGAGACCTACCAGGGCATCAAGGGACCGGCGCGGGGCACTCCGCAGATCTTCCGGCGGGCGGTGTCCGCGATGTGCGCGGTCGACGCCCGCACCGTGTTCCTGGCCGGCCGCGACGCCGATCTCCCGCCCTTCCTGGAGACCATCGACCGCACCAGCTCCTGTGACCGCGGCCCGGACGACGAACCGCTGCGCATCCTGCGCGTCAGTACCGGCCGTGACCCCGTCACCGAGACCGCCGCGATGCGCCGGATCGCCGAACGCAACAACATCGAGATCGTCACCGCCGCCGCCGTGGACGCACCCCGCTGGCGGGCCGGCGCCGACGGCGACGAACGGGTCCCGAAGGCATTCGCCCGCTTCACCGGCTCCTACGACCGCTTCTTCACCGAGGAAGGTCCCGACGCCCTCAACGACGGATACGCGGTCATGTACCACGACGCGCTCACCGCCGTGGGCACCGCCGTGGCGGCGGCCCGGGACAGCGACATCGACGCCGTGACCCACAACGACGTCTACGACGAACTGCGCCGCGGCAGCCCCCTCGAGCACTGCGCCGCGGGCTGCGTACCGGGCGCGAGCGGTGTCTTCACGTTCGCCGACGAGAGTTCCGGCGCGAAGGGGGGCGCCGGAACGGAACGTGCGGCGGGCCTGTGGCCGGTCTGCAAGCCGGTCCCCGTGGTGACCTTCCCGAAGGAACGCCGCGACAGGTCACCGCTGTACCGCACCTACCAGGAGCCCGGGGAGAACACCTGCCCCCGGCCCTGAGCACGGCGTCCGGCCTCGCCGGTTCCCAGGTGGGGCGGAGGGTCTCCGGGTCGGTTAGGGTCGCCTCGTGGCGGGCGAACCGGCTCCGCCGCGGTGCGACGATCTGGGTAGAAGCACAGGCCGGGAAGGTAATGGGGGGCACCGTGCGACTGAGAGTGGAGTTCACGACCGAGCCCTTCGACCTCGACGAGGCGCCCGCGCACGCCGTGCTGGCCCGGGAGGTCGTCGAGGCGGCGGAACTGGACGCGGTGGACGTCGGGCCGTTCGGCAACACGGCCGAGGGCGGTGCCGACGCGGTGCTCACCGCCGTGGACGCGCTGCTGCGCCGGAGCCTGACGGCCGGCGCCACCCGTGTCTCGCTCCAGATCAACGTGGTCGAGGAGGACCACCGGTGACCGGTACCGGCGAGGAGGCGTTCATCGCGGCGGTGAAACCGCTGGTCGACGCGATGGGCGGCGAACTCCTCCCGCCGGACGAGGCCGGGCCCGACGACGTCGTGCTCTCCTGGGAGGGCACCGCCGCCGTCGCCGTGCGCCTGCCGCAGCTCGCGGACTCCCTCGACCACATTCTCGCGGCCCTGGAACGCCGTAGCGGCATGCCGCTGGCGGATCTGGACCGCAAGGCGAAGCAGGAGATCGTACGCGGCCTGGAGGCGCGCGGCGCCTTCGCCGTACGGCACGGCGTGGAGACCGTGGCGGGCGCGCTCGGAGTCAGCCGCTTCACCGTCTACAACTACCTGAACCGCGAGAAGGGCGCCTGACCCCCCTTCTCCACCGGCCTTTCTCCACCGGAATATTTCAACAAACTGTTGACGCATGGTCCGTGACGGCGTTCACTGTCGGCACGCCCGTTCGCAGCACACGGCCGCCCGCGGCCACGGAGGCTCACGTGACGTCGACATCCACGCCGCCGGGCCTGGCCCGGTTCAACGCCCTGGAGGAGCACGCGGCACTCGCCGCGCTCCACGAGGTCTGCGCGGCCCCGGGCTGGGCCCGGCGACTGCTCACCGCCCGCCCCTACGCCACCGCCGAAGCCCTGTACGCCGCCAGTGACGCCGCCATGGCGGAGCTGACCGCGGCGGACCTGGAGGAGGCGATGGCCGGGCATCCGCCGATAGGGCGACCCAGGCCCGGGGACCCGGTCTCCGCCCGGGAGCAGAGCGGGATGGCCGGCGCCGCGGCCGGGCTCAGGGCCGAGATGCTCGAGCTGAACCTGGCCTACCAGGAGAGGTTCGGCCATGTGTTCCTCATCTGCGCCACCGGCCGGACCGGCGAGCAGCTGCGCGACGCCGTGAAGGAGCGGCTCGGCAACACGCCGGAGCGGGAGCGGGAGATCGTGCGCACCGAACTGGGCAGGATCAACCGTATCCGGCTGGCCCGTCTCCTCGAAGCCGACGCAGACGCCGGAACCGGGGCACAAGCCGACGCCGCAGCCGACGCCGCAGAGGACTGACGCACATGAGCACCGACACCACCGCCTCCGTGTCCACGCACATCCTGGACACCAGCGCCGGCCGCCCCGCCGGGGGCGTCGCCGTCCACCTCTCCGCCCGGGCGGGCCGGGACGCGGACTGGCGGG
>NZ_NEUB01000949.1:0-2771 GCF_002910825.1 Streptomyces sp. SM1 | reverse complement strand
CTCCGCGACCGACGCGGACGGGCGGTGCAAGGACCTGCCGGCCCTGCCGGAGGGCACCACCCACGTACGGCTCGGCTTCGCCGTGGAGCCGTACTCCGAGGAGAAGGACGCGAAGCAGCGAGCCGAGACGCAGCAGGACGCCCCCGCGCACCGGGACAGCGGCGCCGGAGTGTTCTTCCCGGAGGTGACGGTCACGTTCGCCGTCGTGCCGGGCGAGCACTACCACGTACCGCTGCTGCTCAACCCGTTCGGCTACTCCGTTTACCGAGGGAGCTAGCACACCATGCCCACGATCCTGGGACAGAACCAGTACGGCAAGGCCGAGAACCGGGTCGTAAAGATCACGCGGGACGGCGCCACCCACCACATCAAGGACCTCAACGTCTCCGTCGCCCTCTCCGGCGACATGGAGGAGGTCCACTACTCCGGATCGAACGCGAACGTCCTGCCGACCGACACCACCAAGAACACGGTGTTCGCCTTCGCCAAGGAGCACGGCGTCGAGTCGGCCGAACAGTTCGGCATCCACCTCGCCCGTCACTTCGTCACCTCGCAGCGGCCCATCCACCGGGCACGCATCCGCATCGAGGAGTACGACTGGGAGCGCATGGCGACCTCCGACGGACGTGAGGGCGAGCACTCCTTCGTCCGTAAGGGCCAGGAGACCCGGCTGACCCAGGTCACCTACGACGGTGAGACGTGGGAGGTCGTCTCCGGCCTGAAGGACCTGACGGTGCTGAACTCCACCGACTCCGAGTTCTGGGGGTACGTCAAGGACAAGTACACGACGCTCAAGGAGGCCTACGACCGTATCCTCGCCACCTCGGTCTCCGCCCGCTGGCGGTTCAACTGGACCGGTGACGCGGAGCGGATGCCGGACTGGGAGGCGTCCTACGGGGAGGTCAGGAAGCACCTGCTGCAGGCATTCGCCGAGACCTACTCCCTCTCGCTGCAGCAGACGCTCTACCAGATGGGCGCGCGGATCATCGACCACCGCGGCGAGGTGGACGAGGTGCGCTTCTCCCTCCCCAACAGCCACCACTTCCTGGTGGACCTGGAGCCGTTCGGGCTGAAGAACGACACCGCCGACGGCGCCGTGTACGTCGCCGCCGACCGTCCCTACGGCCTGATCGAGGGCACCGTCCTGCGGGACGGCTGCGAGGCGCGGATCCCGGCGGATCTCACCAGCCTCTGACCGCACCGTATTTCGGCACCCGTGGCCGGGGAAACACAGACGCCACACCCCACACCGCCCCGCCTCACACCACCCCGGCCACGGCACTCAGAACTCCCAGGGTCCTGCCGTGCCCTCTCCACGCAAGCGAAAAGGACTTCCCAATCATGAAGTCAAGCCGCCGCCGTGACGGGAGGTGAACCTTGGTAGCACTGTCCGTCACGGATCATCGCCCACAGGACATTGAGGCGTCGGCGGGCGAGGGCCAGCAGAGCCTGCTTGTGTCCTTTCCCCTCGCTCCTCTTGCGCTGGTAGTACGCCTTCGAGGCGGGACAGGTGGTAGTGCTGACCATCGCCGACAGGTACATGCTCCGCAGCAGTCCACGGTGGTAACGCCTGGGTCTGCGCAGGTTGCCGCTGACGCGGCCGGAGTCGCGTGGCCTGGGCGCCAGGCCGGCGAAGCCGGCCAGCCGATCGGCGCTGCCGAAGGCGTCCATGTCACCGCCGGTCGCGGCGATGAACTCGGCACCGAGCTTGGGGCCCATGCCGGGCAGACTGCGGATCACCTCAGCGTGCGGATGCTCGCGAAACTTGGCCTCGATCAGGGCGTCGAGCTCGGCGATCTCCTCATCGAGGGACATCACCCCCTTCGCGAGGCGGACCACCATGGCGGCGGCCAGCGTCTCGCCAGGCAGGGCCGTCAGCTGCGCCTGGGCAGCCTCCACAGCCGTTTTCGCAAGTGCGGCGGCGCCGCGGACCTTGCGGTTCTTCAGCCAGGTCTCGATCCGCTTCGCGCCGGCGCGGCGGATCGCGGCCGGGGTCTGGTAGCCGGTCAGCAACATCACCGGCCCTTTGTTGGTCAGCTCAAGCGAGCGTTCCAACGCGGGGAAGATCTCCAGCAGTTGAGCGCGGAGACGGTTGATCTGCCGGGTGCGGTCGAAGACCACGTCCAGGCGCCGGGTAGTGAGCGTGCGCAGGTCAATGGCGATCTCGTCGCCGGGCCTCAGCAGGCCGAGATCACGTCGGACGCGGGCCTGGTCGGCGATGACGAAGGCGTCCTTCGCGTCAGTCTTGCCCTCGCCTTTGTAGGTGGCCGATGCTCGGTGGACCGCGAGGCCGGTGAGGTAGGCCATCGGCTGGCCGTGGCTGAGCAGCAGGCCGATCAGCAGGGCGGCCCCGCCGTGGTTGAGGTCGACGGCCCACAGCACGTCGGTGGATATCTCCAGGACGTCGCCGATGAGCTGAAGCAGCTCGGTCTCGTCGTTCAGGACCCGGCGGGACAGCAGCCGCTCGCCGTCCGCGTTGATCACCACGCAGTGGTGATGCGTCTTGCCGATGTCCACTCCGGCCCAGATCTCGGGCACGTTCCCTCCGCCAGCTCGTCGTCACATCGATCCCGCAGACGACCTCGCCGACGTTGTCCTACAGCAGCGATCGAGTCGCGTCTCCCAATTGGCGGTCGAGTCGTCGCGGGGCTCCGGGCGGCCAAGTCCTTTGAGCCATCCAAACGGCGCCCACCATGCAGCCATACCCAGAACCCCTGGGCCCTCCGATCCTACGAATGACCGGATCAGACCCACGTCTTGAAAGGTAGGAC
>NZ_NEUB01000948.1 GCF_002910825.1 Streptomyces sp. SM1 | reverse complement strand
GTGTGGCCGGTGGCGGTGTCGAAGGCGGGCTGCCAGGCCGTGGAGAAGTGCCGCACCAGCAGGTCGGTGACGGCGGCCGGCTGCTCCACGGGCACCAGATGGGACGCGCCGGGCACGACGGCGAGCCGGGCGTCCGGGACACCGGCGACCAGCGTACGGGCCTCGGCGGGGCCGGTGACCTGGTCGTCGGAGCCGACCAGCACCAGGGTCGGCACCCCGACACTGCCGAGTTCGGCACGCACGTCGAACGAGGCGAGCGCCTCGCAGGCGGCGATGTAGCACCCGGGGTCGGTGGTGCGCACCATCTGCACGGCCCACTCGGTGATCGCGGGCTGGGCGGCGGCGAATCCGCCGGTGAACCAGCGCTCGGGCGCGGAGCGGGCCACGGGATCGAGCCCGTTCGTCCGTACGATCACCCCGCGCCGGCGGAACTCGTCCGCCGTGCCGAAGCGGGGCGAGGAGGCGATCACCGCGAGCGACGCGAGCCGCTCGGGATGGCGCAGCGCCAGTTCGATACCGACGGCGCCGCCGAGCGCACAGCCGGCGTACCCGAAACGCTGCACACCGAGGCTCTCGAGGGTGGCGAGCAGCCGCGCGGTGAGATCGGCCACGGAGCCCGCGGGATGCGCGGGGGCGCCTCCGTGTCCCGGCATGTCGAACCGGAACACACGCCACTGCTTCGTCAACTCGGGCACCTGCCGGTCCCACATGTGCCATGTGGTACCCAGCGAGGGTCCCAGGATCAGAACCGGAGCGTCTTCCGGCCCGTCAAAGCGGTATTGCAGGGTGTTCGGCGGTGTCTCACTCACGCCCCAGACCCTCTCACGTCTCACAAAATCTCACACAGCCCGGGGAAGCCGGCGGCCCGATGCACCCGCGGCTCGATCGTCGGGCACTGCCGACGGCCTCGTCGATCGAGCCTGAGCCTTTCAGCGTGTACGCCCTCTCCTGACGCAGCGTGGCCTGCCGGCCGCACTCTCGCCCGGTCCTCCCGTCGACGCGCTGCTTCCTCCATCAGCACAGCTGCCAGCTGTTCCCAGTTTGCAGCAAAGCACTGGTGCCGTCCCGAAGGACGGGACGACGTAGCGGGAGACCTTTCGGGACGCTCCGATCGCCACCTGAAAACCAACCCTTGGGAACCGCCGCCGAAATCACACACGACCCTCCGCCTCACCGTGCAGGCCGTCCCATGTGGTGGCGGCTTCGCGGAGGTCTTCCACGTCTGGCTTCACGTACCACTTCTTCGTGGTCTTCACGTTCGTGTGCCCGGCCCACCGGGCGAGGATGTGATCCGGCACGCCGTTATTGGCGAGGAAGGTGAGGCAGGAGGCACGAGCGTCGTAGAGACGTACTCTGCGCAGGCCAAGAACCTCCATGAGCCGGTACGCGCGCCTGCGGAGTTGCTTGATCGTGAAAGCCTCCCCGGTCTCGTGCACCACGACGTACCCGGAGTCCGAGTAAGCCTCACCGAGGACGAGCCTCTCCTTGGCCTGGAGAGTCTTGAACGTCCTAAGGGCCATCAGTACTGGAGCCGGCAAAGGAAGATCACGTTCTCCGGCCATGGACTTGGTGTCCTTTTCCACGACGTATCGATTCCCCATCATCGTCCGGGTGTTGGCTATGGTGATCGTGGCATTGCCCAAGTCGACGTCCTCCCATCGAAGTCCGCAAACTTCAGCAGGACGCAGACCCATGAGGGACAGCAGAAGGGGAGCATAGAGCCGTTCCGCCCTGACGCCGTGAATGAACATCCGGACTTCCTGAACGTTCCACGGCTTCACTTCCTGCTTCTTCTTCCGGTCCTCCTTACGCGCCCTACGTGGAATTGTGACGTGCTGGGCCACATTCATGGTCAGCAGCCGCCGCGTCACTGCGCGATTCAAGGCATCCTTCAATCGCGCAAGGCTCATTTCCACACTGGTCACCCCGAGCGGAGTGCCAGCTTTTCCGCCGCGTGCACGTCCATACCTCAACGCCCAATTCATCCACTCTTCTACGTCTTCCTCCGTGAGCTCTTGAAGCCGGATGTGACCCAACTTCCCGCGAACCCGATCCAAGGTAATCCGGTAGTTGTAGATCGTGGTTTCTTCCAAATCATCCGCTTTCATGGCCAGCCATCGATCTAGCCACTCATTGACAGTGATCTGCTTGGGAGGAACGAACGTCCCTTCCTGGCGACGGTTGGTAATGCGCGCGTACTCAACCTTCGCTTCCTTGAGCGTGGCGAACGTACGAGTCAACTGCCTGCGCTTTCCGGTAGCAGGATCGACTCCCACATCGACCACAAACCGGTACCGCACCTGCCCCTTCGAGCTGGGCGGGAGCTTCTTGATCGGATCGGACAGGAGGTACTCACTCTCCTTCTGTGCGTGACCTACGCCGGTTAGGCACTGGGCTCATCTGATAGGCAACAGACCAGCGACGCTCCGCGCCATGGCACAGAGCGGCATCTGCAGGTTCGCGCAGCTCCACCGCCAAGCACAGCCGCGCACGCGAACGTACTTCGAGGATCGTCACGATCGCCGGTTTTGCTAACCGGCGATCGTCGTCTATGTTGCGCTCGCCGTCCGCACGCGATCCACGCTCCGAGTGCGTCGCGTACGTTGGTGGGGCAAAGAGAAGGCGGACACATCGGCAACGTTCACGGACAGAGCAAGCTCCTCGTTACATCGGGGACGGGCTGACCGGCCACATGGTTCAGGGTGTTGTACGTTGACATACCCCTACTGCGACTTCCACCCTTTCCAGCGCCTTTCTCTTCTGCCGTGGGCGAATAAGGAAAGGCAGCTACCGAACCGGGGCCAGTTACCGCGGCGGCTACGACGTCGGCAATTCGGCCCCAGCACGACGACTCGAAGCGGCCCCGGTTCGTGAAAATCCATGACGGCTCGAAGCGGCCCCCGTGTCGGCATGGGCAGGTCTCTGCCGGAGTCTGAGAAAGCTGCCGATGCCCAGGGGGGGCGATTCCAGCCGCCCGGGTGGGACCGCCCGGACGACGTCGCAGTCAATGACGTGTGCGCGAGTGAGGAGGGCCGGTTGGCCCTGGGCTGAAAGCCTTGTCCCACAGCGAGCCGACGGGGATCATGACCGCGTGCGGCACCAGAAGAAACTCCACGAACTACTCGAACGCGCCGGACTCACGGTCGTCGAGGATGTGCGCCCGGGCAGCCTGTTCCCGCCGGAGGCCGGCTGGCGGATCGCGCGGGGGATCGCGGCGCCGGACGGCGTGGCCCGGGAAGCGCTCGATGCCGCGTGGTGGCGCCGTCTTCGCGACGTCGACGGCGAGTTTCTGGTGGCCGTCCTCAAGCACCGGATCGGCGGCAACGACTCGTGGTGGACCCGGGTCCGGCACGCCGGGAGCGGAGTGCCGGAGTTGACCGGCGACCCCGGGTTCGTGGCGCTCTCCCTCGACGGGCAGGTACTGCTGGGCGAGGTGCCCGGCGAGGGCGGGCCTCGGGTGACGGCCCTCGACCGACTGTCGGAGCAGCTGGAGGAGGCCGCCGAAGCCGCCGGGCGCGAGACGGAGGTCGAGCGCGCCGAGGTGTGGGCGGCGGTGCCCGGCCGACGTGCGTGGCCTCTGCACTGGGCGGAGGGGATCGGTTTCAATCCGGCTGCGACGGACGAACTGCTGATCCGGCTGCTGGATGTGGAGGAGGGCTTCCTGTACGGATGCGACCGGCCCGCCGTCCTCGACGCCGCCTTGGCGCACCCCGATCCGCGGGTGCGGTCAAGGCCCGCCGACACCTTCCGGCCCAAGCTCACGTCCGATCAGTGGGTACGTCTGGTCCGCGCCGAGCCGTCGCCCCATCGACGCGTGCTCTGGGCGGAGCGCGCCTGCGTCTGGGGCGCCGAACTCCCCGAGGACCTGTACGACGACCTCCTCACCGGCCCGTCCCGCGCGCGAGCCGCCGAACTCCCGGGGCTCCCTGCACAGCACCTCCCTGGCCTCGTGGCCGACGCCGATCCCCGGGTGCGGGCGGCCGCCTGTGCCCGGTGGGAGGAGCTTGCTGCGCAGCTGCGGGAGCGGCTGTTGGCCGACACCGATTACGCGGTGCGCACGGCTGCGCTGCTCGCCCACCACAGCGGCGTACCCATGCCTCGCGAGGTTTTCGCCGCCCTGCCCGACCCGCGGCAGGCGCTCGAACGGTGCCGCCTCGAGCCCGACCTGGAGGCGGAGCTGGTCCGGGACGGAGACGCGGAGGTACGTCGGGCGCTGGCCGCCAACCCGGGCCTGGGCGCACACGGCGTCGCCGTGCTGGCGGAGGACCCGCAGGACGACATCCGCTCCGCGGTGGCGCTGCGCCCCGACCTCGCCGAGGAGCAACGTGCCGCGGTCCGCCACGACTTCGACCCGACGTCGATGTCACACACCCTGCCCTGGGTCGAGGACCTGCACGGCGACGCCGACGCGATGCGCCGTCTCGCCGCGTCGTCCCACCCACTGGTCCGCCGCAGTGTGGCTCGAGCCCGGCACCTCCCGCCGGATGTCGTGGCGCGCCTGGCGCGGGACGAGGACCGGGTGGTCCGCCTGTTCCTCGCCGAATCGTGCGAGGACGCGCCGGCCGACATGCTGCTGGAGGTATGGCGCTGGTGGGGCGGCAGCTTCAGTCACCCCGACCGGCCCCGCAGCCACCCCAACTTCCCCCGCGCGGGCCTGTTGCGCTACACCGCCGACCCCAGCGGGCGGATGCGCCGCCTGGCCCTGGACGATCCGGAGTCGACACCGGCCGACGTCGCACGCCTGGCCCGGGATCCCGAAGCCGAGGTGCGCCGCCGCGCGGCTGAGGACCCCCGGCTGTCACCGGCCGACGCGGTGCGGCTGCTGGACGACCCGGAGGCCCACGTCCGCGACACCGCGGTGCGCAATCCGCGGCTGCCGGTCCGCGTCCTGGCCGGGCTGTTGCATGACCGCGAGACGGCATGCACAGCGGTCACCAACCCGACGATCCCAATCTCCGCCCTGCACCGCATCCTTACCGCGGCTGCGGCAGCCCCGCGCTGAACACCGACATCCCGCACGGCGGCCGTGGTGGTCCGACGCTGAACTCCGGCACGCCTAGCCGGCCACCCCTACTCCAACTCCGCGAGCACCCGCCGTACCCGGTCGTACGTGCGCCGCCGGCGCACCTGCGGGGTTGGCCGCGACGTCGTTCGGCGGCCCCACCCGGGCGGCTGGAATCAGCCCCCCCCTTCCGGACGGACTTCATCCACGCCGGACTCCTCTCGCAGCCGGTCTTCCCTCAACATGGTCGAAGCGGAGCTGGCATACGTCCGCGCAAGACTCGGCACAATCCAGTCCTTCCCCCAACGGGCCACGACCAACTCCGTCCCTGGCCGAGGAAGCGCCCGCAATGTCACCGCGCAGTGTCCGTTGTACGCCAAGCGGGTCGTGATCTTCGGCTCCGTTCCTGGGCCGTTGTCCTGCCGGATCTGCCACCACACCTGGCTGAGCGCCGAAATCACGGCTGCCGGGTTCAGACCAGGCATCCATGTCGCCCAGTGCTGACCGCCCGGCCCACCTGATGTTCACGCATGCCGAACACCGATAGCGTCCCTGCGTGAGTATCTGGTTGTCAGCCTGTCCGCGGACTACATGATTGCCTTCCATCGCCACGGCGGTGCCCCTGTCCGGCCGCGCAGGCAATCGATGCGGTACTGCGCCTCGCGCCGCCACTCCGGGCGGCTGGCGGCGTGCTGCGCGGCGTACGTCGTCATCCGCAACTCTCGCGCGCCAGCGAGAAGTTCATACCCTTCCCACTCCGTGACGTCAGCGCCGTAGGTCTCGCAGAACGCGGCGTAGTCCTCCGCAGACACCGCGCCGGTCGTGGTGAGCTTCACCGCGGTCGACACGAGATCCCACTCCGGGGGGCCGAATGAAGCGCGCTCGAAGTCGAGCAACATCGGGCCAGCCTCCGTGCGCGCCACGTTGCCGACCCATGCATCCCCGTGGACTACACACTCCGGCAGGCCCTTCGGCCTCGACGCCCATTGCTGCTTGAGATCCTCAAGCCGACCCTTCAGCCACAGCCGGTCATCGTCAGAAATTGTGATCGCTGCGTCGATGCGCTCAACCAGCCGGACGAACGGGTCCAGCTCACCCAGTGGCAGGTCTGGTTTCGGCAGGGTGTGCAGTTGTTTGAGGAGCACGACGACGTCGGTGACGGTCCCGATTGCGTGTGGTGGCAGCTCTTGCCAGAACGTCACTGGGTGCCCGCTGACTGCTACCGGCTGCTGCAGGTCAAGGGCGCGTACGGCGGGCACGCCTTTGGCGGCCAGCCAGCGGGCGACCTGAACCTCGCGCGTTGCGGCGGCGGACTGTCCGGGCCGGGCGATTCGCACCACCACTCCCCCGGGCAGACGCCATATGGCGTTCTCGGCGATCCGTATTGGTTGGGCGTTGGTCGCGTCGAGGCCGGCTGCGAGGCACGCCTCCTCAAGTACGGCGTGGGTGGGCGTGGGCGAAGTAGTCACGCCTGCACCGTAGCCGCGATGCGCTCGCGCAGGTCACTGGCCTCGGGAAGGTTCCGGTGCCGGCCTGCGAACCGGGCGAGTTCCCGCAGATCCTCGGCGGCCCGGCAGGAGGTCAGCTTGCCGACGTCATCCAGCGCTCGGTGGCCGAGTACGACCGCGTGCCGCGGATCGTCTCCCTTGGCCATGACCAGAGAAGCGAGTTTTGTCTCGGAGATGGCGCGCGAGCGGGCAAAGGCGTTGCCATGTCCCTTCACCGCGATTTCGAAGCGGCGGGCCGCCTGCCCGGGGTCCTGGTCCGCATGGACCGCGAGGTCGAACAGCGCGTGGGCAGTGTCGCCATGATGCTGGGCGTAGTCGTAGTAGGCCATCCACGGCGGATCCTGCGCCGGGTCGGACTGTTCGAACGCGGCGTCGGCTTCTCCGACCGCACGCAGGGTGTTGGCTACGTCGCGCATCTTGCCGAAGGCGCGGGCGCGTGCCGTGTGCAGCATGGCACGCTCGGTCGCGGACAGTCGGTCGGAACGCACCAGACCCTTCTCCGCGTGGGTTAAGCCACTATCCGGATCTCCGACCCAGATTTCCTGCCGGGCCATGAACGAGTACGTCTTGGCGCGTAGGTGCCACTCCCCGGCTTCCTCCGCGCACTCAGCGGCTAGCCGGAAGCTGACTCGGGCATCGTCGTGGGCGTACGCATCGAACTGTGAGGCGCCGACGACAATCCCCAACCGAGCGACAGAGGCTAGGAGTTCAGGCCGCAAGGGCTCGGGGCAGGGCACCGGCAGCAGGGAGGCACCCCACATGATGGCGCCGCGGGCGAGTTCTCGCACCGCGCCGCCGCCTCCGTACTCGTTGTCCTCGCGATGGATGACATCGGCCAGCGACTTCAACTGTCTGATCTCGCGCGGGCGGATCTGAGTCGGGATCTCCCGGGGGGCTGCTGGGGTCACGAGGTGGACGAGGTCTATGGGGGCGATGGCGGCAAGGCCGCTCGTGGCGAGGAAGGCGCGACGGTCCACAGAGGCAGGGCTCCCGCTCGGAGGTGTTGTACTACCTCTGCCCAGGATGCGACCTTCATGGACCTGAACCGGTACCTCCGCCCTGCCAGGAGGTGCACTTTCCGTTTCGGGGCGGGCTTTTTCCGTTTGCCCGAACACCATCCCCCACGCCCGGGCGAGGACTCCGCCCGTCTGCAGGACCTCGTCCAAGCGCTCAGCCAAGTCCTTCGAACAGGTAGCAGTCCCCTTCTCGATCTTCTCAATGAGTGAACCGCTGACCTGCACCTTCACGCCCAACTCGGCGTGCGTGAGAGGACCGCGCTTCTTACGCCAGGTCCGCAGTTCATGACCGAACCAGTCACGCGGGGACGCGTCCGGAGTCAACTGCTTCTCGGGTCTTGGCATGGGCTGTTCCTCGCTCGCGAAACGGAAGATCGAGGTTTCCGAATCAAGATCTGCACGCGGTCCTGTCGGCCTGGCTCAATGGTTGCTCACGGCCGCCACCCCAGTACACACCGCATCCGGCGCCGGTTGGAGAGATTTCGTCGAACGAGGGACTCCCCGTGAAGGCAGACCTGATGAGGGCTCAACAGCCCGTTTCAGATGGCACAAGCGCTGCGGTCCGGACGCGTTCCGGAGCATGCGAAATCGACGTCGCTCTGACAGCCGCTGCCGTCTCGGGCGTGCGTGACCTCGTCAGTGCGTGCCTCCGTCTGTGGGGCCTGACCGAACTCGACTGGCGGGTCACTCTCACTGCGTCCGAGCTACTGACGAACGCCTTCCAGCACGCCCGCAAGGAGGATGAGTCCTCGGTTCCAGTGAAGGTCGTCCTCACCCGGACCCCCGACGGGGTCTTCCTGTGCGTCAGTGACCCGCACCCCTGGCTCCCAGCCGCCGTCTCGGCAGGCGAAAACGACGAGGGCGGTCGCGGCCTGATGCTGATCAAGACGCTCAGCGACAGATACGGCTGCTCGTCCACTGCCCACGGCAAAGACGTTTGGGTCACGATCCTGCACTCCGCGTAGTCGCATTCCCCCGCCTCTGACGAGACCCGAAAGGACTTCCCAATCATGAAGTCAAGCCGCCGCCGTGACGGGAGGTGAACCTTGGTAGCACTGTCCGTCACGGATCATCGCCCACAGGACATTGAGGCGTCGGCGGGCGAGGGCCAGCAGAGCCTGCTTGTGTCCTTTCCCCTCGCTCCTCTTGCGCTGGTAGTACGCCTTCGAGGCGGGACAGGTGGTAGTGCTGACCATCGCCGACAGGTACATGCTCCGCAGCAGTCCACGGTGGTAACGCCTGGGTCTGCGCAGGTTGCCGCTGACGCGGCCGGAGTCGCGTGGCCTGGGCGCCAGGCCGGCGAAGCCGGCCAGCCGATCGGCGCTGCCGAAGGCGTCCATGTCACCGCCGGTCGCGGCGATGAACTCGGCACCGAGCTTGGGGCCCATGCCGGGCAGACTGCGGATCACCTCAGCGTGCGGATGCTCGCGAAACTTGGCCTCGATCAGGGCGTCGAGCTCGGCGATCTCCTCATCGAGGGACATCACCCCCTTCGCGAGGCGGACCACCATGGCGGCGGCCAGCGTCTCGCCAGGCAGGGCCGTCAGCTGCGCCTGGGCAGCCTCCACAGCCGTTTTCGCAAGTGCGGCGGCGCCGCGGACCTTGCGGTTCTTCAGCCAGGTCTCGATCCGCTTCGCGCCGGCGCGGCGGATCGCGGCCGGGGTCTGGTAGCCGGTCAGCAACATCACCGGCCCTTTGTTGGTCAGCTCAAGCGAGCGTTCCAACGCGGGGAAGATCTCCAGCAGTTGAGCGCGGAGACGGTTGATCTGCCGGGTGCGGTCGAAGACCACGTCCAGGCGCCGGGTAGTGAGCGTGCGCAGGTCAATGGCGATCTCGTCGCCGGGCCTCAGCAGGCCGAGATCACGTCGGACGCGGGCCTGGTCGGCGATGACGAAGGCGTCCTTCGCGTCAGTCTTGCCCTCGCCTTTGTAGGTGGCCGATGCTCGGTGGACCGCGAGGCCGGTGAGGTAGGCCATCGGCTGGCCGTGGCTGAGCAGCAGGCCGATCAGCAGGGCGGCCCCGCCGTGGTTGAGGTCGACGGCCCACAGCACGTCGGTGGATATCTCCAGGACGTCGCCGATGAGCTGAAGCAGCTCGGTCTCGTCGTTCAGGACCCGGCGGGACAGCAGCCGCTCGCCGTCCGCGTTGATCACCACGCAGTGGTGATGCGTCTTGCCGATGTCCACTCCGGCCCAGATCTCGGGCACGTTCCCTCCGCCAGCTCGTCGTCACATCGATCCCGCAGACGACCTCGCCGACGTTGTCCTACAGCAGCGATCGAGTCGCGTCTCCCAATTGGCGGTCGAGTCGTCGCGGGGCTCCGGGCGGCCAAGTCCTTTGAGCCATCCAAACGGCGCCCACCATGCAGCCATACCCAGAACCCCTGGGCCCTCCGATCCTACGAATGACCGGATCAGACCCACGTCTTGAAAGGTAGGAC
>NZ_NEUB01000947.1 GCF_002910825.1 Streptomyces sp. SM1 | reverse complement strand
GATCAGCCGCCGCGTGGTGTCAGGCACGTCGGCCCGCCACCCGGCGGGCCACCAGGACGCCGGTCACGGCGACCGCTCCGGTCGCGGCGGCCCAGGCCGGCCACGTGTCGGAGGAGTTCGGGGTGACGGCGGCGCCGCTGCCACCCGCGTGCACGGCGTTGGGCGTCGACTCCATGCCGCTGAACTTCTGGGTGGCCAGCGCGAGGTTCTCGTCCCCGGCGCTGCCCCAGGCGTAGACGACGTTGCTCGTGCCCTCCTCGAGGTTCAGGTCGGCCGGTCCGATGGCCACGGTGTCCGTACCGGCGAGGACCACGTCGGCCTCGACCGTACCCGCGTCGACCGTCGCGCTCTCCTCGCCGGGGTTGGTCAGGCCGGTGAAGACGGGCTGTCCGCCGGCCCGTACGTCCACGGCGGGGGCCGCGGCGACGTGACGGACCGTCAGGCGGGACTTCCCGGCGTCGACCCGGGAGACGTCGTCGGTGAAGGCCGTCAACTGCGGCTTGCCGTCGGCGGAGAGATGGGCGGCGACCGTGGCGTCGGCTCCTTCGGGCACCTTCACCTCCTTCTCGAGGGCCGGGGTGCCGTCGGGGCCCTGGCCCGCTTCGAAGATCTGGATGTCGTAGGTTCCGGCGGCGAGGGACTGCGGCTCGGTCACCGTGCCGGGCTCGAAGTCGCCGATCAGCTCGTCGCCGTTGGCGTAGACGTCGACCGTCATTCCGGGGCTGCCGTGGAAGACGGACACCGAGGCCGTCTCCTCTGCCGCGTCGGGAGCGGCCAGGGCGGGTGCGGCCACCCCGAGGATGAGTGCGCAGGCACCCGCCGAGGCGGCGATGGTGAGGGGGGTCCGGGAGGTCATGGGAATCAGCCCTTCGCATGGATTCTCCGCACGCTGCGGAGTCTCGGTGGTGCTTCCTGGTCGGGTGGTGCCGCGGATGCGTCCGGGGCACCGTCTTCCTGGTCCGGTCACATGTCCGCGGCGGGCATGTGGTCCTGCTCGATCGCCAGGCGCAGCCGGTGCAGGCCGCGGCGGGCGTGACTCTTGACGGTGCCCAGGGGCACACCGGTGCGCGCCGCGATCTGGGCCTGGGTGAGGTCCTCGTAGAAGGCCATGCACAGCACCTCCCGCTGGGCGTACGGCAGTCGGGACAGGGCCTCGACGAGCAGCACCCGGTCCAGCACGTCGTCCGGCGCCGCGGGGACCGGTCCGGGGCGGGCGGCGGCGCGGGCGGCCGAGTCGGCGACGGACAGGCGCCTGGTCCTGGCGGCCAGCGCGTCGACGATCTTGCGGCGGGTGATGCCGACCAGCCAGGCGCCGAGCGGACCCCGGTCCGGACGGAAACCGTGCCGCCCGCGCCAGGCGCCGATGAAGACCTGCTGGGTCACGTCGTCGGCCTCGTGGGTGTCACCGAGGGACCGGGTGGCCATGGTGTGCACGAGTGATCCCCAGCGCCGGTAGATCGCCGCGAACGCCTCGGCGTCGGCCGCGACGAGCCCCCGGGCCAGTTCCTCCTCGTACCGCGTCTCCTCCACGGGCGGGACGAGAACGCCGGTGGGCCGCGTGCGGATGCTCATGACCTGTACTCCTCCTGCCGTGCGCGTGCTCCCAGTGTTCGCCGCAGAAACGATGCAAGACAACATGCGTCGTTTGTGCGTCGTACGGGAGGAGGGGCGGTCCGCTGGGCCCGCATCCGGACCGGGCGGTCGTGTCCCGGAGCCGCTGTCACGCCGACGGCTGACGTGCCGTCGCGGCGGAACGCGCGGGGAAGCCCGAGCCGCTGTCCGGGACCGGGTCTCCGGCCACGTGTTCCGCGGCGTCCCCGGGGAGTTTCCCCGCAACACTCCTTCTGTTGGCCGGGCCCGGCTACTTTCGCCTCGCCCGGTCCGGCAGCAGGAGAGGCATCCCATGAGCACCCCGGTCCACCGCGCCGCCACACGGCCGTCCGCCGTCGTGTCGATGCCGCCCCGGCAGGGCCGGGCCGGGAGCCCGGCGGGGCACCCCCTTCTCCGGATGCAGTCCAGCGCCGGCAACCGGGCCACGACCGCGGCGGTGCAGCGTGCCAGGGGCGAGGACAAGGGGAAGGCGCCGGAGAACGGCGGTGCGTCCGCCGGGGCGCAGAAGAACTACCGCGACCGGATCGCCGCGCTGCTGGACAGGTTCAAGAAGAATCTCGAGCCCATCGACACCTTCGTCAAGGGTGTCCAGACCCCCGTCAACGCGGGCTTCACCCAGCACGCCGCCGCCGCGGCCGACGAGGGCGTCAAACACTCCGCCGCCGCCTCGGGCACCTCCGCCGGGTCGGGGAACCTCCTCACGGAGGCCACCGGCACCGTGGTCAACGGCATGGAGGCGTACCAGAACATGAAGGACGCCAAGAAGCACGAGACCGGGGCCGGCCATCACACGGCGAAGAAGAAGGCCAGGACCAAGGGGGCCGACACGGCCGTCGGCGCCGCCGGTTCGGCCGCTTACAGCGCGGCCATCGCCAAGGAGGTGACCAAGATCCAGAAGGCGGCGGACGCCGCGGTGGCGTCCGAGGCGAGCGGTGTCGCCAGCGCCTCCGTCGGCGCGGTCAAGGGCGTGCGGGCGGTCTTCCGCGTCGGGGGAGCGGCCCGCAAGTACAAGATGGTGAAGGAGCTCGGAGACCCCCACCTCGTCCACGCGGGGTCACTGGCCCGGCTGAACGAGTCGCGGGAGCAGGCCGACTGGGCCGCGGCGGAGGCGTACGTCGCGCTGGACGCCTACTGGAACCACGAGGGCGAGGGCCGGCTGGAGCTCGTCGCCGAGGCCATCGACGCCGCCTGGGAGGCGATGGGGGAGGCCCGCGACGCCGCCGAGAGCCTGCGGTGCGCGGAGCAGGACGTGGAGAAGCTGAACCGGGTGCAGGAGTACGCGAAGAAGAAGCAGCTCACCAAGATGGGCAAGGAGACGGTCGGCGGCGCGGTGGGCGAATCACCAAGGCCGCGGCCGGCGTCGTGACGGCGGTCGCGGCGGGAACGGCCGGGCTGGCGAGCAATCCGGTCGGATGGGGCCTCGCCGGGGCCGGGGCCGCGGCCTCGTCCTCGGCGTCACCCTCCACAAGGCGCTCCGCGCCGCCACGAAGCGCTACGAGGAGAAGCGCCACCCCGAGCGCTGGGCGCCGGCGGGCAAGGACCCGGCGGAGGCCGCGTCCCGCGGCGAATCGCTGAAGCACGCACTGAAGTTCTGGAAGAAGGTGTCGCAGGGCGAACGCCAGGCCATGGCACGCGAGATCTACGCCCTGGCGGCAGGGCCGGGCATCCCCGGCAGCGGCGGCACGACGGCCGAGATGAGGGAGTCCGCCCGCGCCCTTCTCATCGCTCTCAAATCGGGCCCCGCCCAGCACAAGCTCGAGCCGGAAGCGTGGGCGGACACCCTCGACGACCCGGCGAAGAGCGCCGGTTGGATCAAGGAGATAGCGGAACAGCCGGCCTCGGGGTGACCGAGGGCAGGAATCGGGACGGCTCACCGGGACGACTGTGGTACGGCCGTCCGCTGCGGCGGCGCCCGGAGCGGCGCCCGGAGCGAATCAATATCTGTTCCCGAGGGATCAGATATTGGAGGGCCGCGCTACCGGAGTTTGTGCCGCGAAGGGCGGAGTGGAATTATCCGGCGCGCACGGGCCGTTTCGGCGTGCTATTGTCGATCTCAGTTGCAGTTGTGGTTCCCAGAACTTCAAGTGCCCCCACCAGGCTTCTGCCGGTCGGGAGCACTTTTGTATTTCCGGTCGTTTCCGGGCGGGGTAATCATCGCGGCGACACGGCGTCGGCATGATGCGGACGCCGCTGCACTGCCCCGAAGGAGATATGACATGGCTGCTGGTACCGTGAAGTGGTTCAACGCCGAAAAGGGCTTCGGCTTCATCGAGCAGGACGGTGGCGGCGCCGACGTGTTCGCCCACTACTCGAACATCGCGGCGCAGGGCTTCCGTGAGCTGCTCGAGGGCCAGAAGGTGACCTTCGACATCGCGCAGGGCCAGAAGGGCCCGACGGCCGAGAACATCGTTCCGGCCTGACGCTCACGCGCAATCCGTAGCTGGGGCCCGCATCCTTCGGGGTGCGGGCCCCAGCTGCACGCGTACCCCGTAGCGGCTTTCACCCGCGGGGTGACCCGGAGGAATCCGCAGTCCCGAGGCAGCGGCTCCGCCCCCGGGAAGCACACGCATCCTGAAGCGCCGCACCTTCCCGGCCGGCGCCGGGATCGCAAGGTCCCCTCGCGTCACTCATTTCAGCACCTGTGCCCACGGATGTTTCCGCCGGTCAGATCTGCTTTCTTTTACCACCGGTCCATACTTGTAATTCTCCGTGCCATTCATCGCGGCGGGAATTCCTTGATATGTGCCACATCGAGGAAGGTTCCGCATGAACCGCACGTACACGAACGACCGCCCCGCCCGCTTCCGTGACGGCCGGGCCGACGCCTCGAGGGGCGGCGGCTACGGCGCGAAGGCGCCGCGCCGTACCGGCGGGCCCGTCCGCTCCGGCGGCTACGGCCGTCGGCCCGCCGCCGTGCAGGGCGAGTTCGCGCTGCCCAGGACGGTCACCCCCGCACTGCCGGCAGTCGAGGGCTTCGCCGAACTCGACATGCCCGGGCAGCTGCTGGCCGAACTCGGCAGGCAGGGAGTGACCGTGCCGTTCCCGATCCAGGCGGCGACGCTGCCGAACTCCCTGGCGGGCCGCGACGTCCTGGGCCGGGGGCGCACCGGGTCCGGCAAGACCCTGGCATTCGGCCTCGCGCTGCTCGCCCGCACCGCCGGACAGCGTGCTGAGCCCCGCCAGCCGCTGGGGCTCATCCTCGTACCGACGCGAGAACTGGCCCAGCAGGTGACCGACGCCCTGACCCCGTACGCCCGCTCCGTGCGGCTGCGGCTGGCCACGGTGGTCGGCGGCATGCCGATCGGCAGGCAGGCCGGCGCGCTGCGCGGCGGAGCCGAAGTCGTCGTCGCCACGCCGGGACGGCTCAAGGACCTCATCGACCGGGGCGAATGCCGGCTGAACCACGTGGGCATCACCGTGCTGGACGAGGCCGACCAGATGGCCGACATGGGCTTCATGCCCCAGGTCACGGCGCTGCTCGACCAGGTACGGCCGGAGGGGCAGCGACTGTTGTTCTCCGCCACCCTGGACCGCAACGTCGACCTGCTGGTACGCCGCTACCTCACCGATCCCGTCGTGCACTCCGTCGACCCGTCGGCCGGTGCGGTCACGACGATGGAGCACCACGTCCTGCATGTCCACGGCGCCGACAAGCACGCCGCCACGACCGAGATCGCCGCCCGCGACGGTCGCGTGATCATGTTCCTGGACACCAAGCACGCCGTCGACCGGCTGACCCGGGACCTGCTCGGCAGCGGGGTGCGGGCCGCCGCGCTGCACGGCGGCAAGTCGCAGTCCCAGCGCACCCGCACGCTGGCGCAGTTCAAGACGGGGCATGTCACCGTGCTGGTGGCGACGAACGTCGCGGCGCGCGGCATCCACGTCGACGACCTCGACCTGGTCGTCAACGTGGACCCCCCGACCGACCACAAGGACTACCTCCACCGCGGCGGCCGTACCGCCCGCGCCGGCGAGTCCGGCAGCGTCGTCACCCTGGTCATGCCGAACCAGCGCCGCAGCATGGCCCGTCTGATGTCGGACGCCAAGATCCGGCCGCAGACCACCCAGGTCCGTGCGGGCGACGAGGCCCTGAGCCGGATCACCGGCGCCCAGGCCCCGTCCGGCATTCCGGTCGTCATCACCGCACCGGTGGTCGAACGCCCCAAGCGCGGCGCCGCCTCCCGGGGCCGCCGCCGCCCCGCCTCGGCGACCAGGCGCGCCCCCGGACGCCAGTCCGGCCTCGGCGCGGTGGCCTAGGACCTTCGTGACAGGAAAACCGGCCCATCTCCGCAGGAGGTACCTTTTGACGCTGGTCCCTACGCAGTCCCGCCCGGCGGACGCCGACTCCGTGCACAGGACGGCGGTGGAGGTCATGGACGCGGCCGGACCGCAGGTCTGTGACGACATGAGCGTCGAGGTGGCACTGGCCGTCATGGCCGCCGCCCGCACGGTCCGCCTGGTCGTCTGCGACCAGGACGGCCAGTGCACCGGCCTGGTCACCCGTACCGAACTCGCCGCCGTCCGTGACAGCTCCGACTACACGGACCGCGTCCGCGTGCGCGACATCCTCGGCGACCACGGTTCGTTCGCCTCACCCGTGACCACGATGGCCGAGGCGGAGCAGGCCATGCGCAACCGCCGGCTCGGTGTCCTGCCGGTGGTCGACGAGCAGGGCAGCGCCCTGGGCGTCATCGCTCTCTCCCGCTGAACCACCTCGCCCCGGTCAGGACCGTTCCTTCCTTCTCCCTGTGAGGTCACATGCGCTGCGTCATCGCCCGCTTCCCCTTCGAGCTCACCAGGGGCGGCGTGCTGGAATCGATGAAGGGCGTCAAGCCCGAACCGGCCACCGGCGAATCGGTGATCATCGGCCGCCGCCACTACCCCGCCAAGCAGGTCGGCCAGGTCATCACGCGCCAGGACCGCCGTGACTTCAGCGCCGCCGAGGTCCTGCGGGCCATGGCTCGGCTCGGCTTCACCTGCCGCGCCGTGCCGAAGGCAGCGCCCGCGGGCATGGCCGGCCCGGTGCGGCACGCCGCCGCGATGCCCGGCACCCCCGTCACGGTCTGACCGGACAAGCAGACACGAGTCGACACCCGACCCACCGTGTGGGCCCGACCGGTACGCCGGTCGGGCCCACACGGCGTGCAGCGGCTTCCCGTCGCTGTCGTTCAGTGGCCCGAACGGCCGAGCCGCCCCTCACGTGGCTGCGACGGTCCGGTCGAGGCGGACTCGTCGGGACGGACTACCTCATCTCCTGGAACGCGGAAATCTGTGTCAGCCGGAGTAGACATTCGCCGGTGGTGTAGCTACAGTTTCTTCCGTAGCCGAGATCGAGCAAGGCCCGGCAGAGATGAACTGCCGGGCAGCAGGACGCAGTTCGCAGGACGGTGCGGTGGTGGAGTTCCGAAGCCAGAGCGGTCGCAGGACGGCGACGGGACTGACGACCGGACCGGGTGGCCCGCAGTGACAAGGGGCCGCCGTGAGCAGGACCGGTAGTGTTGTAGCAGGTCCTTGGGGCCCTGGTGCCGATACGGCGCCAGGGCCCCTTCACGCGTCCCGCGGAGAGGTGCCGACAGCGCACGACACTCGTCCGGCCGACTCGTGCGACGACGACGCCCGGCGCCGGGTATCGCCGTGCGGCTGCATCGGCGAACCCGGCCGCAGCAGCCCGAGACGGGCGTGCCCGTCCGCGTCGGCGGGCACCGCACGCGCGGCCTCGGTGCGCGTTGTGATCATTTCCTATGGTGACGCGGTGTGCGGGCGTGTAGCGTCTGCGTCAGCTGTCGTGGTTCGGACTTCCCTCCTGCCCTCGCCTTCGGCGTGGGGTTTTGCTGTGCTGTGCCGCAGGGACCAGGGCGATCACCTCCGTCTGCCACACGACGTGGCAGGCGTTCATCGACTGGGAGGCATGGGACATGGCTACAGGAACTGTGAAGTGGTTCAACGCGGAGAAGGGCTTCGGCTTCATCGCCCAGGACGGCGGCGGCCCGGATGTCTTCGCGCACTACTCCGCGATCAACTCCACGGGCTTTCGTGAGCTCCAGGAGGGCCAGGCCGTGACGTTCGACGTCACCCAGGGCCAGAAGGGTCCGCAGGCCGAGAACATCAACGTGGCCTGACCTCGCAGACCTGCCCGGTAGTTCGCGCATCCGCGTCCGGGTGGCCGCCGCCTCTGCGGGCCCGGCCACCCGGGCGGAGGCGCCCGCTCTCGTGCCGGGCCGGCAGGACCAGGGGCCGCACAGTGATCACTGCGCGGCCCCTGGTCCGTTGAGGGCCCCGGGCCGGTGCGACGTCGGAGCCTGCCAGGCGGGTCCGCGTACCGGCACGGGCGCGAGCGGACGCCGTGGCAGCGCGTGCCGCATCGGACAGCGGGTTCCGGGGCACCCGGCCGCCACACCATCGGCGCACCGAGGGGAGACGGCAGATGACGGGAGTTCCACCCGGGCAGGATCCGCGATCCCGCTCCGCCTCGCGTCGGTCCTTCCTGGTCCTGCTCCTGCTTCTCGCGGTCTGCTACACGGTGGCTGCCCTGGGCGGCCTCGCGGCGTCGGACTCGGCAGGCACGTACCGCTCCCTCGACCGTCCCGACTGGGCGCCGCCCTCCTGGCTCTTCGGTCCGGTCTGGACGGTGCTGTACGCCACCATCGCCTTCTCCGCCTGGCTCGTACTGCGCCGCCGGTCACTGGCACGGACCAGAACGGAGATCGGTTTCTGGAGCGTGCAGCTCGCCTTCAACCTGGCCTGGACGCCGCTGTTCTTCAGTGCCGGCCGGTACGGCCTCGCGTTCCTCGACATCTGCCTGCTGCTGGCGGCGCTCGGCGCCACGATGGTGCTCTTCCGGCGCAGGAGTACGGCTGCCGCGCTCCTCCTCGTCCCTTACGCACTGTGGGTGCTGTACGCGGCGGCCCTCAACTTCGCCATCTGGCGGCTCAACGCCTGACGAGGCCGGCCCCTCCGGACGCGGCCCGGTACGAGGCGACTCCCACCGGACAGCGGGCCGGACAGGGGAACACCGAGTTCCGGCGGCGGGCTACTTCTCCTCCTGGGTGACGTCGGTGCAGTAGACGTCCTTGTCCGGCAGGTGGCCGGTGGCAAGGAAGTCGACGGTGGCCTTGTCGGCGCAGGCGGAGCCTTCGCCGTAGACGGAGTGCCCGCCGTTGTCGACGCCGACGAAGGCGGAGCCGTCGCCGAGGGCCTTGTGCAGTCCGACGCCGCCTTCCCACGGGGTGGCGTTGTCCCGGCGGTTCTGCAGGATCAGGGTGTTGCGCGGGCCGCCCTTCACGACCTTGACAGTCGCCTCGGCCGGCTTGTCCCAGTAGGCGCATGCCCAGATGTTCGCGGGCACGCCCGCGGTCAGCGGCCACTTCTCGCGGTCGGCGGCGGTGCGGTTCTGCCGCATCCGACGGCGTGGCGTCGTGGTCATGGGCAGCCGGGTCCCCACCCGCACATACCGCAAACCGCCGACCAGGCCGGATGAACCCCGGGGAACGGCCCGACGTGCAGAGCGGGCGGGTGAGGAGCCCTCGCGGTAGGCGGCATGGGCTGCCTGTTCCCTGAGGGACGGCCACCGGGAGCGCGGAGATGCGACCGGGGTCCGACTACAAGGCGGGCTATACCCAGGCCCTGCAGGACACCGCCGCGTTCCTGCGGCAGACCTACTACCTTCCCTGAGCCGGGCGAGGGTGCCGCCCGGACGCCCGGACGCCCGGCGACCTGGCCCTCGCCGTGATCTGGTCGGTACTGTACCGCCCGCCGTGCCGCTGCCTGCGGGTTTCCTTCGATCGTGCGCGGGGGACCCGACGCCCGTGGTGGCATACGGAGCAGAGCAGCGCTTGCGGCTGCCGGCGCTGCGGGCGGGCCGGCCGACGCCGGCGTCGATGTACGTCGATGTACGGGAGGAGACACTGACCGCCGCAGCGGGCCTGTGGGAAGCACCCCTCGGTGAGCCTCTGGTGCACTTCTCGGGAGGAGTCAGGTATGGACGGCTCGGGTCCTCCAGGCCGTGCGTCCGGGAGCATGTCGCGCAGCCTTCCCGACTCCCCTCGACGGCGTTCCGGCGCCGTCACGCGACGCCCGCGCGTGCGCTTCGACGGCTGGATCGCGGGCATGGGCACGTCCTCCAGCACACGGATCGTGCTCGGACACTGGCAACGGTCACCCTTCGGAGCGTTCAGCGACGTGATGCTGGAGCGGGCCGCCGGGGACAGACTCCTGCTGGCCCCCACGCGCGAGACAGCGGACTTCATCAGCGGCACCTACGTCTTCGACACGGTCCGTGTCGTCCCGGTCGAGGTGAGCGTCACGGACGACGCCTGGACCGTCACCGCCGGGCCACTCGACCTGCGTTTCACCACCGGCCGGCGAGGGCTTCTGGGCCTCGCGCTGCGGACCGTGCCCGGCGCACTCGCCGGCCGTCCGGCATGGAGCGCGCTGACGGACCGGCCCGCCCGCCTGCTGCTGCCCGGCGTGCG
>NZ_NEUB01000946.1 GCF_002910825.1 Streptomyces sp. SM1 | reverse complement strand
CCGTCGGCGGTGACCGCGATGGCCACGTAGACGGGCCGGTTGGCGACGTGCCCGTCACGGATCTTGACGTGGATCGCGTCGATGAAGACGACCGGGTAGACCGAGTCGAGCGGACGGGTGCGCCATTCCGCCATCGACTCCAGTGCCTTGTCCGTGATGGTGGAGACCGTCTCCTTCGTCGTCATCCCGTACACCTCGGCGAGATGCGCGACGATCTCACCGGACGTCAGGCCCTTCGCGGTCAGCGAGAGGACCATCTCGTCCAGCGCTCCGGTCCGCCGTGCGTACTTGGGCAGCAGACGTGGGCTGAAGGTGCCCAGCCGGTCCCTGGGGACCTGCACGGTGACCGGGCCGACCTCCGTCATCACCTTCTTGGCCCGAGAGCCGTTGCGGGTGTTGCCGCCCGAACGCGACCCCCGCCCGCCGGCCTGTCCGGCCTCGACGGCCAGGTGCTGGTCCATCTCGGCCTCCAGCGCGGCCTGCATCAGATGCTGGGCCAGCTCGGGCAGCAGCCCGCCCTCGCCCATCAGCCGCAGCCCGCCCTCGGCGGTTCGCTCCGCCGCGAGCATGGCCAGCTCCTCCAGCAACTCGGCGGACAGACCGTTCACGGATACCGGCATCGACTTCACGTCGGCACCCTGAACACTCTCACCGGCCTCGGCAAGCGACACGCCCTGGACGGTCTCGATCAGGTGATCAGTGCTCGTACTCATCAGGTGACTCCTTCGTGGAGAGTCCACACCTGATTCATGACACTCCCTACGGCTGGAACCAGTGCGGGAGCTGGCTGCGTAGTACCAGGCCGATCAGGCGGGAGAACAGGCCGTCCGTGCCGAGGGCCGCGTCGACGCGTTCGGAGAAGTCGCGGGTGGGGACCTTCTTCGTGGTTTCGATCTGGCCGATCAGGGAGCCCGTGCAGAAGATGATCTCGCCGAGCTGGCCCTGTTTGAGGCCATGGGCCTCGCGTTGGCGGCGCAGTTCCCAGCCGTAGTAGTCGAGGGGGGACGCGGTGGGGTCGAGCGACTGGATGTTGACCACGGTGGCACCTCACTTCAACGCCTCGCGGCGTTCGTTCCGTTCCGTAGTCGAACGTATGCGGAGCGTCGTTGCATGGTGATGTGAATCAGACAATTGGTCCGCAGGTGGCGGACACTCTCAGTGAGTACCACGCCGAGTTCGCCGTCGGTGAGCACTCGGCCCGGCGTCTGCGGCGCATCCTGCGGCTGTATCTCGTCGGGGCGGGGCTGGCCGGTGTGAGTGATGCGGCCGAGCTGGCGCTGACCGAGGTGGTGGCGAATGTGGTGCGGCATGTGCCCGGTCGGCGTTGTCGGATCTGCTTTCTGCTCAAGCCGGGTGGGGTGCGGGTGGAGGTCGCCGATGAGTGCCCTCGACTGCTTGTGCGGGGCGGGGGTGATGGGCTTGAGGAGGAAGGCGGGCGCGGGATGGTGATCGTGGACGCGGTCACCGAGCGGTGGGGGGTCGACCTTCACCCCGGTGGGCGGGGGAAGACCGTGTGGTTCGAGTGTCTGGACGGGGGCTGACAGGCCTCCGCCCCGGCGCGGTGGGACCGGGCCGGGGCGGAGGGGGCATGCGGCGGGGGTCAGAAGGTCAGGCCCCAGCTGTTGATGTAGCCGGTGTCGGCGGAGTAGCTGTCGGTGACGCGGAGCTTCCACGTTCCGTTGGCCGTCTCCGAGGAGGCGTTCACGGTGTAGGTGGTGTTGATGTTGTCCGCGGAGCCGCCGGTGCCGGAGGACTTGAGGGTGTAGAGCGAGCCGTCGGGGGCGACCAGCTGGACCGTCAGGTCACCTATGTAGGTGTGGACGATGTTCACCGGGACCTGGAGGGCCGAGGGGGCGTTGCCGGAGACGCCGGTGACGGTGAGCGGGGACTCGACGGTGGACCGGTCGTTGATCGTGTAGTCCGTGGAGTTGGTGAAGGTCTTGCCGGGCGGCGGGGTGGTGCCGCCGCTGCCGCCGACGTACAGCAGGCGGTTGGGGGAGCCGGTGCCCGGGTTGGTGACCGCGCCGGAGACGGACTTGGTGATCAGCGCGGAGGCGACCTGCGAGGGGGTGGCCGACGGGTTGTCGGCGAGGTACAGCGCCGCGGCGCCCGCGACGTGCGGGCTGGCCATCGAGGTGCCGGAGATGGAGTTGGTGGCGCTGTCGCCGGTGTGCCAGGTGGAGGTGATGGACGAGCCCGGAGCGAAGATGTCCAGGTTCGAGCCGTAGTTCGAGTAGCTGGCGCGGGCGTCCGTGCTGGTGGTGGCGCCGACGGTGATCGCCTCGGACACGCGGGCCGGTGAGCCGGTGGCCGTGGTGGACTCGTTGCCCGCGGCGACGGCGAAGGTGACGCCGGCGGCGATGGCGTTGCGTACCGCGTTGTCGAGGGTGGTGCTGGCTCCGCCGCCGAGGGACATGTTGGCGACGGCCGGGAGGACCGCGTTGTCGGCGACCCAGTCGACGCCCTCGATGACGCCGGCGGTGGTGCCGGAGCCGTTGTTGTCGAGGACGCGGACGCCGACGATGGAGGCCTTCTTGGCGACGCCGTGGGCGCTGCCCGCCACCGTGCCGGCGACGTGGGTGCCGTGGCCGTTGCCGTCCTGGGCGACGTTGTCGCCGTCGACGGCGTCGTAGCCGTTGCGGGCGCGGCCGCCGAAGTCGCTGTGGGAGATCCGCACACCGGTGTCGATGATGTAGGCGGTGACGCCCTGCCCGGCGGTGTCGTCGTACGTGTAGGAGCCGTTCAGCGGCAGCGCGGTCTGGTCGATGCGGTCCAGGCCCCAGGACGGCGGGTTCGTCTGCGTGGCCTGTGTGGTGAAGGTGCGGTTCTGTTCGACCAGCGTGACCGAGGGGTCGCCGGCCAGCCTGGCGGCCTCCGCCTCGGTGGCCTCGACGGTGTACCCGTTGAGGGCCTCGCGGAAGGTGTGCTCGACCTCGGCACCGTGCTTCTTGGCGACGCCCTTGCCCTTGGCGGAGGCGGCCTCGGTGCCCGACTTCAGGGTGACGATGTAGCTGTCGGCGACCGCGTTGGGGGCGTCCGCGTAGGCGATCGTCCCGGTGGCGGGGTCGGCGGCGTGCGCGGGGAGTGCGGTGAAGAGACCGCCGGCGAGTGCGGCCGCGGCGACGGAGCAGACTCCGGCGAGCGATCTGCGCTTGGTGCCTCGTGTCACTGCCATCTGAGGGTTCCTCCTCGACAGGGGATGTGGGGGATGTGCGTCCACGTGGGGCGCACGCGGCGAACGCCTGTACCGGGTCCCCGGACAGACGATAGTCAGGTACATGCCAATCACGGACGCTGTGGCCGCGTTCACATTTCCCTGTCGCCAGGCGAAAGATTGAACGGTCTACGCGGATTGCACAAGGGGTCCGGCCGGGCCTTAACGCCGGGGTCACACAGCGGAAATGACACAAGGTCATCAATCGGTACAGATGCGCTGGGTAAACGAGATCACCGTCACAGTGACGCCTGGAGTCGCGCCGAGGTCCCCCGCCGTCCTCCCCGAGAAGGCCCGCCGTTCACCCCGCCCCGCGGCAGGCCCGCTGCTCACCGCGGTGCGGTGCGGCATCACGTCACGTTCGTGCCGGTTCGGCCGAGGAAGACCGGTGCGTGGACGTGCCTGACGCTTCGTCACGCAGAGTGCTGTCTGTCGACCCGCTGCGGCACGGGTCGGAGGGCTGCTTGCGGAACACAATTGACATCCTCGCCGCCCTGAAGGACGGCGATTCCCGCCTGCCGCGCCGTTGCAGGCTGCGGTGTCGAGTGGGTTCCTGCTTCGCCGCGCGGTGCCGGGACGAGTCCCGGTCTTACCTGCGCTCCACAGGCTGACACGGCCAGTCCGGCCGCCCTGGCGATGTTGACCGCCGCGTTGATGTCCCGGTCCAGGACGGCCCCGCAGGCCCCGCAGGTCCACACACGGACGTGCAAGGGCTTGGGGCCGTCCTTCACGCCGCACTGCGAGCACACCTGAGACGTGGGCTCGAAGCGGCCGATGCGGACGAAGGTGCGCCCGTACCGTGCGGCCTTGTACTCCAGCATGCTCACGAACGCCGACCATCCGGCGTCGTGCACGGACTTGGCCAGGCGCGTGCGGGCGAGCCCCTTCACCGCCAGGTCCTCCACGGCGACCGCTTGGTTCTCGCGGATCAGCTTCGTGGAGAGCTGGTGGTGGAACTCGCGGCGCGCGTCCGCGACACGTGCGTGTGCCCGTGCGACGCGGACCCTGGCCTTGTCCCTGTTCTTGCTGCCCTTCTCCTTGCGGGACAGGTCCCGCTGGGCCTTCTTGAGGCGCTTGGCGGCCCGGCGCAGGAACCGCGGGCTGTCGGCCTTCGTCCCATCCGAGAGGACCGCAAAGTGCCCCAGCCCGAGGTCGATGCCCACCTCGGGCATCGACTGCGGCAGCAGTTCCCCGGGGCCGGTCTCGACGACGAAGCTCGCGAAGTACCGGCCCGCACTGTCCTTGACCACGGTCACCGTGGACGGGGTGGAGGGCAGGGATCGGGACCACTTGACCTTCAGGTCGCCGATCTTCGGCAGACGCAGCTTCCGCCCAGGTGTGATCGACCAGCGGGCGTTCGCCGTGAACCGCACGGACTGCCGGGTGTCCTTGCGGGACTTGTACCGGGGCGCACCCATACGCGGGCGCTTGCCCTTCAGCCCGTCGAAGAAGTTCCGGTACGCGGTGTCCAGGTCGCGCAGCGACTGCTGGAGGACGACCGCCGAGACCTCGCCGAGCCAGGCCCGCTCCGGGGCGTTCTTCGCCTCGGTGATGAGCGCCTTCGACAGGTCCCCGGTCTTGGGGAACGGCAGCCCCTGGCTGCGGGCGGTCTCCCGGGCGCGGAGCGCGTCGTTGTAGACCACCCGCGCACACCCGAACGCCCGTGACAACGCGCTGCACTGACCGGCGCTCGGGTACAGGCGGAAGCTGTACCGAAGCTGCACGCCGATCATGCTACACAGTTGGTTTATGGGTATCGATGAGAACGTTCGTACAGGTCGCCACTGCATCTTCCGCATGCACGTCCACTTGGTTTTCGTGACGAAGTACCGGCACTCCGTCTTCGGCGACCGGCACCTGACGCGGTGCGAGGAAATCATGCGGGCCGTGTGCGAGGACTTCGAGGCCGAGCTGGTCGAGTTCAACGGCGAGAACAACCACGTCCACCTCCTCGTGAACTTCCCGCCGAAGGTCGCCGTGTCCAGGCTGGTGAACTCCCTCAAGGGCGTGTCCTCCCGACGCCTCCGTCAGGAGTTCCCCGACCTCGTCCGCCATTACTGGCGGGCACAACGTCTGTGGTCCGGCTCGTACTTCGCCGGGTCGGCCGGCGGTGCACCGCTCAGCATCGTGAAGCAGTACACCGAGCAGCAGAACCGGCCGCTCTGACCCGGGTTGAGGTGAACAGTGCCAATCCATGCACACGGCTGAGGTCAGAGCAGTTCTCAGATTCGCTTCACCACCGGGCTGAAGCCCGGTGCACTGCGAATAGTCCC
>NZ_NEUB01000945.1:25507-25776 GCF_002910825.1 Streptomyces sp. SM1 | reverse complement strand
CCGCCGTCACGCCGCTGTCCGGTGCGGCGACCGGCCGCAGTACGCGGGTGAGCGACGGCCCGGTGACCGGGGTGCCCGGGATCAGGAGGGTGTCGTGCGTGGCCGGGTCGAGGACCGTGCCGTCGGCGCGCACCCAGGCGTCGAGCAGGCCGCTCGCCTCCAGCGCGGCCTCCAGTCCCGCCCGCGCGTCCGGTGGCAGGCCGGGGACGAAGTCCACCAGGCGGTACAGGGGCGCCCCGGTTCCGGGGGTACGGGGAGCCGCGCGGTGC
>NZ_NEUB01000945.1:0-25496 GCF_002910825.1 Streptomyces sp. SM1 | reverse complement strand
GGGGGTTCGGGGTCGGTGCGGCGTTCCCATTCCGCGTACCGGCGGCGGAGGTCCTCCCGTTCCGCCTCCAGGGCGCGGACGGCCAGGGAGAGAGTGTCGCGTTCCTCGCCCAGGTCCGCCAGCCACGGTTCCACGACGGAGCGGGCCGTCTCCGCCACCTCGTCTGGGGTGCGGGCGGGCAGGGGTCCCTCGGACGGGTCGTGGGCGAGCGGGGCGAGCACCTCGTCCAGGGGCAGCCCGGTGAGCTCGCGCAGCCGCCCGGCCCAGGCTCCGGCCTCCTCCGCGTAGGTCTCCGACGCGGAGGCCGTCTCCTGCCGGCGCTGCTCCGCCCGGGTACGGGCGTACTCCACCTGGGCCTCCAGGCGCTCGCGTGCGGCGTCGGCCGCGTCCGCCTCGCGACGGGCCTCGTCCGACCGTTCGATGAGGGCGGCCAGTTCGGTGACGAAGCGGGCCCGGTTCCTGATCACCGGCTGTGCGGCGTCGAGCCGGGCGTCCCAGGCTTGCAGCGCGGTGGTGCAGATCCCGGTGTCGACCGCCAGCACCTCACCGTGCCGGATCAGGTGGAAGTCGCCGTCCGGGGCCGTCAGGTGGGCCGTGGTGGCCGGTGCGACCGGCGCGACCGGTGTCGCGACGGGCTCCCCGAGGTGCACGGGGTCCAGCCCGGCCCGCTCGGCTTCCCGTACCGACTCGGCGTGGGCGGTGCTCAGTTCGACCAGCTCCGCGCCGAGCCGCCCGGCCTCGGCGGTGAGGCGCCGCCCCGCCTCCTCCTCGCCCAGGTGTGCCTGGCGTACGGCCCGGAACGCTGCGTCGGCCGCACTGTGCAGGGCGGTGACGGTGGCGCGCTTCTCCCCCAGTTCCCGCAGGCTGCGGTAGCCGGCGCTCGCGTGGAGTGCGGACAGGTCCGTCCCGGCCGCGTCCTGCTCCGCCACGAGGTGGTCGATGCGGGCGTCGAGTTCCCGCTCACGTCCGCGGAGTTCCTCCACCGTGCGGGCCGCGTCGTCCGCGGCTCCGCGGTGCTTCCTCAGCCGCTCCAGCTCCGCGTCGGCCCGGTCCGTACGGCGGCGCAGCGCTCCGTGGAGGTAGCCGCGGTAGCCGGTGAGGAAGGCGTGCAGCGCCCGGTCGGTGCGTTCGAGGCGTCCGAGGTGGGCCCGGACGGAGTCCAGGTCGTCCAGGCTGCGGGCCACCTTTTCCACGACCTCGTCGTCGAGGCCGGGCAGGGTCTCGGCGAGGACCTGGACGAGTCCGCCGGAGTCGATGCGGTCGCCGATGGTGGGGCGGCGCAGCCGGTGCAGGAGGTGGAGCAGGTTGCGGTAGCGCGCCGGGTCGGTGAGGCCGAACAGGTCACGGGCGACCCTGGCCCGGTGTTCTACGGCGCGGTCGGTGACGTTCTCCGGGCCGACCAGCGTCTTCAGCCGGTCCACGGGGAGGGGCTGGCCGGCGGGGGCGAGGTCGAGGTCCTCGCCGACCCGCAGCCCGGTGGTGAAGAAGAAGGGCTTCGCCGTCCGGGTCGACTGCGATGCCCTGACGGCCGCGCCGACGGTCAGGTGCTGCTCGCCACTCTCCTCGTCCGTCCGCGCGAACTCCAGCCACAGGTAGCCCAGCCGGTTGGTCCGGGCGAAGCCGTCGAGCATCAGCCAGGCCAGGGTGGTGCGCCCGGTTCCCGTGGCGTCCAGCGCGCGGGCGTCGCCGTCGAGGAGGTAGGGCAGCAGCATCTCCAGGGCCTTGGACTTGCCGGCGCCGTTCTTGCCGCGCAGTAGCAGGCGGCCTTCGCCGAAGGTGAACTCCTGGTGGTCGTACTGCCACACGTTCCGGATGCCCGCGCGGTGCAGTCGGTAGCGGTGCGGGGACGGCGGGCGGTTCATCGGGGCGGCTCCTTGCCGGGGTCGTCCGTCGGGGACGGGGCGGTACGCGGGGTGAGCGCCACCGTGGTGGCGTAGCGGGCGGCCGCGGCGAGCAGGATCCAGCCACCGCCGGCGGGGTCCTGGCCGCGTGCGCCCGAGACGTCGGTGACGGAGCGGCCGTCGGCCGTCGTCCCGTCGTACTCCTCGGGCACGCCGTGGCCGTCCGCGCGGACCGGTCCGGCGGGTGCGATCAGGCGCATCCTCACGAGGAGGTCGAGTACGGCGGCGAGGAATCCGTCCCGGTCCTCCAGATGGCCGCGCTGCCAGGTGCCGCGTCTGCCGTACTCCTCGATCAATTCGTCGAGCAGGCCGGGGAGCAGCCCGGCCGGGACGGGTACGCCGATGACGAGCCGGCCGCCGACCGCCGGATGGCCCGGGTCCTCGGGTCGCAGCCGCTCGACCAGTCGTTCCACGAGGAGCAGCGCGGCCTGGGCGACCGTGCCGGTGCCCGGGAGACGGAGGTCGGTGAGTTCGTCGTCCGTGTCGATCAGGGCGATGCCCTCGGCGCGGATCTCGGCCTCCAGGCCGAGCAGTTCGGAGAAGGCCTGTGCCTCGCGCCGCTGTCGGGTGCGCAGCCATTCGCGTTCGGCGTCGGTGAGGTCGTCGAGGTGGACGACGGGGGTCTCGACGAGGCGCCGGCGGACGTACGTACGGGGCCCTCCGAAGCCGGGGTCGGCGGCCCGGCGCACGAGGTCCGCCCCGTCGCGGCTCTGGGTGAGCGGGCCGGCGACGACGGCTCGCGCGATGTCGCGGTCCACGGTGAGCAGTGCCTCCCCGGCCCGCTCCTCGGCGACGGCCGTCACCTGGCCCTCGGTCTCCACCAGGACGCCCCAGTCGACGAGTTGCCGCAGGGCGGCCGCCAGGGTCCGCCGTTCGGCCTGCCGTCCGGTGTCGGTGACGTCGATGCCGGCGTCGACGGCCGCGGCGCGCAGATCGGCGACCAGCCGGGAGAGCAGGAGCTGTTCCGGTGCGGTGACGAGGACGGACAGGGCGAGGGCCAGGTAGGCGTACGTCCGTGGGGTGAACGGCGTACCGGTCGACGGCCGTTCCAGACGGTGGCCCGAGCCGGGGCCGAGGCCCGCCTTGAACAGCCGGGCGTAGGAGGCCTCGACCAGCAGGCGGTAGCCGAAGACCTGCTGGAAGCGCTGGGCGAGCCAGTCGGCGTGGCGGCGGATCAGGGGGAACGCGTCGCTGTGCGGTCCGGTGCTGGTGACCAGCGGTTGGGCCAGCAGGAGCCGGGCGGCGGTGCGGCGCTCGGCCGCGAGGGCTACGTCATGGGCGGAGGGCAGGGACATCAGGCGCTCGCCTCCCCGGCCCCGGGCATCGGTTCCCCCACCGCGGGCGCGGACGTGCTCTCGACGGTCACAGTGAGGTCGTCCGTGGTCAGGTCGCCGTCCACGGACCGCAGGACGGTGGACAGGCCGGGCGTGCGCCACGCGGTCAGCCGGATGCCGAGGTCCGCGTCGGCCGCCTGTGCGCCGTCGAGCAGGAAGTCGCCTGCGTCCTTGTGCAGGCGGGCGTTGCCGAGGGCGGTGGTGAGCAGTTCCAGCAGCAGGCGCATGGCCGGGGCGCCGAGGCGCACCTGGTCGAACCGGCCGGAGGCGCTGCGCAGTTCGTCGGCCGCCGACCGACGGGCCGCGGCCTGCTGCCGGGCCCGCTCCATCAGGCGGTGCTTCTGCTCGGAGTGGTCCTCGGCCGCCGCCGCGCGTCCGCGCGGAGCCCGGCTGCCGCGTTCGCGCAGCGCCACCGGCACGTCCACCACGGGTCCGGTCCACCAGCTCACGTAGGCCGGCACGGACCGGTCGGGATGCGGCGCGACTCCCAGGTGCCGCGCGCCGTAGAGGCCGAAGGCGGCGACCGCCAGGTCGTGGGCCTCCTCCGGCTCCGCCGCGTCGAACCAGGCCGCCAGTCGCAGCAGGTCCTTGCGGCGGGACATCTCGCCCGAGGCCGAGCGCAGCATCCGCTTGGCGTTGGCGAGGAGGGAGTGCAGGGCTCGCAGGGTGGCGTCCCGCAGCTGGTCCACCTGGCTGGAGTGCGCTCCGCCGGTGGTGAACCACTCGCGCAGTCCCTCCCAGTCCGCCAGGTCCCGGCCGCGGCTGCGCTGCACCCGGGTCTCGGGCAGTCCGCCGGCGAGCGTTCCGATGCCCGCCGTGTGCTCGTCGATCCGGGCGAGCAGCGCGGGCAGGTGGGGTCGGACGGCGTCCAGGTGGGCCGCGATGCGCGGGGCCCGGAAGGAGACGTCCTCGGTGATGGCCTGCACGTAGTCGAGCAGCAGTTCCTTGAACCCCTGGTACTCGGCCGAGTCGAGGTCGTAGCGCGCCAGCACCTGGCCCAGGTAGGCGTAGAAGTCGCGGACGGACTCGGCGAAGCCGGTGAACTGGACGAAGAGGGTGCTGATCCGCTCCAGTGCCTGCTGCGGGTCCGCGCCGCCCGGCGTCGCGGCCATGGCGGCGATCTCGCGAAGACCCCGGTCGACCAGGGCCAGCAGCTCGCTGCTCACCTCGCGGGCCGCGTCCGCCCCGGACAGCACCTCGTCCGCGTCGCGCTGCACCCGCTCCCCCAGCTTGGAGAGCTGGTAGCGGCAGCGGGAGCGCTGGTACTCGGAGATGCTCGTCGCCCTGACGGTGTGGGTGCTGCGCAGCAGGTTGCCCCAGCGCACGAGCTCCTCGAGCCTGCGGGTGAGCGTCTCCGCGTCCGGTACCGTCCCCGGGCCGCCGCGCTCGGCCAGCTTGCCGATCAGGTCGGGCACGGACAGGTCCGCCAGCAGTGTGCCGCAGAACACGCGCATCACCGCGATGTACTCCAGGCGCTCGGGCGCGCTGAGGTAGGTGTACGCGCTGAGCCGCTGCCAGTCCTCCGCGTCCGTTTCCCGCCCCTGCGGTGCGTCTCCTTCTTTCCCCTCCACACCGTCGAGGCTACGGACCGCCACTGACAGCGCGAAATGGGGTGGCGAGGACCGACCCGGCATGCGTCATATTCGATCACATACGATCATGGTCGATCCCCTTCTCTCAGGGCCGGTCAGAGATCAGGGGCCGTGCCGCGATCCGGACGCCCACCACCTCGGACGCCTGCCGGTCCAGACAGGGCAGGCATCCGACGCATCCGGCAGGACAGGACGGCGGGCCGGAACCCGACCGCTGCCCGTCCGGGCCCGCCGGAAGGGAGTGCGGCACACGGCCGGCCCGGACCGTGCGTGCGGTCCGGGCCGGCCGTGTTTCGGGTGGAGCCGGCTCATCCCTCCGCAGTCGGCTCCTGGCTGAACGCCGCGTGGAAGCGGCGGGTGTGGTCGACCCGGCGTTCCGGGCCGGTCAGCGTGACGTTCGCCGTCAGGCGCGCGTCCGTGCTGGAGGCGGCCAGGCGGAGTTCGAGTGCGCCCGGTTCGACGATGCGGTGGCCGGCGCGGCCGGTGAAGGAGGCCACGTCGGCCGGGACCGTGACGTGGATCCGGCGGGCCTCGCCCGGGTCCAGCTCCACCCGGGTGTAGCCGACGAGGCGCTGCACCGGCTGGACGACGGTGGCGACCGGGTCGTGGAGGTAGAGCTGCACGACTTCGGTGCCGGACCGCTCACCGGTGTTGCGGACGCTGAGGGAGAGGGTGAACTCGCCGTCCGTGCCCGCCTCCTGGGCGTCCACCTCCAGGTCGCTCCAGGCGAACTCCGTGTACGTCAGGCCATGTCCGAAGCCGAAGGCCGGCGTCGGGTCGATGTTGGACACCTCGCTGGCCTGGGCGAGGCGGGCGCCGAGGTAGGTGGCCGGCGGGGATCCCGGGCCGCACGGCACGCTCACCGGGAGCCGTCCGGAGGGGGCGGTGCGGCCGCTGAGGACTCCGGCGATCGCGTGGGTGCCGGCGACTCCGGGGAAGAAGGACTGCACGATCGCCGCGGACTCGGCGGTGGCCCGGCCGAGCGCGTACGGGCGGCCCGCGAGGAGGACGGTCACCACCGGTGTGCCGGAGTCCAGCAAGGTGTCGAGCAACTGCTGCTGGACGCCGGGCAGGGCGAGGGACTCCGCGTCGCAGCCCTCACCGCTGGTGCCGCGGCCGAACAGGCCCGCGCGGTCGCCGAGTACGGCGATGACGATGTCCGCGTCGCGGGCCGTGTCCACCGCTTCACCGATGCCGGAGAGGTCGCCGTCGTCGATGCCTGTGCCGCGGGCGACCGTGATGTCGGCGTCGGGGAATTCGGCGGCCAGGGTGTCCCGCAGGGTGGGCAGGTCGATCCCGACGGGGACGTCCGGGTGCTGCACGCCCACGTGCCGGGGGAAGGAGTAGCAGCCCAGTACGGCGGTGGCCTCGGCCGCGTTGGGGCCGACCAGGGCGATGCGGCGGGGCCGGGCGAGCGGCAGGGTGCCGTCGTTGGTGAGCAGGACGACGGCCTTCCCGGTGATCTCGCGGGCCAGTTCCCGGTTCTCGGGACCGTCCAGGTCGATCTTGCCGCGCAGCGCTTCCGGGTCGTCCAGGTCGGCGCCGTCGAGGGCGGGCGGCACCGGACTCCAGTCCGGGTCGAGCAGGCCGAGCATCGCCTTCTGTGCGAGGACGCGGCGCAGGGCGCGGTCGATGACCGACTCCGGTACCCGGCCGTCGGTGACGGCCTCGGCGAGTGGCGCGCCGAACGTCTTGACGGTGGGCAGCTCGACGTCGACGCCGGCCGTCAGCGCGGCGCCCGCCGCGCCGGCCCAGTCGCCCGCGATGCCGTGCAGGGTCTTGAGGAAGGCGATGCCGAAGTAGTCGGCGACGACGGTGCCGTCGAAGCCCCAGGTGTCGCGGAGCAGTCCGGTCAGCAGGCTCTCGTCGGCGGCGGCGGGGACGCCGTCGGTGTCCGTGTAGGAGTGCATCACGGAGCGGGCGCCGCCCTCGCGGATCGCCATCTCGAACGGCGGGAGCAGGACGTCGGCCCGTTCGCGGGCGCCCATGGGCGCGGGGGCGAGGTTGCGGCCGGCGCGGGAGGCCGAGTAGCCGACGAAGTGCTTGAGGGTGGCGACGATCCCGGCGGACTCCAGACCCTGCACGTAGGCCGTGCCGATGGTCCCGACGAGGTAGGGGTCCTCGCCGATGGTCTCCTCCACGCGACCCCAGCGTGCGTCGCGCACCACGTCGAGGACGGGCGCGAGGCCCTGGTGGATGCCGACGGAGCGCATGTCGCGGCCGATGGCGGCGGCCATGCGGCGTACGACGCCGGGGTCGAAGGTGGCGCCCCAGGACAGCGGGACGGGATAGGCGGTGGCGCCCCAGGCGGCGAAGCCGGCCAGGCACTCCTCGTGCGCGACGGCGGGGATGCCGAAGCGGCCGGCCGAGGTGATGCGGGACTGGGTGCGCAGCAGGGAGAGCGCGCCGAGAGCCGGGTCGACGGGTGCGGTGCCGAAGGGGCGGGTCAACTGGCCCAGACCGGCGGGCAGAAGCGCGTCGAGATCGACGGCCTCCTCCATGTCGTGCTGGTGCGGGGCCACTTCGCCGCCGTTGGCGGACGCGCCGACCCACACGCCGTACAGCTGGGCGATCTTCTCTTCCAGGGTCATCGCGCCGATCAGCGCGTCGACCCTGGCGGCTACGGGGTGATCGGGGTCGTTCCAGAGGGGGGCTTCGGGGGTGGTCTCTACGGCCACGTCGGCAGTCACTTTCCTCCGACGCCCATCAGACCCTGGACCAGGGCGCGACGGGCGAACAGGTAGACGAGCAGGATGGGCACCATGGACAGCACCACTGCTCCCAGCAGACCGGGGATGTCGATGCCGTGTTCGGTCTGGAAGTTGTACAGACCCAGGGTGACGACCTTGGTGGAGTCGGACTGGGTCAGGACGAGGGGGAACAGGAAGCCGTTCCACGCCTGGAGCGCGGAGAAGACCACGATGGTGGACAGTCCGCCCCGTGAGAGGGGCAGCACCAGTTGGAAGAACATGCGCCTCGGGCTCGCGCCGTCCATGGCCATGGCCTCGTACAGCTCCGGGGAGATGTCACGCATCGCGCCGCTGAGGATCAGCGCCGACATCGGCAGGCAGAAGGCGGCCGTCGGCAGAATGACGCCGAGCAGGTTGTCGTACAGCCCGGCCTCGCTGATCAGGTAGAACATCGGCACGATGACGGCCTGGGCGGGGATGGCGAGGCCGAGCAGGAACAGCCGGAAGATCGCCGACGTGGTCCGGCCTCGGCTGCGTACGATCGCGTAGGCAAGCGGCGGGACGAGCAGCAGCACGATGCCGATGACGCAGGCGGTGACCACGAGCGTGTTGAAGAAATACTGGTCGAAGCCGGAGTCGAAGGCGCCGGTGTAGTTGTCCAGGGTGAAGCTGTCCGGGATGGAGACCGGACCGTTCTCCGCGTAGTCCTGGCGGGTGCGCAGGGTCGCGGCGATCATCACGTACAGCGGCAGGCCGACCACGATGAGCCAGAAGATCGAGCCGGCGCCGGCCAGGTAGTGGGGACGGCGCCTCATGACGAACCCTCCATGGTGCTGCGCATCTTGTCGTAGCCGGAGACCTTGACGACGACCAGCGAGATGATGGTGGCCGCGATGACCAGGACCAGGGCGATGGCGGAGCCGGTGCCGAAGTCGAAGCTCTTGAACGCCTTGTCGTACATGTAGTAGGCGCTGATGGTGGTGTCGGTGCCGGGGCCGCCCTGGGTCAGGATGAGGACCGTCTCGAAGGTGGTCAGGCCTCCGACGATCATCAGGATCATCGAGGTGATCATCGCGTTGCGCAGCTGCGGCAGGGTGATGTGGAAGAACTGCCGGTAGCGGCCCGCCCCGTCGATCTCGGCGGCCTGGTACAGCACTTGCGGGATGGCCCGGGCGGCACCCTGGTAGATCAGTGTGTGGAACGGGGTGAACTGCCAGGTGCTGACGAACGCCAGCACGCCGATGGCGGTGGCCTGTTCACCGAACAGGTTGCCGTCCCCGAACAGCCAGGCGGCGTCGGCCGGGATGCCGAAGTTGGGGTCGAGCAGCGCCCGCCAGAGCACGGAGACGGCGGTGGCGGAGAGCAGCAGCGGGATGAAGTAGATGACGGACAGCACGGCCCGGTTGCGCTGGTGGCCGGCGGCCCAGACGCCGAGCACGATGCTCAGCGGCGTCTGGATGGCCACGCCGAGCACGGTCAGCAGCAGGGTCAGCCAGACGCTGTTGAGCATCACCGGGTCGTCCATCAGGCGCGACCAGTTGTCCATGCCGACGAACTCGGGCGAGCCGAGCCCGTCCCAGCTCATGAAGGACAGCACCGCCACCATGATCAGCGGGGTGATCGCGAAGAGGGCGAAGAACACGGCGGCGGGCAGCGCCCAGGCGAAGCCGGGGCGCCCCACCGTCGTTGCGGAGGAGGCGGGCGGCCGCCGCCGGGACCCCTTGCGGGGGCCGGCGGCGGGCCGAGCGCTCGTGATCTTTGTGGTCATGAGCCGTTCGTCACTCGGTGGGGAGGGCCTGCATGGCCTTGATGAAGCCGTCCGCGTCGAGCTGTCCGTTGAAGAACTGCTGGATGGCCTTGTGCAGGTCGGAGCTGGACTTCTGCGGGTACGCCTGGTCCCACGACAGCTGGAACGACGGGGCGTCGGCGACCAGGTCGTACTGGAAGCGGGCGTACTCGGGGTTGCTGGCGGTGTCGATGAACTTGTCGGTGTTGGTCGTGGTCGGCAGGTTGCCGATCGCCAGCTGCTCCTTGACGAATTCGTCGGAGTACATGAGCTTCAGGAACTCGGCGACGGCCTCGGGGTGCTTGGTCTTCTTCAGCACCGAGTAGTAGTTGTTGGTGTTGCCGGCGGTGTTGGCCGGGTCGCCCTTGCCGCCCTTGACGGTCGGGAAGGTGCTGTAGCCGAGGCCCTTCTCGGCGAAGGCCTTGTGGTCCGTCAGCTGCTGGGAGTAGTACCAGGAGCCCATCAGCTCGAAGCCGGCCTTGCCCGAGGCCAGCAGCTGGACCGAGCCGCCGTTGGTGTACTTGACGGAGTCGTAGTTCTTGCCGAAGGCGCCGGCGTCCACGAGCTCCTTGATCACGCCCAGCGCCTTCTTGCTGTCCGCGCTCTCCCAGGCGCTCTTGTCGCCCTTGAGGGCGTTCGCGAGCAGCTCCGGTCCGGCGATCCGGTCGAAGAGGTACTGGAACCACATCTGCGTCGGCCAGATGTCGCCGCCGCCGAGCGCGATCGGCGTGACGCCGGCGTCCTTGAGCTTCTCGACCGCGTCGAGCAGCTCGTCCCAGGTCTTCGGCGGCTCGACGCCCGCGTCGGCGAGGACCGGCTTGTTGTGGAAGAGCAGGACCGGCTGGGTGCCGCGCATCGGGACGCCGTACGGCTTGCCGTCGACCACGGCGTTGTTGAAGACGGACGGCAGGAACTTGTTCTCCAGGTCCGGGTTCTTCTCGATAAAGCCGTCGAGCGGCAGCAGCAGGTCGGCCTTGACGAACGGCTTGATGCTGCCGCCGCCCCAGTTGAAGAAGACGTCCGGCGCCTGCGGGGTGCTGATGATCGTCTGCAGCTTCTTCTGGTAGTCCGCACCGGGGATGGTGTCGAGGACGACCTTGACGTCGGACGTCTTGTTGAAGGTGTCGACGAGCTTCTTCTCGACCTTGTTGGTCGCGTCCCCGTAGACCAGGACATGGATCTTGCCGTCGTCCGCCGACGCCCCGCCGTCGCCGCCACCGCAGGCCGCGAGAGTGACGGTCAGGGCGAGCGTCGCACCGCAGGCGACCAGTCTGGGCAAGCGCGCACGTGTCTTCATCGTTCGCCTTTCGAAAATTTCGGTCTCATCACCGAAAGTCCATGCCGTGGGACAGTAGGTCAGAGCGGTGTTTCGGTCAACGGTCGAGTCGGTACTCACCCAAACCGTTGTCGTCGCGCGGTGTCGTATCCTGCGCCTATGCACGATGACGACGAGGTGAGCGGCAGAGTCACCCTGGCCACGGTGGCGAAAGAGGCCGGCGTTTCGATGCCGACAGTTTCGAAGGTCCTCGACGGACGATCGGATGTCTCTCGCGCGACCCGGGCCAAGGTCGGACGGCTCCTGGACCTCCACGGCTACCGCCGTCGCGCCCAGCCGTCGTCCCGCTCCCCGCTCATCGAGATCGTCTTCCACGAGCTGGAGAGCATCTGGGCGATGGAGCTGATCCGGGGCGTGGAGAACGTCGCCAAGGAGAACCGTGCGACGGTGGTCCTCACCGAGAGCGGCACCCGGCACACCCCGCGCCGGAGTGGCTCCCGGGTGTGCTCCAGCGCCGCCCGATGGGCGTCGTACTGGTCTTCTCCACCCTCCCGGAGGACATCAAGCGCCAGCTCAGGGCGGCGGCCATCCCCTTCGTCGTCATAGACCCGGCGGGCGACCCCGACCCCGACGTCCCCTCGGTAGGCTCCGCGAACTGGGCCGGCGGTCTCGCCGCCACCCGCCATCTCACCGACCTCGGCCACGAGCGGGTCGCGATCATCACCGGCCCCGAGGACATGCTCTGCTCACTCGCCCGCCTGGACGGTTACCGCTCGGCGACGGCGATGGCGGGCCTGGTGGCCGACCCGCGTCTCACGCGCTTCGGCGACTTCCACGTGCAGAGCGGCTTCGAGCACGCCATGGATCTGCTGAAGGGCCCCGACCGGCCGACGGCGATCTTCGCGGGCAGCGACCTCCAGGCGCTGGGCGTCCTCGAGGCGACCCGGGTCACGGGCCTGCGCGTACCGGAGGACCTGTCGGTGGTGGGGTACGACGACGTCCCGCTGGCCCAGTGGCCGAGCCCGCCCCTCACCACGGTCCACCAGCCCCTGCGGCACATGGCCGAGGAGGCCTCCCGCATGCTCCTCCGCCCGGACGACCCGGGCGCGGCGGCCCAGCGCATCGAGCTGGCGACGCATCTGGTGGTACGGCAGAGCACGGCGCGGTACGAGGGGGCGTGAGACCGGCGCGCACAGCCGTTCCGCCGCCCGGCGGCCTCCCGCTACGGCCCGGCCGGCGGGGCCGTGAGGTGCCTGGGCAGCGCGGAAGGCGGCATGGGCGCGCGGTGCAGGACGTCCGCGCGCAGTTTCGTACCTGGGCGCCGCCGGCTGTCCTGCCTGATCGAGGTCCCGTGCTGCCGTACGCGCGGACGGCGCCGGAGGCTGCGTCACGAAGTCACGAAGTCACGAAGTCACGAACCGTGCCGGTCCGAGCTGTGGTTACGGCAGGTCGTAGCGTGTGAGTGCCCTGGCGAAGGGCTCGCCCGTGCGCCGGACGTACGTCATGCGCTCGCGGACCTCCCTCAGAGTGCGCGGACGGTACCCGGGCCCACCACAGCAGCCTTTGTGGAAGTGGACACCGGCGTGGAGGAGGACGGACAGCGTGCGCCAGGCCGCGGTGTCCCGGCGCCGGGGCGCCGCAAACGCCGCTCCCACGTGGACGAGCGGTTCCGCGCAGCGGGGGCACGTCCGGTGCGGCCGGTCCCTGTCGTAGGGCTGCTTGTAAGAGGCCCGACAGGGCAGGCAGACAAAAGAGGTCTTCGCGTGGCCCATGCGGCAAGGGTAGACAGCGCTCGTGCGCGGTTCCACGCGTTTTCCGGGAGCCGGGGGGCTGTCTGGACAGCTCCGGGGCTCTCACGCGCGGGGACGGCGTGCCGCGCACTCTTCGGGTGATCGTGTTACGGCCCGTCCCAGGAGTCTCCGCCCCCTCCGACTCCACGCTCCGGCAGGTCTCCGGGCTCGAGCCGCGCAACGCGGGCGGTTCGGGTCACCGGGCGTCAGAAGCCCTTGCTTGTCGGGCACATGGCCTCTTCGGGTGCGGGATTCCCTACACTCCCGATCATGAATACTTCAGACGTCCTGTCAGACGCCCCGGCCGACGCCGATCCCGCTCTCTTCGCCACCATGTCCACCATGCGGGCCATGCGGCGGCTGCGCCCCGAGCCGGTGCCCGACGAGGTGCTGGACCGGCTGATACAGGCGGCCGTCTGGGGCCCCAGCGGCGGCAACATGCAGCGGTACGAGTACGTCGTCGTCACCGACCCCGCGGTCATGGCCGAGCTCGCACCGCTGTGGAAGCGGTGTGTGGACGCCTACCTGGCCACGACCGGCAAGTACGCGCCCGCCGGCATGGACGAGGCCGCGTACGGGCGTATGGTCGCCGCCATCGAGTACCAGCGTGACCACTTCGCCGAGACGCCCGCGCTGGTCATCCCCTGCTACCGGTTCCCGGAGCCGAGGATCGAGGAGGAGGGCATGCGGCGCTGCGCCGAGGCGCTCGGCGCCGACGCGACCGCGCGTATGGGGCGGATCCAGGAGCGCTTCTCCGCCCTCGCGGAGGGTTCGTGCGTCTACCCGGGCGTGCAGAACCTGCTGCTGGCCGCGCGCGGCCTGGGCCTGGCCGCCAACATCACCATCTGGCACCTGTTCCTGGAGGAGGAGTGGAAGGCCGTCCTCGGCATTCCGGAGGAGATGAACACGTTCGCGGCCATTCCGGTGGGATGGCCGAGTGGCAGGTTCGGTCCGGTGAGCCGCCGTCCGGTGGCGGAGGTCGTGCACCGCGACCGCTGGTAGGCCACCGCAGCCGGGCGGGTTCGTGCGGGTACGGTCCCGTGCCCGCCCGGTGCCCGGTCAGCGGCCGGTGGCACGCTCCCCGCGCAGCCGGCGCAGGACGACCAGGAGGTCCACGAAGGCCGTCAGCGCCAGGAACGCGCAGACGGCCGAGAGGAAGATCAGCGGGCCCCGGCCGGGGCTGTCGTCCGGGCCGGCGTCCGCGGCCCAGACGCCGAAGAGGACGCAGCCCGCGACGAAGAGGGGCAGGAAGATCCCGGCGAGGGCCAGGCGCAGACGCAGGGGGCTGCGGGCGGTGACCGGCTCGGTGCCGGTCCGGGGGAAGCGCCGGCCGATCGCTCCGGAGCGGGAACGGGGGACCCGCTGCCCGGTCCGGTCGGTACGTTCCTCACGCATGCCGCACACCTCCTCGGCCGGCCGCCGTGCTCGGAGGTGCCGGGTAGCCGAGGGGGACTCGGGCAAACCGGTATCCGGGCAGCCGCCCCGGGTACTCGTGCGGCGACGACCGCACCATGAGGAAGGACCTCGCCTCATGCATCACGACGAGATCATCGGCAAAGTGCAGGCTCTCACCCGGCTGCCGGACCGGGGATCCGCCGAAATGGCGACCCGTGCCGTGCTGACGACGCTGGCCGAACGGCTGCCGGCCGGGCTGACGGGCCATGTGGCCGCCCAGCTGCCACCGACCCTGGCCGCCCCCATGCGGCAGGCCGAGGATGCCGCGGGCGGGGGCGAGCGCTTCGGTCTGACCACGTTCACCGGCCGGATCGCCGGCCGTGCGGGGACGGACGAGGACGCCGCGCTGCGGGAGGCCGCCGCCGTACTGGAAGTGCTCGACGCGGCGCTCGCTCCGGAGCTGACGGAGAAGGTGGTGGCCGCGCTGCCCAGGGACATCGGTGCGCTGCTCCCCGCGGGGCGGGCCGCCGAGGGATCCGGCTGAGGAGGTGAGCGGGCATGGTGTCCGCGTCCGTGACGGTTCCCTCGGGCGGGGCGGACCTGGCCGGGGACCTGGAGATTCCGGCCGGCGCGCGCGGCATGGTGCTGTTCGCGCACGGCAGCGGCAGCTCACGGCACAGCCCGCGCAACCGGGCCGTCGCCGCCGCGCTGCGGTCGGCGGGGTTCGGCACGCTGCTCCTGGACCTGCTGACCGTGGACGAGGAGAGCGAGGACGCCGCGACGGGAGAGCACCGGTTCGACATCGGGCTGCTGGCGCGGCGGCTGGCGGACGCGGTCGACTGGCTGGAGCGGCGCCCGGACACCGTGGATCTGCCGGTGGGGCTGTTCGGGGCGAGCACGGGTGCGGCGGCGGCGCTGGTGGCGGCGGCCGAGCGGCCCCGGCGGGTGTCGGCCGTCGTGTCGCGGGGCGGGCGTCCGGATCTGGCGGGAGACGCGTCGGCGCTGGTCGCCTGTCCGGTGCTGCTCGTGGTCGGGGGTGACGACGGGACGGTCCTCGGTCTGAACCGCCGGGCCGCCGAGCGGCTGGCCGGCGAGCACCGTGTCCATGTGGTGCCCGGCGCCACCCATCTCTTTCCCGAACCGGGAGCGCTGGAGGAGGTCGCCGATCTCGCCGCCGACTGGTTACGTGACCATCTATGACGGCTCGCCCCCGGTCCGGCGGTTCAGCCGGTGCTGCACGAGACCGTCGGCCAGTTCCAGTCGCCGTTGGTCTGAATCGTCACCCCCCAGTTGTTGCCGCTGCCGTTGGACCTGGCGACGAGCGTCTGGCTGTCGGGGTAGGACGCGCTGACGTTCCAGGTCGCGGCGACCTTCGCAGGGGACGGCACGCGCATCGTGACGGTCCAGTTGCTGGAACCGCTCACCGAGACGTTGAGGTTGTAGCGGTCACCGAACTTCTCGCCGGCCGACAGCGTCGCGTTGCAGCCGCCGTTGCCACCGCCGCCACCGGTGTCGCCACCGCCACCGCCACCACCGCCGGAGCCCTCGCTCACCGTGATGTTGGAGTTGCCGCTGCTCTGGTAGCCCTCGGTGGCCATGATCATGTAGTTGTGGCTGCCCAGGTTCATGCCCTTGCTCGCCCAGGCGTCGAAGTGGTTGCCGCTGGTGATGGTGCCGCCCGTGCGCCTGGACTGCCGGACGCTCCAGTACTGGTCGAAGGTCCTGGTGCCCTCGATCGAGGGGGCGTTGTACCGGGTCGTCTTGTAGATGTCGTACGTGCCACCGTCGCTGTTGACGGTGCCCTTGTACTCACCGGTGGGCCGGTAGGTGCCCCAGTTGTCGACGATGTAGTACTCGACGAGCGGGCCGGTGGTCCATCCGTAGAGCGTCAGGTACGCGTTCCCGGACGGGTTGAAGGAGCCGGAGTAGTTGACGGTCTTGCGCCCGCCGGTGCTCCAGCCCTTGCCCGCGACGAAGTTGCCGGTGTTGCTCCACTGGGTTGCGTAGTTGCCGCCGGAGCCCAGGTCCATGGAGACGGTTCCCTGGGCGTCGGTCCAGAAGGAGTACCACCAGCCGTTGTTGGTGCCGGTCTGGTTCGTGGTGACGGCGGCGGTGGCGGTGGTCGCGGTCAGGAGCAGAGCGGTGACGGCGGCCAGCACGATGGTCCAGACGCTTCGGACGCTGAGCAGCAGGCGGCCGCGTCTGCGGCCCTTCGGGTGGGTGGACACGCTCATGTGGTGCGCCTCCTGTGACGGCTCGAGGGGGAGGTCGATTGCCGGACAGTGTTGGTCTGTGCGCGTCAACCGTCAATAGTTTCGGTGAATGTTTCGAAATCTTCGCTTGATCAAAGACCGGCGATGATTCATATTTACGCAGGTCAACACGAATGTTGAACCGGTCAATCTTTGCGTTCGCAGCATGGGGGCGGAACAATGCCGAAGATTGACTTGTAGTCACCGAATATTTCGAAGCGTCCCGGGACGGACTCACGGCTCGACCGGTCGGTGCGGCCGGAACGCCGGCGTCTCCTGGCGGACTGGGGGAAACGGCTCTGCGTCACGGCCAGTTGACGTGAAACCGAAGTCCTCGGCGAAGGGGCCGGATCGCTCTCCCGGGGGCATGGCGAAAATCGTCTCCCCGGTGCGGCGTGCGGGAATTCCGGGAGTGCTCGCCCCTGTGTTCCGGATTCCCGGGGTACCGCGGTTCCCGCTGGCCAGAGACGTACGGCGGGCCTCGTGGTGGCCGGAGCGGTCGACATGCGCGGCCCCGTCCGGAACGGTGCCGCGCGGGAGGAAAATGCCCTTCAAGGTTTCCTGGAAAGCCCCGGGAAAATGACTTTTCGCGGTCCGGACGCCGCGTTCACGCCACCGGGGCGGTCCTCGTCCGGCGCCGGCCCGGGGCACTCGGGGGTGAGCCCCGCCGGCGCCGTCTCACGTGGGGGTCGTCCAGCGCGGGGCCGTCTCCGCCCAGGCCGTGTCCCAGTGGGCCAGGTTGCGGCGGCGCAGCACGAGGCCGGTCAGTGCGTGGGCGGCGGCGCCGGTGAGGGCGACGCCGATGGCGGTGAGGAGCGCCCAGCCCATGGTGCGGCTGCGGATCTCCTCCGAGGTGAGCGGCCGTTCCGTCGCCTCGCCGTCGGCGGTGATCCAGATGCGGACGGTGTTGTCAACGGTCAGCCCCGGCCGGACCTCCGCCCGGGTGGTGCGGGTGCGGCCCTCGCGGGTGACGACACGGACCTCGACCGGGTAGCGGGTCTGCTTCTCCTCGTCCGAGCCTGGCTCCGGGTGACGGGGCGCGTCCTCGGTGAGCGTCGCGTTCGTCTCGTGGCGGGTCTGGAACTGGTGGCGGGCGGTGTCCTCGTAATGGCCGCGTGCGGCGTCGCCGACGAGGACGGCGGCCACGGGTGCCGCGCCCAGGACGGCGATCAGCACGCCGAGGCCGATCCACGTCTGGAGCCGGTCGGTGCGGCGGCGCAGGGGGTTGCGCCGCCAGCGCCACAGCACGGGGCGTGGAGGGGGACCGGGGGGCAGCTGTGCCGGGGGGATCTCGCCCGCCACGTCGTCTCTCCTCTCGTGCGTGAGCCGCCGGCCCGTGCAGGAGTCCGCGGACCCGTGCGTGAGCGCTCGGCAGCCGGGTGGGGTGGGTCAGAGGGTTCCGTCGGCGGAGGGGTGGTGGTGTGCCGAGGCGAGGAGGCCCGCGGCGCCCCGGACGGCGGCCGTGTGCGGGGACGGCACCGGCTGGACCGCGCAGCCGAGGCTGTCGGGCAGCTCTCGGGTGACGTCGGGGCGCAGCGCGCCTCCGCCGGCCAGCAGGACGCCCCGGCGCAGCGCGGTGCGGGTGAGCGCGGTGCGGTCCTGCCGCAGCATCGCCGTGACCATCCCGGTCACCGCCTCGGTGATCAGCCCGGGTGCCGTGTCGTGGGAGAGGTCGCCGGTGCCCAGCGCGGTGCGGCGGGCGTCGGTCACCGCGCCGTCGGCGAGCAGCACCACCTCGGTGAGGTGGGCGCCGATGTCGACGACCAGCAGGGGACGGACGTGGTCGGCGCCCGCGGCCAGCGCCACCGCCCGCGCGCCGGGGACCGTCAGTACGGCGCGCGGGCGGAGGATCTCCACGGCGGTGCGGGCCGCGGTCCGGAAGACGAGCCCGTCCAGGACGGGTGCCGTGACGACGACCAGCGGGCGGCCGATCCTGGGCAGCCGGTGCCCGAGCAGCCGGTCCAGCATGCGGGCGGTGCCGGCGGTGTCGACGATGGTGCCGCGCTGGATGGGGTGGACCGCACCGGTGCCCGGGAAGGTCACGGTGGGCACGTCGAGGACCATGCCCCGCCCCGCGATCCACGCGCGGGTGCGGGCGCTGCCCAGGTCGAGAGCGATCCCTGAGCAGCGCCTGCACAGCGGCCAGTGCCGGTGACGCACGGGTGCCGGCCGGGGGTGCCGGATCGCGGTCACCGGCCGGCCTCCCTCACCTGCTGGCAGCGCCCGCAGTAGCGGGCCTGGGGGACGATCAGCAGGCGGTGGCGTTCGACCGGGCGGCGGCACAGATGACATGTGCCGTAGTCCCCGGACTCCATCCGGGCGAGCGCCGCCTCGACGTCGGCGAGCACCATGCGCGCGGAGGCGGCGAGTTTGACGCCGACCTCGATCTGGGCGGCGTCCGCCCGCCGGCGCCGGTCGTCGGCGCGGGTCGTGGAGGCGAACTGCCGCAGCTGTTCCTCCCGGAACAGCCGTTGCTCGTGCAGGTTCTCGCGCAGCGCGGCGAGGTCCTCGGGTGTGAGGTCCGTGTCGGGCTCGTCGATGGTCTGGTGGGTCACCACTGCACCCCTTGGGCAGAGCGGGAGAGAATCCGGGACGGGAGGGGCGGAGGGCGTCAGGCGCGGCTCTGGCAGGCGACGCAGTAGCGGGTGTGCGGGAGGATCTCCAGCCGCTCCGGGGGAACGGACTTCGAGCAGCCCAGGCAGGTGCCGTAGGTGCCGTCCGTGACCCGGGCGAAGGCCTCGTCGATCTCCTTGAGGACGCGCTTGATGGCGTCCTTCTGGTTCGACATCAGGTGGTCGCCGGGGTTCTGCCCGGTTTCGTCGAGAGCCTTGAGCTGTGCGAGCCGCGTTGTCCGGGCGTGCTCGAGCCGCTGACGGACCTCGTCGGCGCCCGGGTGGACGGTACGCGGTTCGGTGCGGGGCAGGTCGAGCGACACGGAAGGCCTCCTCAAGACGTACGGGTGATGTCTTCACCATCGCCCGGTTCCGGCCCGGCGCCCATCGGGCGCGGTACCCATCTGTGCCGGGTCCGAGGACCCACCCCGTGCGGCATGGGTCCGGCGGGCGGGCGGAAATGGGGTGCGGGGCCCATCGACCCGGGCGGTCCCCGCCGTGCACGCTGGCCGCTGTCCGCCCGGGACAAGGGGGCCGCCGCCGCGGAAGCGCGCGCGGTGACCGACAGTAGAGGCAGACGAGAAAGAGGAAGGCGTGACCTCCGTGTCCCTGTACTGGCGGATCTTCGGGCTCAACGCGGTGGTGCTGGGCAGCGCCACCGCGCTGCTGCTGTGGGCTCCGGTGACCGTGTCCGTTCCGGTGCTGCTCACCGAGGCGGTGATCCTGGTGGGCGGGCTCGTCGTCATGCTCGTGGCCAACGCGGCCCTGCTGCGAGTCGGGCTGGCCCCGCTGGACCGGGTGACCCGGCGGATGACCACCGTCGACCTGCTGCGCCCCGGTCAGCGGCTGCCGGTGCGCGGCCGCGGCGAGGTGGCCGAGCTGGTCAGCGCCTTCAACGCGATGCTGGAGCGGCTGGAGGAGGAGCGAGTCTCGAGCAGTGCCCGCGCCATCCTGGCCCAGGAGGCCGAGCGTCGCCGTATCGCCCAGGAGCTGCACGACGAGGTCGGACAGAGCATGACCGCCGTACTGCTGGCCCTGAAACGGGCCGCGGACGAGGCGTCGGAGCCGCTGCGCGGTGAGCTCCAGCAGGCGCAGGAGATCACCCGGGAGAGTCTCGACGAGGTCCGCCGGCTGGTGCGGCGGCTGCGTCCGGGGGTACTGGACGATCTCGGCCTGGTGAGTGCGGTGACATCCCTGGCCACCGAGTTCGCCACGCACACCGGACTGCGCGTGCGGCGCCGCTTCGACGCCGATCTGCCCGTCCTCGACCACGAGGCGGAGTTGGTGATCTACCGTGTGGCGCAGGAGAGTCTGACCAACGCCGCCCGGCATGCGGAGGCACGGAGCGTGGAGGTGAGCCTGCGCGGCGGTGACGGACGTGTCGTTCTCGAGGTGGCCGACGACGGGCGCGGCATCGGTGCCGCGCGGGAGGGTGCCGGTCTTCGCGGAATGCGGGAACGGGCACTGCTGATCGGCGCCATGCTGGACATCTCGAGTCCGGACGGGGCCGCCACGGCCTCGGCGGCCTCCACCACAGGAAACGGGACACGTATCCGGCTCTCCGTGCCCGCCGTCAGGAAGCAGCCATGACCCATCAGGACACTCCCGCCGACCACCGGACGCAGCCGAAGATCCGGATCCTGCTCGCCGACGACCACGCGCTGGTGCGGCGCGGGGTGCGGCTCATCCTCGACCGTGAGCCGGATCTGGAGGTGGTGGCCGAGGCCGGTGACGGTGCGGAGGCGATCGCCATGGCCCGTACCCATGACGTCGACCTGGCGGTCCTGGACATCGCCATGCCGCGGCTGACGGGGCTGCAGGCCGCGCGTGAGCTGACCGCGCTGAAGCCGGGGCTGCGCATCCTGATGCTGACGATGCACGACAACGAGCAGTACCTGTTCCAGGCGCTCAAGGCGGGCGCCGGCGGCTACGTGCTGAAGTCCGTCGCCGACCGCGATCTGGTCGCCGCCTGCCGGGCCGCGACGCGGGACGAGCCGTTCCTGTACCCGGGGGCGGTGACCGCCCTGATCCGCAACTACCTCGACCGGGTGCGGCACGGGGAGGAGGCGCCGGAGCAGTTGCTGACCCCGCGCGAGGAGGAGGTACTGAAGCTCGTCGCCGAGGGCCACTCCTCGAAGGAGATCGCCGAGCTGCTGTTCATCAGCGTCAAGACGGTGCAGCGGCACCGGGAGAACCTGCTGCACAAGCTCGGGCTGCGGGACCGCCTCGAGCTGACGCGTTACGCCATTCGCGCCGGGCTCGTCGAACCTTGACCACCGGCCCGCGGGGGCGTGTCCCCCACTCTCCGTTCCGCGCGGCCGCGGCGGCCTTCGCCGCCTTCGCAGCCGTGCTGCTGGCCCTGGGCGTCACCGGCGGCGCCGAGTTCGTCCCCCGCGCCGGGCCCCCCGCGTCCGTCCCGCCGGCCTCGCCCGTCCCGTCGTCGTCCTCCTCCGACACCCGTCCGTACAGCGACGACGCCTACGTCTGTGCCCGCGCGCTGCTCACCCGGCTGGAGCGGGACGCCGGTGAACGTACGGTGCACGCCGGGCGTCTGCTCTTCACCGCGGCGCACACGCCTCTGATACCGCCCCGCCCGGCCCGTCCCGCGCCGGTGGCCGGACACGCGCCGCCCGCCGCCGCGCACATGCCGTCGGATCTGGGGCGGGCACCGCCCGCGACCTCCAGCACCTGACCTTTCCCTCTACCTTTTCCGTGTGCCTGCTGGAGGCATCTGTGAAACGTCCCGCCCGCGTCAGGGCGTTGTTCGCGCTCGCCGTGATCGCCGCATCCGTGTTCATCGCCGTCACCGTTCCGGTCCGTCTGGGCCTGGATCTGCGGGGCGGCACCCAGATCGTGCTGGAGACCCGTTCCACCGAAACCGTGAAGGCCGACGCCGAGGCCACCAACCGCACCCTGGAGGTGCTGCGCGGCCGCGTCGACGCGCTCGGTGTGGCCGAGCCGAGCATCGTCCGCTCCGGTGAGAACCGGATCATCGTCGAGCTGCCCGGCCTGCAGGACCCGCGGCAGGCCGCGGACGTCCTGGGCCGTACCGCGCAGCTCTCCGTCCACCCGGTGCTCGGTGTCGCCACCGCGGCGGACAAGCCGCAGGAGAAGGGCGAGGAGATCCTGGCCGACGAGTCCGGGGAGCGGCTCCGGCTGGGCCCCGCCTCGCTCAGCGGCCAGGACGTCGAGGACGCCGAGGCGCTCTTCGACCAGCAGACCGGCGCGGGCTGGCACGTCACCGTGGACTTCCGGGACGACAAGGGCTGGGCCAAGCTGACCGGTGAGGCCGCCTGTCACCCCGCGGGTGATCCGCAGCGCCGGGTCGCGATCGTCCTGGACGACAAGATCATCTCTTCGCCCCAGGTCGACCCGTCCGTCTCCTGCGGCGCGGGCATCACCGGCGGGTCCACCCAGATCACCGGTTCCTTCACCAGCGACGAGGCCAAGGAACTGGCCCTGCTGGTCAAGGGCGGCGCCCTGCCGGTGCCGGTCGAGACGGTCGAGCAGCGGACCGTCGGTCCGACGCTGGGCGCGGAGGCCATCGAGGCCAGCGCGTGGGCCGCCGTCGTCGGCACCGCCCTGACCGCCATCTTCATCATCGTCGTCTACCGTCTGATGGGCGTCCTGGCCACCCTGGCCCTGATGTGCTACGGCCTGATCTCCTACGCCGGTCTGGCGGCCCTCGGCGCGACCCTCACCCTGCCCGGTCTGGCCGGTTTCGTGCTGGCGATCGGTATGGCGGTGGACGCCAACGTGCTCGTCTTCGAACGGGCGCGGGAGGAATACGGCAAGCGCAACCGGCCGAGCAGCCGCTCGGCCCTGACAGCCGGTTTCAAGGGCGCGTTCAGCGCCATCGCGGACTCCAACGTCACTACGCTGATCGCGGCGGTGCTGCTGTTCCTGCTCGCCTCCGGTCCGGTGAAGGGCTTCGGTGTCACGCTGGGCATCGGTGTCGTCGCGTCCATCATCAGCGCCCTGGTGATCACCCGGGTGCTGGCGGAGTTCGCCGTGGACCGCAAGTGGGTGCACCGGCGGCCGGGGTTCACCGGTCTGGCCTCGATCGGCCGGGTGCGTACGTACCTCACCCGCCGCAACCCGCAGCTGATGCGGCGTCCGCGCCGCTGGCTGGCGGTGTCCGCGGTCGTGCTGGCCGTCACCGCCTCGGGCATCGTGGTGCGCGGGCTGAACTTCGGTGTGGAGTTCACCGGCGGCCGCCTGATCGAGTACTCCACCAGCACCACCGTCGACCCGGACCGGGCCCGGGAGGCCCTGGCCGACGCCGGATTCCCGCAGGCGGTCGTACAGTCCTCCGGCGACGACAACGTGACGGTGCGCACGGAGGAGCTGACCAACGCGGAGGCGGTCGAGGTCGCCGACGCCATCGCCGAGGTCGGCGGCGGGGCGGAGAAGGTCCGCGACGAGCTGATCGGTCCGAGCCTCGGCGACGAGCTGCGGCGCAACGCGCTGATCGCGCTCGGTCTGGCCCTCGCGGCGCAGCTGCTGTACCTGGCCTTCCGGTTCCGCTGGATGTTCGGTACCGGCGCGGTGGCCGCGCTGGCGCACGACGTGATCATCCTCACCGGTATCTTCGCCTGGCTGGGCAAGCCGATCGACGGGGTCTTCCTGGCCGCGCTGCTCACCGTGATCGGATACTCGGTGAACGACTCCGTGGTGGTCTTCGACCGGATCCGCGAGCTGTGGCGGAAGGACAGCAAGGCTCCGTTGGCCGACGTCACCAACCAGGCGATCCTGCAGACGGTGCCACGTACGGTCAACACCGGTATCGGTGTGATCTTCATCCTGGCCGCGTTGGCGCTGCTGGGCGGCGACTCGCTCACCGACTTCGCGCTCGCCCTGCTGATCGGCATGCTCGTGGGCACGTACTCGTCGGTTCTGACCGCCTCGCCGCTCGCCATCGAGCTCGATGCCTTCGCCGGTGACGGTGACGGCAAGGGTGGCCGGGGGCGGGGCCGGGGCAGGGGCCGTGGTCGCGCCCGGTCCGGACGGGTGAAGTCCGGCGCCGGGGCCGGGAAGGAACCGGGCCGGGCCGAGGCCACCAGCACCGGTAATTGACATCCTCGCCGCCCTGAAGGACGGCGATTCCCGCCTGCCGCGCCGTTGCAGGCTGCGGTGTCGAGTGGGTTCCTGCTTCGCCGCGCGGTGCCGGGACGAGTCCCGGTCTTACCTGCGCTCCACAGGCTGACACGGCCAGTCCGGCCGCCCTGGCGATGTTGACCGCCGCGTTGATGTCCCGGTCCAGGACGGCCCCGCAGGCCCCGCAGGTCCACACACGGACGTGCAAGGGCTTGGGGCCGTCCTTCACGCCGCACTGCGAGCACACCTGAGACGTGGGCTCGAAGCGGCCGATGCGGACGAAGGTGCGCCCGTACCGTGCGGCCTTGTACTCCAGCATGCTCACGAACGCCGACCATCCGGCGTCGTGCACGGACTTGGCCAGGCGCGTGCGGGCGAGCCCCTTCACCGCCAGGTCCTCCACGGCGACCGCTTGGTTCTCGCGGATCAGCTTCGTGGAGAGCTGGTGGTGGAACTCGCGGCGCGCGTCCGCGACACGTGCGTGTGCCCGTGCGACGCGGACCCTGGCCTTGTCCCTGTTCTTGCTGCCCTTCTCCTTGCGGGACAGGTCCCGCTGGGCCTTCTTGAGGCGCTTGGCGGCCCGGCGCAGGAACCGCGGGCTGTCGGCCTTCGTCCCATCCGAGAGGACCGCAAAGTGCCCCAGCCCGAGGTCGATGCCCACCTCGGGCATCGACTGCGGCAGCAGTTCCCCGGGGCCGGTCTCGACGACGAAGCTCGCGAAGTACCGGCCCGCACTGTCCTTGACCACGGTCACCGTGGACGGGGTGGAGGGCAGGGATCGGGACCACTTGACCTTCAGGTCGCCGATCTTCGGCAGACGCAGCTTCCGCCCAGGTGTGATCGACCAGCGGGCGTTCGCCGTGAACCGCACGGACTGCCGGGTGTCCTTGCGGGACTTGTACCGGGGCGCACCCATACGCGGGCGCTTGCCCTTCAGCCCGTCGAAGAAGTTCCGGTACGCGGTGTCCAGGTCGCGCAGCGACTGCTGGAGGACGACCGCCGAGACCTCGCCGAGCCAGGCCCGCTCCGGGGCGTTCTTCGCCTCGGTGATGAGCGCCTTCGACAGGTCCCCGGTCTTGGGGAACGGCAGCCCCTGGCTGCGGGCGGTCTCCCGGGCGCGGAGCGCGTCGTTGTAGACCACCCGCGCACACCCGAACGCCCGTGACAACGCGCTGCACTGACCGGCGCTCGGGTACAGGCGGAAGCTGTACCGAAGCTGCACGCCGATCATGCTACACAGTTGGTTTATGGGTATCGATGAGAACGTTCGTACAGGTCGCCACTGCATCTTCCGCATGCACGTCCACTTGGTTTTCGTGACGAAGTACCGGCACTCCGTCTTCGGCGACCGGCACCTGACGCGGTGCGAGGAAATCATGCGGGCCGTGTGCGAGGACTTCGAGGCCGAGCTGGTCGAGTTCAACGGCGAGAACAACCACGTCCACCTCCTCGTGAACTTCCCGCCGAAGGTCGCCGTGTCCAGGCTGGTGAACTCCCTCAAGGGCGTGTCCTCCCGACGCCTCCGTCAGGAGTTCCCCGACCTCGTCCGCCATTACTGGCGGGCACAACGTCTGTGGTCCGGCTCGTACTTCGCCGGGTCGGCCGGCGGTGCACCGCTCAGCATCGTGAAGCAGTACACCGAGCAGCAGAACCGGCCGCTCTGACCCGGGTTGAGGTGAACAGTGCCAATCCATGCACACGGCTGAGGTCAGAGCAGTTCTCAGATTCGCTTCACCACCGGGCTGAAGCCCGGTGCACTGCGAATAGTCCC
>NZ_NEUB01000068.1 GCF_002910825.1 Streptomyces sp. SM1 | reverse complement strand
TACACCGCCCCGGACCGTGCCAGCAGCGCGCCCCGCGCGCCCTGCTTGGCCACCACCAGCGGAACATGGCGGCTCAGCCGAGCCGCGGCGTCCGCGGCATCGGACGCCCCGGTCAGCAGGCACGCCTCGTCCCGGCTCGGCAGCAGTACGTCCACCCCTTCGACGAGGGCCAGGAAACGGTCGGCGCCCAGACTGGTGAGGAACCCGGCCGACGCCGGATCCAGACTCACCGGCACGCCCCGCGCCCGCGCGGCCTTCAGGGCCACCGCGACGAAGGCGCGGCTCGGCTCGGTGAACAGCAGATAGCCCGACAGATGCAGCCGCGCCACACCGTCCAGCAGCGTGTCCGACCAGTCGCCGGGGCCGAGCCGCAGCGACGCGCCGCTGTCGGTGAGGAAGGTCCGCTCGGCCGCCGCGCCCTCGTCGACCAGGCAGATGACCGTCCCCGTCGGTGTCCGTCCGTCCACGACCAGCAGGGAACGGACCCCGCAGGCGGCCAGCTCCCGCTCGTGCCAGGCCGCCGCGTCCGCGCCCACCCGGCCGAGGAGTCGCACCTCGACGCCTCCTCGGCGCGCCGCCCAGCAGGCCACATTGGCGCCCGCGCCCCCCGGCACCGTCCGGATCGCCGCCGTCGTGTCCGTCCCCGGGGCGAGCGGGCCACGGTACCGGGCCACCACATCCGTGATCACGTCACCGACGACCAGGAGCGCCCCGCCCCGCACGGCCCCCGTCACTCCCCGGCGGCCCACGCCGCCGCGACGCGGGCCGCCAGACGTACGTTGCCCCGGACCGCGGCCAGGTTCGCGGCGAGTGAGGCACCGTCGGTGCCACGGACCAGATGGTCGAGCAGGAACGGGGTGACCCCCTGGCCGGTGACCCCCTCCGCCTCGCACGCGCGCAGCGCCTCGTCGAGCACCCGGGCGTGCACCCCGGGATCCAACTGCTCGTCCTCGGGAACAGGGTTGGCCACGATCAGCGCCGACTCCGGCCCGCCGAGCGCGTCCCGTGCCCGCATGACCCCCGCCACCTGGCCCGGCGTGTCCAGCCGCCAGTCCACGGGATGCCCCGAGTCGGCCAGATAGAAGCCGGGGAAGCGGTCCGTGCCGTACCCGGCGACCGACACCCCCAGGGTCTCCAGCCGCTGCAAGGTCGCGGGCACGTCCAGGATCGACTTCACCCCCGCGCACACCACGGTGATCCGGGTGCGCGCCAGCAGGCCCAGGTCCGCCGACTCGTCCTGCGTCACCGTCCACTCCCGGTGCACCCCGCCGAGTCCTCCGGTGGCGAACACCCGTATGCCCGCGAGCGCCGCGAGCAGGGCCGTGGCCGACACCGTGGTCGCCCCGCTCGCCCCGGCGGCCACCGCGAGCGGCAGGTCACGATGGCCCAGCTTGCGGATGCCGTCCTCGTTGGCGACCCGCTCCAGCTGCTCCTTGTCCAGGCCGACCAGAGGACGTCCGTCCAGCACGGCGATCGTCGCCGGAACCGCGCCCTCCTGCCGTACGGCCTCCTCCAGCTCCAGCGCCACCCGGAGATTGCGCGGCCGCGGCAGCCCGTGCGCGATGATCGTGGACTCCAGGGCCACCACCGGCCGGCCCGCCGCGATCGCCTCCCGTACCTCGTCGGACACCATGAGCACCACGCGCCTGCCTCCTGCCTGCCGCCTCTCCCTCATCTCTGGCGGGCCGGACCCCTGGCCAAACCCCTTGCGTACCCCGACGCCGATCACGGAGGCTGGCGGACATGACGGACCACACGACTCGTCTCGACCACATCGTCCTGTGGGTGCGCGATCCCCGCGCGGCCGCCGGCTTCTACGACAAGGCCGTGGGCCTGGAGCCGGTCCGGCTCTCCGACTACTCCGCGGGCGAGGCGCCCTTCCCCTCGGTGCGTGTCAACGAGGAGACGATCATCGATCTCATGCCGCTGGCCATGGCGGAACGGATGACGATGCTTCCCGGCGCCGCGCAGAGCTCGGGCCGCCCCGTCAACCACGTCTGCCTGTCCCTGCCGGCCGACCGCTTCGACGCACTCCGCAGCCGCCCCGAGGAGCAGTCCGTACCGATGACGGACCTCTCGTACGACTCCTTCGGGGCGCGCGGCCGGGCCCGGCGCAGCTTCTACTTCCGCGACCCGGACGGCAATGTGTGCGAGGCGCGGCACTACGACTGAACGACCGGCGGCGCCCGCTGCCCGAGCCGTCAGAACAACGGCTCGGGCAGCACACCCTCCAGGGCGAGCAGCCGCCGCTTGGTCTCCAGCCCGCCCCCGAACCCGCCGATGCCCCCGTCGCGCTCCACGACCCGGTGGCAGGGCACGACCACCGGCAGCGGGTTGGCACCCATGGCCGTGCCCACGGCCTGCGCGCCGCCCGGCTGCCCCACCCGTCCGGCCAGATCGCCGTACCCGACGACGGTGCCGAACGGCACCCCGGCGGCCAGCTCCCGCAGCACGTCGCGGTTGAAGCCCGATATCAGCGACCAGTCCAGTGGCAGCTCGAAGGACCGCCGTTCACCCGCGAAGTACGCCTCCACCTGGCGTATCGCCTCGGCCACCACTGCGGAGCCGGACTCGTCCGCCGGCGCGCTGCCCAGCTCGGCCGGTTCGGTGCCGAGCCGGGACGCAAGCCGCTCCAGCGCGCTGTCGCGCACCTTGTCCGTGGCGTGGAACACGACGTTGACCAGGCCCTCGCGGGTCGCGGCCAGCAGCAGCGGGCCGACGCCGGTGTCCACGACGGCCCACACCACCCGCTGCCCGTACTGCCCATGGCTGTCCATGCGCACCACCGTACGACCCGCCACCGACAACGCCGGCCGGTGGCCGGTGGCCGGGACGGGCGATCAGCCGCCGACCGCGTCCCGCACGACGTCGGGCGTGTTGGTGATGATGCCGTCCACACCGAACCCGGCGACCCGCCGGGCCGCCGCCGCGTCGTTCACGGTCCAGGTGAGTACCTCCATCCGCTTTCCGCGCGGACCCCGGAAGCCGTGTACGGCGGCGACGTAGGGGGCGGACAGCGAGCCGTGCGAGGGGTTGATCTGGTCGGTGAAGGCCGCGTACGCGGCCAGGTCCGCGACGGGCGGCGTCCCGAGGAACCCCGTCTTCACCGCGGGCTTCAGACCGTGGACCGTCCGCACGCTGTCCGCGCTGAAGCTCTGCACGACCAGCCGGCTCCCCACGTGCCGGCGGTCGAGCCACCCCTCGTTGCTCAGGACCTTGAGGGTCTCCCGCTCGATGCCCGGATAGAGCTGGGGGTTCTTGAGCTCCAGCAGCAGCTTCTGGCCGTACCGCTCCACGCGGTGCACGAACTGCTCGAGCGTCGGCACGCGCGCACCCGCGTACGCGGGGTCGAACCAGCTGCCCGCGTCCAGCCGGGCGATCTCCGCCGCGGTGAAGTCCTTCACCTTCCACGGAGCCCGGTCGGGGAAGACCTCCTCGACGTCGGTGGTGCGCTGCAGGCTGTCGTCGTGGAGGACGACGAGTTCACCGTCCCTGGTGCGCTGGACGTCGTTCTCCACCCACTCGGCACCGAGGGCGGCCGCCTTGTCGACGGCCGCGAGTGTGTTCTCGGGCGCGTAGGCGGAGGCGCCCCGGTGGGCGACGATCACGGGGTGACGGATGCCGTGGTCGGCGGCGAGGGGGCGGGGACCGGCGGAGCGGACGGCCGCCGGCACGGGACCGCCGCTGTCGGCGGCCCGCGCGGGGGAGAGCGGGAGCAGGAGGGCGGCGGTTCCCAGGAGCGCGGTGGTGGAGGCGGCGACGGCGCGTGCGTGCATGCGTACTCCTCGCGTCGGGCGATCATCACGGTCAGCTCAACTGTGACAGCAGAGGGTCAACGCGAGGCGGGCGCGGGATGGCCGCCGATTGAACGGAGTTGCCCGAACTGTGCACACTGGTGCCACACACCTGGGGCAAGGACGTGTTTGTTTGCTGGAAAGTCGTTCGACCATTCCGGTGGGGGTCATACTCTCTGCGGCAACCCGGGCCGCCACCGCGGATCTGGGAGGGGGATGACATCGGGACATTGCGGGACGAACAGGGCGGGAAGGGCAGTCGCGCATGCACGGCACGGTCGACGGATTCAGCTACGGTCTGGTCACACCGCTGGTGGCCTTTCTCATGGCCTGCCTCGGCGGCGCCCTGGGACTGCGCTGCACCACCAGAGCCATGTCGGCGCCCCGGCGCCGACGGCCCTTCTGGCTCGCCCTGGGGTCCGTGGCCATCGGCTCGGGCATATGGACGATGCATTTCGTCGGCATGATGGGCTTCGCGATAGAAGGCACCCCGATCCACTACGACCGGGCCCTGACCTTCGCGAGCCTCGCCGTCGGCATCCTCATGGTCGGCACCGGGATCTTCATCGTCGGCTACCGCGGCGCCTCGGGAACGGCCCTGTTCACCGGGGGCACCGTCACCGGTCTCGGCATCGCCTCGATGCACTACCTCGGCATGGCAGGCATGAGTCTTGACGGAAGCCTCGAGTACAACACCGTCGTGGTCGCCGCCTCCGTGGTCATCGCCATGGGCGCCGCCAGTGCCGCGCTGTGGGCGGCCGGGCAGGTCAAGGGCTTCCTGTGGAGCGTGGGCGCCAGTCTCGTCATGGGACTCGCGGTCACCGGGATGCACTACACCGGCATGGCCGCACTCGACGTCCACGTCCACGGCACGGCCACCCCCGCGGAGGGGGAGTCCGCCGCCGCGCTGCTCGGACCCCTCATGGTCGGCCCGCTCGCGTTCCTCGTCCTCGCGGGCATCGTGGTGGTCTTCGACCCGCTGATGGTCACGGGCGGGCCCGGGGCGTCCTTCGCCGAGCACAAGCCCGGCATCCCCGCCCACCCTCCGGCCCACCACCGTCCGCCGCGCGCCCGCCTGCGGCTGCGCGGCCCCGTGGAACACCGCTCCCGGACCCCGCAACGACGCTGATCCGGACGCGTTGTCAGTGGGGGGTCGTACCGTGGATGGCATGCGGCCCGTTTCCCAGATCGAACGCACGGTGGCGCCCTTCGAGGTCGTCAGCCCCTACCAGCCGAGCGGCGACCAGCCGACGGCCATCGCCGACCTCGCCCGGCGTATCGAAGCAGGTGAGAAGGATGTCGTCCTGCTCGGCGCGACCGGCACCGGCAAGTCCGCCACCACCGCGTGGATGATCGAGAAGCTCCAGCGCCCCACCCTGGTGATGGCGCCGAACAAGACCCTGGCCGCCCAGCTGGCCAACGAGTTCCGGGAGCTGCTGCCGAACAACGCGGTCGAGTACTTCGTCTCGTACTACGACTACTACCAGCCCGAGGCGTACGTCCCGCAGTCGGACACCTACATCGAGAAGGACTCCTCGGTCAACGAGGAGGTCGAGCGGCTGCGCCACTCGGCGACCAACTCGCTGCTCACCCGCCGCGACGTCGTCGTGGTCGCCTCCGTCTCCTGCATCTACGGCCTGGGTACGCCGCAGGAGTACGTGGACCGCATGGTCCCGCTCCGCGTGGGCGACGAGTTCGACCGCGACGAGCTGCTGCGCCGCTTCGTGGACATCCAGTACACGCGCAACGACATGGCCTTCTCCCGCGGCACCTTCCGGGTGCGCGGCGACACCATCGAGATCTTCCCGGTCTACGAGGAGCTCGCCGTCCGCATCGAGATGTTCGGCGACGAGGTCGAGGCGCTGTCCACGCTGCACCCGCTCACCGGCGAGATCATCAGCGACGACCAGCAGCTGTACATCTTCCCCGCCTCGCACTACGTCGCCGGCCCGGAGCGGCTGGAGCGCGCGGTCAACGACATCGAGAAGGAGCTCGGCGAGCGCCTGAGCGAACTGGAGAACCAGGGCAAACTGCTGGAGGCCCAGCGGCTGCGCATGCGCAGCACCTACGACATCGAGATGCTCCGCCAGATCGGCTCCTGCTCCGGCGTGGAGAACTACTCGATGCACTTCGACGGCCGTGCCCCCGGCTCACCGCCGAACACCCTGCTGGACTACTTCCCCGACGACTTCCTCCTCGTCATCGACGAGTCGCACGTCACCGTGCCGCAGATCGGCGCCATGTACGAAGGCGACGCCTCCCGCAAACGCACCCTCGTCGACCACGGTTTCCGGCTCCCCTCCGCCCTGGACAACCGCCCGCTCAAGTGGGAGGAGTTCCAGGAGCGCGTCGGCCAGACCGTCTATCTGTCGGCCACCCCCGGTCAGTACGAACTCTCCCGGTCCGACGGCTTCGTCGAGCAGATCATCCGCCCCACCGGGCTCGTCGACCCCGAAGTCGTGGTCAAGCCGACCGAGGGTCAGATCGACGACCTGGTGCACGAGATCCGCGAGCGTGTGTCCAAGGACGAGCGCGTCCTGGTCACCACGCTCACCAAGAAGATGGCCGAAGACCTCACCGACTACTTCCTGGAACTCGGCATCCAGGTGCGCTACCTGCACAGCGACGTCGACACCCTGCGCCGGGTGGAGCTGCTGCGGGAGCTGCGCAGCGGCGAGTACGACGTCCTCGTCGGCATCAACCTGCTGCGTGAGGGCCTCGACCTGCCCGAGGTGTCCCTGGTGGCGATCCTCGACGCGGACAAGGAGGGCTTCCTGCGCTCGGGCACCTCCCTGATCCAGACCATCGGCCGCGCGGCGCGCAATGTCTCCGGCCAGGTCCACATGTACGCCGACAGGATCACCCCGGCGATGGAGAAGGCCATCGACGAGACCAACCGCCGCCGGGAGAAGCAGGTCGCGTACAACCGGGCGAAGGGCATCGATCCGCAGCCCCTCCGCAAGAAGATCAACGACATCGTCGCGCAGATCGCCCGCGAGGACATCGACACCGAGCAGCTGCTCGGCTCGGGGTACCGCCAGGCCAAGAAGGACGGCGGCGGCACCAAGACGCCCGTCCCCGCCCTCGGCGGCAAGGCCGCCAAGGGCGCGAAGAAGGCCAGGGGCAAGGCCGCCGAGACCGTGCCGACCGACCGCCCCGCGGCCGAACTCGCCGGACAGATCGAGGACCTCACCGCGCGGATGCGATCCGCCGCGGCGGACCTCCAGTTCGAGATCGCGGCACGGCTGCGCGACGAGGTGTCGGAGATGAAGAAGGAACTGCGGCAGATGCGGGAGGCGGGCCTGTCCTGACCACCCGTACGGGATGTGTTGCAAGAACGACACAAAGTGCGGACCTGGGTACGTCACTGTCAGTGCCCCTGCGTAGGGTTCTGGTCAACCGCGGTTCCGCGGCAACAGGGGACAGTTCGAGAGGGGAATCAGCGCGTGACCGTGAACATGACCAAAGGTCAGGCCATCAGTCTGCAGAAGAACGACGGCGGCAGCCTGACCGCGGTGCGCATGGGTCTCGGCTGGCAGGCGGCTCCCCGTCGCGGCCTGTTCGGCTCGCGCACCCGCGAGATCGACCTGGATGCCTCGGCCGTCCTGTTCGCCGACAAGCAGCCGGTCGACGTCGTCTTCTTCCGTCACCTCGTGAGCGACGACGGCTCCGTGCGCCACACCGGTGACAACCTCGTCGGCGGTGTCGGCCAGGGTGGCGACGACGAGGCCATCCTCGTCGACCTGTCGCGCGTCCCGGTCCACATCGACCAGATCGTCTTCACCGTGAACTCCTTCACGGGCCAGACGTTCCAGGAGGTGCAGAACGCGTTCTGCCGTCTCGTCGACGAGACCAACGGCCAGGAGCTGGCCCGCTACACACTGGCCGGCGGCGGCGCCTACACGGCCCAGATCATGGCCAAGGTGCACCGTACCGGCACGAGCTGGACCATGACGGCGCTCGGCAACCCGGCCAACGGCCGCACCTTCCAGGACCTGATGCCGGCCATCCTGCCGGTCCTCTAGGCACCCGAAGGCGAACCGGCCCCCGCGCGGGGCCGGTGAGCGGCAGACGACCCATCACACGCGACGCAGGGGGACCAAGGCGATGACGGCCGAGCTGGTGCGGGGACAGAACCACCCGCTCTCCCAGTCCCGTCTGGAGATCCGGATCTCGGCCGGCACACCGGTCGTGGCCACGGCCGCGCTCGGCGACGAGAACGGCCGGATCCACGGAGTGGAGTGGGTGGCCCACCCGGGCGCTCCCACCCAGCCCGGCCTGGAGGTACCGCGTCAGGCGGCCGCCGACCACCGCCTCGCGGTGGACCTGGACGCCATGACGGACGCGGTCCACCGCGTGAGTGTGCTGCTCGCCCTGCCCGCCCAGGGCGGCAGCCCGGGGCCCACCCGGTTCGGCGCCGTGGCGGCCCCCTTCGTCGCCGTCACCGGCCTGGACGGCGGCGAGGTCGCCAGCTACACCATCACCGGCCTGGAGGCGGAGTCGGCCGTCGTCGCGCTGGAGCTCTACCGGCGCCAGGGCGCCTGGAAGGTGCGCGCCGTCGGCCAGGGGTACGCGGGCGGTCTGGCCGAGCTCCTCACCGACCAGGGTCTGCCCGAGGCCGTGCAGCTCGCCGGCAGCATCAACGAGGCGGTCGC
>NZ_NEUB01000944.1 GCF_002910825.1 Streptomyces sp. SM1 | reverse complement strand
GCGATCCGCGCGACATGCGGTCTCGCGGCCCGCCAAGGCCTCAGCTCTGGCACGACCACCAGCCCCTTTCGCGATCACACACCTGCGTGAGGGACACTTAACCACCAGAACTATGTGCTGATCATGGAGGAGCGTCCGGTGGAGTTCGACGTCACGATCGAGATCCCGAAGGGTTCGCGGAACAAGTACGAGGTGGACCACGAGTCGGGTCGGATCCGCCTGGACCGTCGGCTCTTCACCTCGACCGCCTACCCGACCGACTACGGCTTCGTCGAGAACACGCTCGGTGAGGACGGCGACCCGCTGGACGCGCTGGTCATCCTGGACGAGCCGACGTTCCCGGGCTGTCTGATCCGCTGCCGCGCGATCGGCATGTTCCGTATGACGGACGAGGCGGGTGGCGACGACAAGCTGCTGTGCGTCCCGTCGACGGACCCGCGTGTGGAGCACCTGCGCGACATCCACCACGTGTCGGAGTTCGACCGCCTGGAGATCCAGCACTTCTTCGAGGTCTACAAGGACCTGGAGCCGGGCAAGTCGGTCGAGGGCGCCAACTGGGTGGGCCGGGTGGACGCCGAGATCGAGATCGAGCGGTCCTACAAGCGTTTCAAGGAGACGGGCGGCCACTGAGCTCCCCCGCCGCGAGACGCAGAACGGGCCGCACGCGCACGTGCGGCCCGTTCTGCTGTGCGTGCGCATACTGGGGCTTTGCGGGGCAAGCTTAGAAACGATCTTTCGGACGGTGTCGTACAGGGAGCAGGGGCGTGACGGACGCGGAGGACCGCAAGCCGCGGTCGGACGAGGCGAGGACTGCGTTCACGCCTCCTGCCGGTGTCGTGGCGACGGCCGAGACCGAGTCGTCGACGACATCCGAGTTCGCCGTTCCCGACGGGCTGGCCGTCCCGAGGGCCGGTACGGAGTCGGAGACGACCTCCGAGTTCTCGGTGCCGGACGGCCTGGACGTGTCGCCGCAGCAGCCGCCCGAGTCCGAGGGCTCGGCGTTCAACCGGCCCAGCACCTACAGCTCGAAGCAGCTTCCGGCGTTCACCCCGCCGAACGGCGTACCGGTCGTCAGCCTCACCCGGGACGTGCCGTGGCAGGACCGGATGCGCACGATGCTGCGGATGCCGGTGACCGAGCGGCCCGCCCCGGAGGCCGTACACCGGCACGACGATGCGGGGCCCGCCGTGCCGCGCGTGCTCGACCTCACCCTGCGTATCGGCGAGCTGCTGCTGGCGGGCGGTGAGGGTGCCGAGGACGTGGAGGCGGCGATGTTCGCCGTGTGCCGCTCCTACGGCCTGGACCGCTGCGAGCCCAACGTCACCTTCACCCTGCTGGCGATCTCCTACCAGCCGTCGCTGGTCGACGACCCCGTGACCGCGTCCCGTACGGTGCGCCGCCGCAGCCCCGACTACACCCGGCTGGCCGCGGTGTACCAGCTGGTGGACGACCTCAGTGACGACGAGACGCACGTCTCCCTGGAGGAGGCCTACCGGCGGCTGGCGGACATCCGGCGCAACCGGCACCCCTACTCCGGCTGGACGCTGACCGCGGCGAGCGGGCTGCTCGCGGGGTCGGCCTCGGTACTGGTCGGCGGTCATGCCCTGGTGTTCGTGGCCGCCGCGATCGGCGCGATGCTCGGCGACCGGCTGGCCTGGCTGTGCGCGGGCCGCGGGCTGCCGGAGTTCTACCAGTTCACGGTGGCCGCCACGCCGCCGGCCGCGATCGGAGTGGCGCTCACGGCGGCGCACGTGGACGTGAAGGCGTCCGCGGTGATCACCGGTGGGCTGTTCGCGCTGCTGCCCGGGCGGGCGCTGGTGGCGGGCGTGCAGGACGGTCTGACCGGCTTCTACATCACCGCGTCCGCGCGTCTGCTGGAGGTCATGTACTTCTTCGTGGGCATCGTGGCCGGGGTGCTGACCGTGCTGTACTTCGGTGTCCAGGTGGGAGCCGAGCTGAACCCGGACGCGGCGCTCGGCGGCGATCCGCAGCCGCTGCTGCAGATCGCCGCGTCACTGGGACTCTCCCTCGCCTTCGCGGTCCTGCTCCAGCAGGAACGGTCCACCGTGCTGATGGTGACCCTGAACGGCGGCGTCGCCTGGGTCGTGTACGGGGCGATGCACGTCACGGGCGACATCTCACCGGTGGCGTCCACGGCCGCGGCGGCCGGCGTGGTGGGCCTCTTCGGGCAGTTGCTGGCCCGCTACCGCTTCGCGTCCGCGCTGCCGTACACCACGGCGGCGATCGGGCCGCTGCTGCCCGGCTCCGCCACGTACTTCGGTCTGCTGGGCATCGCCCAGAACGAGGTCACGTCGGGACTGGCGTCCCTCACGAAGGCCGTGGCCCTGGCCATGGCCATCGCGATCGGGGTCAACTTCGGGTCGGAGATCTCCCGCATCTTCCTGCGGATCGGCTCCCCGGAGAAGCGCCGGGCGGCGAAGCGGACGCGGGGCTTCTGACCGCCGGGCGCCGTCCTGCGGCCCGCCCCTGGGAACGGGTCAGTAACCGCGGTTGTAGGGCTGCTGCTCGTTCTGGCCGTAGTACTGGTCGTCTCCGTACGGCTGCTGGGGCGCCTGGGGCGCCGGGTGCTGCTGCTGCTGCGGATAACCGCCCTGGTCGCCGAACCGCTGGGGGGCCTGCTGCTGCGGATATCCGCCCCGGTCGCCGTACTGCTGCGGGGCCTGCTGCGCGGCGGCCGGGGGGATGCGGCGCAGCTGGGTCGTGGCGTCGTCCATCACCGGGGTCTGCTGGTACTGAGGGGCCCCGGCGGCCGGTGCCTCGGCGGCGAGCCGCTTCTTCTTCCCGCGCTCGCGCAGGTACTCGATGATGATCGGCACCACGGAGAGGATGACGATCAGTACGATGATCGCCTCGATGTTCGTCTTGATGACGTCGATCTGCCCGAGCCAGTAGCCCGCCACGGTGACACCGCAGCCCCAGGCGACACCGCCGATGATGTTGTACGTGAGGAACGTGCGGTACTTCATGCGGCCGGCGCCGGCCGTGATGGGCGCGAAGGTGCGCACGATCGGCACGAAGCGGGCCAGGACGATCGCCTTGGGGCCGTACTTCTCCATGAACTCGTGGGCCTTCTCCAGGTTCTCCTGTTTGAAGAGCTTGGAGTTGGGACGGCTGAACAGCTTCGGTCCGAGGAACTTGCCGATCATGTAACCGACTTGGTCGCCGATCACGGCAGCCATCACGATCAGGGTGCACACCAGCCACAGCGGCTGACTGATGTAGTTGCCCTCGGCCACGAAGAGCCCCGCCGTGAACAGCAGGGAGTCACCGGGCAGGAACGCGAAGAGTCCGGACTCCGCGAAGACGATCAGCAGGATGCCGGGAAGGCTGAAGGTCTCGATCAGGTAGTCCGGGCTCAGCCACTCAGGGCCGAGCGCAAGCGTGGTCACGGGGATGTGGCTCCTGCAGCTGGGGGAAACGGGCTGGGTTGGCTGCCCAAATTATGAACGCAGCCGTCGGGGCCCAGGTTCCGCGGGGGTACCCAGCATGCACCGTGCCCCGCCCGGGAGAAAGCCGGGAGCCGCCACCGTGCACCATCACCGCTGGTCGTGGCCCGGAAGCGATCCGGGCCACGACGTTCAGGGGGTGTGCCGCAGGGCGTTGGCGAGGATCGCGTCCCGCATGTAGGCGGCGAGACCGGGCTTCGCCTGGTCAATGTTCCGGGTGAAGCGTTCGTCACTGACGTACATCTCACCCAGGCAGGTGTGCATCTCGTGTCCGCAGTCGTAGTGATTGCGGGAGATGCCCTGGCGGTGGGCCTCGGCGGCGTCCATCGCCGCCTCGGAGTCCGCCGGCTCGCCCGCCTCCATCAGCCCGACGAACCGCCGGGTGAGTTCGTCCGCCTCGTGCTGGATCCGCTGCCAGTCCTCCTTGGTGTAGGAGGCCGTGCGCTGCTGCGACTGGCGGTAGGCGTCGGTATCGCCCCAGCGCTCCCGGACCTCTTCCTCGTACTGGTCCGGGTCGAAGTCCCCGAACACCTCGAACTTCTCCTCGGGCGTCAGATCGATCCCCATCTTGCGTGCCTCCATCGCGTGTTCCACGGCCGCCGCCATCTTCCGCAGCTTCTCGATCCGGGCGGACAGCAGTTCGTGCTGGCGGCGCAGGTGCGCGCGCGGGTCCGCGTCCGGGTCGTCGAGCAGGACGGCGACCTCCTCGAGCGGGAAGCCGAGCTCGCGGTAGAACAGGATCTGCTGGAGCCTGTCGAGGTCGGCGTCGTTGTAGCGCCGGTGCCCCGCGTGGCTGCGCTCGCCGGGCTCGAGCAGGCCGATGTCGTCGTAGTGGTGCAGCGTGCGCACCGTGACACCGGCGAAGCCGGCCACCTGTCCCACGGAGTAGCTCACTTCCGCTCCTTTCGGTTCCGCGCTCCAGCCTGGGTCCTCACGCCACGTGAGGTGCAAGCGGGTTCCCGATTTATCCGTCTCGCCCGTTTATCGTGTGCGCGTGGCCCAGGACAGCGCGCGACCCGCACCCCCCGGCGCTCCGGCGGCCGCGGCACGCGTCCTGCTGCCGACCATCCTCCCCGCGCTGCTGGTGGGCGTGGTGACGAGTCTGGTCCTGCTGGGGGTGAGCACGGCGGCGGAGGAGTTGCAGCACGTCCTCTGGCAGGACCTGCCCGACGCCCTCGGCATCGGCCGGTACTCCGTGCTGTGGATGTACGTGATGCTCGTCGCCACCGGCGTCGCGGTCGGGCTCGTGGTGTGGAAGGCCCCCGGGCACGCGGGCCCCGATCCGGCGACCACCGGACTCGACGCGCCGGTGCTTCCGCTCGCGGTGCTGCCCGGGCTGCTGCTGGCGACCGCGTTCGTGCTGGCCGGCGGGCCCAGCCTGGGACCCGAGAACCCGATCATCGCCGTGAACGTCTCCCTGGCCGTCCGGGCGGGTCTCAAGGCGTTCCCGGAGACCCGGGAGCGCGGCTGGGCGGCGCTGGCGGAGGCGGGGACGATCGGTGCGCTGTTCGGGACGCCGGTGGCCGCCGCACTGGTCATCTCGGAGGCGCTGGCCGGGCAGCGGATCAAGGGGCAGCTGTGGGACAGCCTCTTCGCTCCGCTGGCGGCCGCGGGAGCGGGCGCGCTCACCGTCTCCCTGATCTCCGAGCCGAGCTTCGATCTCCATCTGCCGCCGTTCGGACGGCCTGGCTGGGGCGACCTGCTGGCGTCGCTCGTGGTGGCCCCGGCGGCGGCCGCGCTCGGCATGTGCGCCGTGTACGCCTTCCCGTTCGTCCACGGGGCCTTCAGCCGGCTGCGGCACCCGATGCTGATGCTTCCGGCCGGCGGGGCGGTGCTGGGCGCCCTGGCGGCCCTGGGCGGGCATCTGACCCTGTTCAAGGGGCTCGACGAGATCGCGGTGCTGGCGCGTGATCCCGACGGCTGGACGGCGGGCGAGTTCGCCACCATGACCGTGGTGAAGCTGGCCGCGCTGCTCGTCGCCGCGTCCTGCGGCTTCCGGGGCGGGCGGATCTTCCCGGCGGTGTTCGTCGGCACGGCGCTCGGGCTGTGCGCCCACGCGCTGGTGCCCGGGGTGCATCCGGCGGTGGGTGTGTCGGCGGCCGTACTGGGGATCCTGCTGGCCATCACCCGGCAGGGCTGGGTGAGCCTCTTCGTCGCCGCCGTGCTGGTCGCCTCCCCCGGGATGCTCACCCTCCTGTGCCTCGCCTCCCTGCCCGCCTGGCTGCTGGTCACGGGCCGCCCGCACATGCAGCTGCGGGCGGACGGGACGGCGGTCCGGTGACCGGCCCGCTCCGACCCACCGGCCCTTCCGGCCGCCCGACACCGTACGGAGGCTCCCATGCCGCTCCACAACGGCCCGCAGCACGATGCGCGCCCCCTGTCCGTCAACCCCTTCCTGGGGCCGGCCAACCCCGTCGGGGACAGGGCCGAGGCGCCGCCCAAGCACCGGATGCCCGCCTCGCCCATGGCCCCCTCGACGGCGCATCAGCTCGTGCACGACGAGCTGATGCTGGACGGCAACGCGCGGCTGAACCTGGCCACGTTCGTCACCACCTGGATGGAGCCCCAGGCCGGGGTCCTGATGGCGGAGTGCCGGGACAAGAACATGATCGACAAGGACGAGTACCCGCGCACGGCCGAGCTGGAGCGGCGCTGTGTGGCGATGCTCGCCGACCTGTGGAACGCGCCGGACCCCTCCGCCACCGTCGGCTGCTCGACGACCGGGTCGAGCGAGGCGTGCATGCTCGCCGGGATGGCGATGAAGCGACGCTGGACGCTCCGCAACGCCGGCCGGTATCCGTCCCGGGACGCCCGGCCGAACCTCGTCATGGGGGTCAACGTCCAGGTCTGCTGGGACAAGTTCTGCAATTTCTGGGAGGTGGAACCCCGTCAGGTGCCCATGGAGGGCGACCGGTTCCACCTCGACCCGGCCGCCGCCGTCGAACTGTGCGACGAGAACACCATCGGGGTCGTCGGCATCCTGGGCTCCACCTTCGACGGGTCCTACGAGCCGATCGCGGACCTGTGCGCGGCGCTGGACGGGCTCCGGGAGCGCACCGGCCTCGACATCCCGGTGCATGTGGACGGGGCGTCCGGCGCGATGATCGCACCCTTCCTCGACGAGGACCTGGTGTGGGACTTCCGCCTCCCGCGCGTGGCGTCGGTCAACACCTCGGGGCACAAGTACGGGCTGGTGTACCCGGGTGTCGGCTGGGTGCTGTGGCGGGACGCGGACGCGCTGCCGGAGGAGCTGGTCTTCCGGGTGAACTACCTGGGCGGCGACATGCCGACGTTCGCGCTGAACTTCTCCCGGCCGGGCGCACAGGTCGTGGCGCAGTACTACACGTTCCTGCGGCTGGGCCGGGAGGGCTACCGCGCGGTGCAGCAGGCCGCGCGCGACGTCGCGGCCCGGCTCGCGGGACGCGTCGGGGCGCTCGGCGACTTCCGCCTGCTCACCCGCGGCGACCAGCTTCCGGTGTTCGCGTTCACGACCGCGCCCGGGGTGACGGCGTACGACGTGTTCGACGTCTCCCGGCGGCTGCGGGAGAGCGGCTGGCTGGTGCCCGCGTACACCTTCCCGGCGAACCGCCAGGACCTCTCCGTACTCCGCGTGGTGTGCCGCAACGGCTTCTCCGAGGACCTCGCGGACATGTTCGCCGAGGACCTGTCCCGGCTGCTGCCGGACCTGCGCCGGCAGCAGCGCCCCCTCACGGAGGACAGGAACGCGGCCACCGGCTTCCACCACTGACACCGGCCGGGCCCGCCCGGCGGACCGTGCCGGGCGGGTCCTCAGCGGCTCAGCCGCGCGAACCGCCGTACCGCGAGCGGGAAGAAGACCGCGAGCAGCGCCAGGGGCCACAGGACGGCGGCCCACACGTGCCCCGGCTCCCCGCCCGGGCTGCCGAAGAGGTCGCGCACGGCCGTCGCGGTGTGGGACATCGGGTTCCACTGGACGACCGTGCCCAGCCAGCCGGGCATGGACCCGGGTGCGGCGAAGGCGTTGGACAGGAAGCCGACCGGCCAGACCAGGATCTGCACCGCCTGCACCAGCTCCGGCTTCCCGGCCACCAGCGCCAGGTGGATGCCGATCCACAGCATGGCGAACCGGAACAGCAGGAGCAGCCCCACGGCGCCCAGGAAGCCCGCCGCGCCGCCGTGGGCGCGCCAGCCGAGGGCGGCGGCGACGGCGAGCAGCACCGCCAGGCCGATCGCCGACTGGAGCATGTCGGCGGCGGAACGGCCCACCAGGACCGCGCCGTTCGCCATCGGCAGGGAGCGGAAGCGGTCGATGACGCCCTTGTCGAGGTCCTGGGTGACGGCGACCATCGTGCCCTCCAGGCCGAAGGCCATGGTGAGCGCGAGCATGCCGGGGACCAGGAAGTCGAGGTAGTCACCGCTCACCCCGCGGCCGCCACCGACCAGGTAGCCGAACATCAGCAGCAGCATCACCGGGAAGACCAGGCCCACCACCACCGCCACCGGCTGCCGGCCCCAGCGGGCGAGCTCGCGGCGGGTCATGGTCCAGGAGTCGGTCAGGGCGTACGTCGCGCTGGTCACGCGGCCTCCTTCACTCGTTCGCCGGGCCCGGTGAGGTGCAGGAACACCTCGTCGAGCGTGGGCCTGCGCAGGGCGATGTCCTCGGCCTCGACACCGGCCTCCGCCAGCGCGCGGACGACCCCGGCCAGGGCCGCCATGCGGTCGGTGACCGGTGCGCTGAGCAGCCGCCGGCCGGTGTCCACGGTGACCGTGTCCTGCGGTACGGGCAGCAGGGCGGCGGCCGTGCCCAGCTGCCCGGCGTCGCGCAGGACCACGTCGATCCGGTCGCCGCCGACGGCCGCCTTGAGCTCGTCCGCGGTGCCGTCGGCGATGACCCGGCCGGCGTCCACGACCGAGACGCGGTCGGCGAGCTGGTCGGCCTCCTCCAGGTACTGGGTGGTGAGCAGGACCGTCGTACCGCCGCCTACCAGGGAGCGGACCGACTCCCACACCTCCGCGCGGCCGCGCGGGTCGAGGCCCGTGGTCGGTTCGTCCAGGAAGAGCACCTCCGGTTCGGTGATCAGGGAGGCGGCGAGGTCGAGGCGGCGCCGCATGCCGCCGCTGTACTGCTTGACCGCCTGGTGTCCGGTGCGGGAGAGCTCGAAGCGCTCCAGGAGTTCGTCGGCCCGCGCGCGTGCGCGTCGCGCGCCCAGGTGGTGGAGCCGGCCGAACAGTTCCAGGTTCTGCCGGCCGCCGAGTTCCTCGTCGAGCGCCGCGTGCTGGCCGAGCAGGCCGATCCGCAGCCGCACGGCGTACGCCTCGCGCACCACGTCGTGTCCCGCCACCTCCACCCGGCCCGCGTCGGGGCGCAGCAGGGTCGCCAGGATCCTCACCAGGGTGGTCTTGCCCGCGCCGTTCGGCCCGAGCACCGCGTGCACCGTGCCGCGCGCGACGGTGAGGTCGAGCCCGTCCAGTGCGGGCCCGCCGCTGCCGCCCCCGTATGTCTTGTGTGCTGCCTCGACGGTGATCGCCGCGTCGGACACAGAAACTCCCTCGCTAGTCAAAGTTGACTACCAGCCCGGACCCTATACCCGTCTCCCTTATTGGACAAACTTGATTAGCGCGCGTCCCCGGGATGCCGCTCCCCCGTCGCGTACGGGTTCTCCTCGCCCTCGGCGAGAACCGCGACGAACGGCTCCCCCTCGCCGGCGAAGGTGTAGGCACCGCCCCGGATGCGTTCGATGAGGCCGCGGGTCCAGTCGGCTCCGGTGTCGGCCGAGTGGACCCAGAGGTCCATGATCTCCCCGATGTGCCCCGGTTGCCCGGGCCCCTCCTCGGGCGTGTAGTACTCGGTGACGGCCCTGCGCCACTCCCCGATGGCACGCATCCGCCGCTCCAGGAGGGCGAGCGCCTCCTCGCGCTCCAGGTCGACGATGAAGCCGAGCCCGGCCGAGAGCACGTCCGGCTTCTGGTCGTAGGAGGTCAGCGCCTCGCGCAGCAGCCGGAAGAACTCCTCCGTGCCCCGTCCGGTGATCTCGTACTCGGTGCGCGGCGGACCGCCGGCCGTGGACGGGGCGACCTCGTGCGCGTGCAGCAGTCCCTGCTTGGCCATCTGCTTCAGCGCGTGGTAGATCGAGCCGGGCTTGGCGTTGGACCACTCGTGCGCGCCCCAGTACTCCAGGTCGTTGCGCACCTGGTAGCCGTGGGCCCGCCCGTGCTGGCGCACCGCGCCGAGCACCAGGAGACGGATCACTGACATGCGGTCCAGAGTAGGCGGCGCGGGGTCACTCCCAGGAGCTGCCCTGCCCGGAGACCTGCCGGTCGCAGGCCGCACGGCACCTCATGCGCCGGTACGACCGACATGCTCGATAGGGAGCACGCGGGTGTCGTGGTCGACGCGAGAGAGGACCCGCCAAGGGCCATGGTGCAGTCGGCGGTGCCCCGCCCCCCAGGCACGTGCCCCCTCGGGACGCTCGTTCCCGGCAAGCTGGTCGGTGACTCGCAGGAGCGTGTCAACACTCGCCGGATCAGCCTTGAGGTGTCCGGCGGCGGCATTGAGCGCCGCCGGCTCCCACACAACCTGCCAGGTCACTCGCCCCTCCCCGCCGCTTCGAGCAGCGCGCGGCGGGCTTCGTCATGCGGTATGGGCGTCTCGGCACGCCCGAGGGCGCGGTCGCGCTCCAGACGGGCGAGCGCGAGGGCGTCCTCGAGATCCTCCAACTCCGCCGGGGAGACGAGGGCGGCGGCAGGGACGCCACGGTCGGTCAGCGTGATGTGCTCGTGCTGGGCGGCGCGGCGTGCGAGTTCACCGAGCTTGCCCCTCGCCTCCGCGATGGGATACTTGACATCCTCGCCGCCCTGAAGGACGGCGATTCCCGCCTGCCGCGCCGTTGCAGGCTGCGGTGTCGAGTGGGTTCCTGCTTCGCCGCGCGGTGCCGGGACGAGTCCCGGTCTTACCTGCGCTCCACAGGCTGACACGGCCAGTCCGGCCGCCCTGGCGATGTTGACCGCCGCGTTGATGTCCCGGTCCAGGACGGCCCCGCAGGCCCCGCAGGTCCACACACGGACGTGCAAGGGCTTGGGGCCGTCCTTCACGCCGCACTGCGAGCACACCTGAGACGTGGGCTCGAAGCGGCCGATGCGGACGAAGGTGCGCCCGTACCGTGCGGCCTTGTACTCCAGCATGCTCACGAACGCCGACCATCCGGCGTCGTGCACGGACTTGGCCAGGCGCGTGCGGGCGAGCCCCTTCACCGCCAGGTCCTCCACGGCGACCGCTTGGTTCTCGCGGATCAGCTTCGTGGAGAGCTGGTGGTGGAACTCGCGGCGCGCGTCCGCGACACGTGCGTGTGCCCGTGCGACGCGGACCCTGGCCTTGTCCCTGTTCTTGCTGCCCTTCTCCTTGCGGGACAGGTCCCGCTGGGCCTTCTTGAGGCGCTTGGCGGCCCGGCGCAGGAACCGCGGGCTGTCGGCCTTCGTCCCATCCGAGAGGACCGCAAAGTGCCCCAGCCCGAGGTCGATGCCCACCTCGGGCATCGACTGCGGCAGCAGTTCCCCGGGGCCGGTCTCGACGACGAAGCTCGCGAAGTACCGGCCCGCACTGTCCTTGACCACGGTCACCGTGGACGGGGTGGAGGGCAGGGATCGGGACCACTTGACCTTCAGGTCGCCGATCTTCGGCAGACGCAGCTTCCGCCCAGGTGTGATCGACCAGCGGGCGTTCGCCGTGAACCGCACGGACTGCCGGGTGTCCTTGCGGGACTTGTACCGGGGCGCACCCATACGCGGGCGCTTGCCCTTCAGCCCGTCGAAGAAGTTCCGGTACGCGGTGTCCAGGTCGCGCAGCGACTGCTGGAGGACGACCGCCGAGACCTCGCCGAGCCAGGCCCGCTCCGGGGCGTTCTTCGCCTCGGTGATGAGCGCCTTCGACAGGTCCCCGGTCTTGGGGAACGGCAGCCCCTGGCTGCGGGCGGTCTCCCGGGCGCGGAGCGCGTCGTTGTAGACCACCCGCGCACACCCGAACGCCCGTGACAACGCGCTGCACTGACCGGCGCTCGGGTACAGGCGGAAGCTGTACCGAAGCTGCACGCCGATCATGCTACACAGTTGGTTTATGGGTATCGATGAGAACGTTCGTACAGGTCGCCACTGCATCTTCCGCATGCACGTCCACTTGGTTTTCGTGACGAAGTACCGGCACTCCGTCTTCGGCGACCGGCACCTGACGCGGTGCGAGGAAATCATGCGGGCCGTGTGCGAGGACTTCGAGGCCGAGCTGGTCGAGTTCAACGGCGAGAACAACCACGTCCACCTCCTCGTGAACTTCCCGCCGAAGGTCGCCGTGTCCAGGCTGGTGAACTCCCTCAAGGGCGTGTCCTCCCGACGCCTCCGTCAGGAGTTCCCCGACCTCGTCCGCCATTACTGGCGGGCACAACGTCTGTGGTCCGGCTCGTACTTCGCCGGGTCGGCCGGCGGTGCACCGCTCAGCATCGTGAAGCAGTACACCGAGCAGCAGAACCGGCCGCTCTGACCCGGGTTGAGGTGAACAGTGCCAATCCATGCACACGGCTGAGGTCAGAGCAGTTCTCAGATTCGCTTCACCACCGGGCTGAAGCCCGGTGCACTGCGAATAGTCCC
>NZ_NEUB01000943.1 GCF_002910825.1 Streptomyces sp. SM1 | reverse complement strand
CGCCGGACCCCGGACCCCGGACCCCGGGCGCCAAGGGCATCGGGCTTGCCGACCGCCGGACCTCGGGTGCCGGACGCCGATGCGCCGGACGCCCGGGGGCCGGATGCGCCGGACGCCGGACCCTGGACGTCGACGTGACGACGCCGGACGACGATGCGTCGGCACCCGGGTCCCGGACACCGAGGGCATCGGACGCGTCGGCCGCCGGCCCCCGGTCCTGGCCCCGGACGCCGGGGGCGGGGGGACGGTGGGCGGTCAGAGGTCCGCGTTCCGCAGGGTCTTCGTCACATCGGTGAAGCCTTCGCGGGCGGCCACCAGCCGGCCGTCCTCGACCACCTGGAGGGTCACGTACGCGTTGACCAGCCGCGGGAAGCCGACGGCGGCCAGCTCGTCCTGGAACTTCCAGCGCAGGGTCGGGGTGAGATCCCCGGTGGTGACCTTCAGCCCGCTGTCCAGCGCCCCGCTCACCGTGTCGGCGTTCACCTCGCCCTCGAGCGACTCCACGACCTGCCGGAACACGGTGTAGGCGATCCACGTGGTCTGCACTCCGGCGTCCGCCGCGTCGATCCGGTTGTCGCCGAACGCCTCCGCCTTGATCACTTCCTTCATCGTGTCCCAGCGGGCGTCACCCGCCGCCGGGTACCAGCCGGTGACGTACGACCCCTCGTACGGCCCCGACGCCCCGCCGGTCGCGTCGATGACCGACTGGTCGACGCTGCCCAGCACGGTCGCGGTGCGCACCTCGGGATAGTCGCCGCGGGACCGCCGGAAGGAGTCCATGAAGACGCGCGTGCGGTCGCCGAGCGCGGGCACGACACAGCCCGGATCATCCGCGGCGTCGGTCGAGGCACGCTCCAGAGCGCGCTTCGCCTGATCGTCGTACGAGGTGGCGGCCTCCGCCGCGCGCTGGTCGCCGGCGAGCTTGTGCCCGCCCGCCTGCAGACCCGAGTCGAGCAGCGGGGGCAGCTGGTCGCCCGCGATGGTGTCGGGCCGGATCAGGGTGACGGGGCCGCAGCTGTCGGCGAGGGTGCGGCCGAGGCCCGCCAGCAGCACCGGCTGGCCGCCGTTGACCGGGTAGGACAGAGGACTGGTGAACTCGTCGTTGGTGATGCCGTAGCCGCCGATGTACGGGATGCCGGCGGCCTCCAGGGTCGGCAGGAAGGAGTCGGCGTACTGGCTGTAGGAACCGACGACCGCGACGGCCTCCTCCTCGACCGCGCGCCGGGCGCACCGCGTGGCGGCCGCGGCCTCGTTGCGTTCGTTGCAGGTCAGCACCGAGAGCCGGCGGCCGTCGATACCGCCCTGGGAGTTGATCCAGCGGGCGTAGGCCTCGGCGAACGCGGGCATCCCGGACTTGTCCGTGGTGCCGGTGTCCTCGGGCGCCCAGGTCATCACGGTGACGGTATCGTCCCCGGAGCCCCCCGTGGCACCGGGGACGACACCGCACCCGGCGGCGAGCGGCACGCCCGCCACCAGCGCGCCCGTGGTCAGGGCGGCGGCTCTGACGGGCCGGGTGAGGAGGCGGGAAGGGAAGGTGCTGCGGATCTGTCGCCTGCCGGTCATGCCCCCGCACGATTCCGCCACACGGCCAACCCCCGAGTGACCCTTGGTCGACGGACGGTGACGGTGAGGTGAATTGCGGGGTCCCGTGTCACCCCTGATGCGCGGAAACGTACGATCGACGACCGTGCAAGGTTCGGAGAACTCTTCCCGTCGCGGCCGTCACTCCTCCACCATGGGCGGCATGCCACTCAACGACATGCCATGGTGGCGCTGGCGCAGCAATGTGCGCTCCGCGCTGCACATGCTCTCCGACCCCGGCTTCCAGCGGGACGTCTGGCTGGCCGGCGTGCCCGGCTACGGGGACGTCACCGACGCCGTATACCGGCTGGTCGAGGACACCTGGCTGGACAGCTGGTCCGCCGAGAAGTACGTCGGCACGATCTTCCGCGACTCGCAGGAGGCGGCGCTCGTCGACACCGCGGTGCTGCGGGTGCTGCGGATCATGCACCAGGTCGGGCCGGACGCGCCCGTGACCGCCTATCTCGAGCACGAGGGATGGCCGGACGCGGTGCGGGCCGCGCGGGACGCGCACGTGCGGATGGCGGCCGGCGACGGAGAGGACCCCGACGGCCCGCCGAGCACCCTCGAGGTGCTGCACATCCTGACGCGGTCCGCGTAGCGGAACGGCCGGCCGGACGCACGCCCGCGTGTGGGACCCTTTTCCGCATGAGCGAGCAGTCCACCCGAGCCGCGGCCCCGGCCGACCAGTACGTCCTCACCCTGTTCTGTCCCGACAAGCAGGGCATCGTGCACGCCGTGTCCAGCTATCTGTTCATGACCGGGTGCAACATCGAGGACAGCCAGCAGTTCGGCGACCACGACTCGGGACTGTTCTTCATGCGCGTCCACTTCTCCGCGGAAGCCCCGGTGACCGTGGAGAAGCTGCGGGCGAGCTTCGCGGCGATCGGTGACTCCTTCCGGATGGACTGGCAGATCAACCGGGCCGACGAGAAGATGCGCATCCTGCTCATGGTCAGCAGGTTCGGGCACTGCCTGAACGATCTGCTGTTCCGCGCGCGGACCGGCGCACTGCCCGTGGAGATCGCCGGAGTGGTGTCCAATCACACCGACTTCGCCGAGCTGGTGTCTTCGTACAACATCCCCTTCCATCACCTCCCCGTGCCGAAGGACGGCAAGGCGGAGGCCGAGGCGAGGCTGCTGGAGATCGTGCGCGAGGGGGACGTCGAACTCGTCGTCCTCGCCCGCTACATGCAGGTCCTCTCCGGCGACCTGTGCAAGCAGCTCTCCGGCCGGATCATCAACATCCACCACTCCTTCCTGCCGAGCTTCAAGGGTGCGAAGCCGTACCACCAGGCGCACGCGCGGGGCGTGAAGCTCATCGGCGCCACCGCGCACTACGTGACCGCCGACCTCGACGAGGGCCCGATCATCGAGCAGGAGGTCGAGCGGGTGGGGCACGACGTCACCCCCGAGGGGCTCGTCGCCATCGGCCGCGACGTGGAGTGCGGGGCGCTGGCGCGGGCGGTGAAGTGGCATGCGGAGCGGCGGATCCTGCTGAACGGCCGCCGAACGGTCGTGTTCGCCTAGGAGCCCGGGTGGCTCGGTCGCGACGCGGCAGCGGGCCGTCGGTGGCTGATCGCGCAGTTCCCCGCGCCCCTGGAGGTGCGTCCACCGCACGTACTCCAGGGGCGCGGGGAACTGCGCGAACGGGCCCCACACGCCCGCAGCCGCCCACGCACCGCAACCCGTCCCCACATCATGCGCATCCGCGCTACCGGGACTATTCGCAGTGCACCGGGCTTCAGCCCGGTGGTGAAGCGAATCTGAGAACTGCTCTGACCTCAGCCGTGTGCATGGATTGGCACTGTTCACCTCAACCCGGGTCAGAGCGGCCGGTTCTGCTGCTCGGTGTACTGCTTCACGATGCTGAGCGGTGCACCGCCGGCCGACCCGGCGAAGTACGAGCCGGACCACAGACGTTGTGCCCGCCAGTAATGGCGGACGAGGTCGGGGAACTCCTGACGGAGGCGTCGGGAGGACACGCCCTTGAGGGAGTTCACCAGCCTGGACACGGCGACCTTCGGCGGGAAGTTCACGAGGAGGTGGACGTGGTTGTTCTCGCCGTTGAACTCGACCAGCTCGGCCTCGAAGTCCTCGCACACGGCCCGCATGATTTCCTCGCACCGCGTCAGGTGCCGGTCGCCGAAGACGGAGTGCCGGTACTTCGTCACGAAAACCAAGTGGACGTGCATGCGGAAGATGCAGTGGCGACCTGTACGAACGTTCTCATCGATACCCATAAACCAACTGTGTAGCATGATCGGCGTGCAGCTTCGGTACAGCTTCCGCCTGTACCCGAGCGCCGGTCAGTGCAGCGCGTTGTCACGGGCGTTCGGGTGTGCGCGGGTGGTCTACAACGACGCGCTCCGCGCCCGGGAGACCGCCCGCAGCCAGGGGCTGCCGTTCCCCAAGACCGGGGACCTGTCGAAGGCGCTCATCACCGAGGCGAAGAACGCCCCGGAGCGGGCCTGGCTCGGCGAGGTCTCGGCGGTCGTCCTCCAGCAGTCGCTGCGCGACCTGGACACCGCGTACCGGAACTTCTTCGACGGGCTGAAGGGCAAGCGCCCGCGTATGGGTGCGCCCCGGTACAAGTCCCGCAAGGACACCCGGCAGTCCGTGCGGTTCACGGCGAACGCCCGCTGGTCGATCACACCTGGGCGGAAGCTGCGTCTGCCGAAGATCGGCGACCTGAAGGTCAAGTGGTCCCGATCCCTGCCCTCCACCCCGTCCACGGTGACCGTGGTCAAGGACAGTGCGGGCCGGTACTTCGCGAGCTTCGTCGTCGAGACCGGCCCCGGGGAACTGCTGCCGCAGTCGATGCCCGAGGTGGGCATCGACCTCGGGCTGGGGCACTTTGCGGTCCTCTCGGATGGGACGAAGGCCGACAGCCCGCGGTTCCTGCGCCGGGCCGCCAAGCGCCTCAAGAAGGCCCAGCGGGACCTGTCCCGCAAGGAGAAGGGCAGCAAGAACAGGGACAAGGCCAGGGTCCGCGTCGCACGGGCACACGCACGTGTCGCGGACGCGCGCCGCGAGTTCCACCACCAGCTCTCCACGAAGCTGATCCGCGAGAACCAAGCGGTCGCCGTGGAGGACCTGGCGGTGAAGGGGCTCGCCCGCACGCGCCTGGCCAAGTCCGTGCACGACGCCGGATGGTCGGCGTTCGTGAGCATGCTGGAGTACAAGGCCGCACGGTACGGGCGCACCTTCGTCCGCATCGGCCGCTTCGAGCCCACGTCTCAGGTGTGCTCGCAGTGCGGCGTGAAGGACGGCCCCAAGCCCTTGCACGTCCGTGTGTGGACCTGCGGGGCCTGCGGGGCCGTCCTGGACCGGGACATCAACGCGGCGGTCAACATCGCCAGGGCGGCCGGACTGGCCGTGTCAGCCTGTGGAGCGCAGGTAAGACCGGGACTCGTCCCGGCACCGCGCGGCGAAGCAGGAACCCACTCGACACCGCAGCCTGCAACGGCGCGGCAGGCGGGAATCGCCGTCCTTCAGGGCGGCGAGGATGTCAA
>NZ_NEUB01000942.1 GCF_002910825.1 Streptomyces sp. SM1 | reverse complement strand
GACCACCGGCGGGGTGTGCTGCGCCGGGTGACCGGGTTCCCCGAGTGGGACGGCTTCCCGCTGCGGGACGCGCTGGCGGAGCGGCTCGGGGTCGCGGTGGTCGTCGACAAGGACACGAACGCGGCCGCGCTGGGGCTGGCGGTGGGCGGCGAGGGCGGCTCCTTCGCCTACCTGCACCTCGGTACGGGCCTGGGGGCCGGGCTGGTGATCGGGGGAAGCGTGCACCGGGGGGCGAGGACCGGGGCGGGGGAGTTCGGGCACCAGGTGATCCAGCTGGACGGGCCGGAATGCACCTGCGGTGCGCGGGGGTGCGTCGAGGCGCTGTGTCTGAGGGCCGTCGCGCGGGACGACCTCGCCGAGGCGGCGAGGGTGCTGGGGGCGGGCGCGGCGAATCTGGTGGGGCTGCTCGACATGGATCGGGTGCTGCTGGGCGGGCGTACCGTCGCGGCGGCTCCCGAGGTGTTCGTGAGCGGGGTGGAAGCGGTGCTCGGCGCTCGCTCGCGACGGGCCGGCGGGGGAAGTGCCGTGCGGGTTCCGGTACGGGTCGCCCCCGGCGGGGTGCGGGGCGTCGCGGAGGGGGCGGCCCAGCTGGTGCTGGCGCCCGTGTTCGGGCGGGGGGACGCCTGAGGAGGCGTGCGGCTCGCTGAGCCCCACGGCTGAGGAGGGGCGCGGCTCACCGAGCCCTCGCGGACGCCGCCGCGGAGGTACGACCGGCCCGTTCGCCGTGCCCCCGTCGCCATGCCGCCCCCGGTCGGCCATTCCCTCATGATCCGGGCCTGTTTAGGCTGGGGCGCACGCAGGACCGCGTTACGGCAGGAGATCCCGCACATGGCAGACCGCAAGCCGATCGCATCGTGGCTCACCGACATGGACGGGGTGCTGATCCACGAGGGCGTACCGATTCCCGGCGCCGACGCTTTCATCAAGAAGCTGCGCGAGTCGGGCAAGCCCTTCCTCGTCCTCACCAACAACTCGATCTACACCGGGCGCGACCTGCACGCCCGGCTCCGCCGCATGGGCCTGGAGGTGCCGATCGAGAACATCTGGACGTCCGCGCTCGCCACGGCCCAGTTCCTGGACGACCAGCGTCCCAACGGCTCGGCGTACGTCATCGGCGAGGCCGGGCTCACCACCGCGCTGCACGACATCGGCTACATCCTCACCGACCACGAACCCGACTACGTGGTTCTGGGCGAGACGCGCACGTACTCGTTCGAGGCCATGACGAAGGCGGTCCGTCTCATCAACGACGGCGCCCGTTTCATCTGCACCAACCCCGACGAGACCGGCCCCTCCGCCGAGGGCCCGCTCCCCGCGACCGGCGCGGTGGCCGCGCTCATCACCAAGGCGACCGGCAAGCAGCCGTACTTCGCGGGCAAGCCGAACCCGCTGATGATGCGCACCGGGCTCAACACCATCGGGGCCCACTCCGAGAGCAGCGCGATGATCGGCGACCGCATGGACACCGACGTCCTGGCGGGCATAGAGGCCGGGATGCAGACGTTCCTGGTGCTCACCGGCCTGACCCGGCCGGAGCAGGTGGAGGACTTCCCGTACCGGCCGTCGCAGGTCGTCGACTCCATCGCGGACCTGGTCGACCTGGTCTGACGGCGTTCACCCGCACGGAGTAGGCGCCGCGGGCGTGAGGATGCGGGGCCGAGTCCGTCGGGGGACCCTCCAGGTGTCTGGAGGTCCACGATGGGCTCGCTGCGTGTCACCCTCCGTGCGGGTGAGGAGGGCCGGGAACGGCTTCCGTCCGGTACCGGGCGGCTGCTCGCCGGAGCCGCCTGGCTGGTGCTGCTGCTCGGGCTGTGGCTGTGGGGCGGCAGCGGGCCGGACGGCGTACCCGCCGGGACGGCCGGGCCCGCCACCGGAGACATGGCAGCGGCCGGACGGCCGCCCCGGGCCGAACCGGCCCCCGCGGACCGGCACGCGAACGGCGCGGCACCTCGGCGTCTCGACATCCCCGGTCTCGGGGTCCAGGCACCGGTGGTCGCCGGTGACCTCGACGAGAAGGGCACCCTGAAGCCGGCGGGACGGGCGGGTGCGGTCGCCTGGTACGCCGACGGGGTGGCCCCGGGCGCGTCCGGTACCGCGCTGATGGCGGGGCCGGCCGGCACGGGGGCCGGACTCGCCGCCGGTCAGGAGATCCGGGTGGTCCGTGCGGACGGTGAGGTCGTCACGTTCACCGTGGAGGACGTCCGGGCCGCCGGGCGGGACGGACTCGACGCCCGGCAGGTCTCCGCTCCTCTCGGCGACGGCGACGGCGACGGCGACAGCTATGGCGACAGCGACAGCCGTGGCGACGGCGGCGACGACGGACGGGCCGGACTCCGGTTGATCACCTGCGGCGCGACCCCCGCCCCGACGTCCGGCGCCTGCGCCGCCCCGGTGATCGTCTCGGCGTACCCGGCCGGCAGGTGAGCGTCCGGGCCACTGATCAGCTGGGCCGGCCCTCGACCGCGCGGGCGCACGGGCCGCGGGAGTGACCCGGCGCGCCGCGCGGGAGGCCGTGACGGCCCCCGGTACGTACCCGAGGACCGGCAGCGGCTCGGTGCGTACGACTGTAGGGGCAAAGCCGGGCCCGCGCCCAGGGGTTGACGCACGTCACGTACCGGACCGGTCGCGTTCCGTGATCGGCGCAGGCGGTCCTGGTGGCAGGGCTCGACGCGCGCGGGGCGGGCCGGTCCGGGACGGCGGGCTGTAACAGCCGGTGGACAAGGCGGGCTCGGCCTCGTGACGGTCGTGGGACGTATGTCAGGATTGGGGCTCCGCACACATGGAACAAGTGCACCCAAGGGGGGTTGGATGTACGGCAGCAGGGGGGTCGGGGCGTTCGCCGGGAGGCGGGCGTCCGCAGCGGTGCTGGGGGCGGCACTGCTGATCACGGGGTGTTCGTCCGGCGACGGCGACGGCGAGGGGGACGGCCAGGGCGAGGCAGCCGGCGCGGGCATCACGCAGCAGCCGAAGGAGACCGACCCGTTCTGGGTCAATCCCGACGGCCTCTCCGCTCGCAAGGTCGCCGAACTGCGGCAGGACGGCAAGAAGACGGAGGCGGAGCAGATCCGCAAGATAGCCGAGCAGCCCGTCGGCGAGTGGATCAGCCCGGAGAATCCGGAGGAGCAGGTCCGCGGTCTCATCGAGGGCGCCGAGGAGGCCGACCGCACCGCGCTGCTGGTCCTCTACAACATCCCGCACCGCGACTGCGGCCAGTACTCGCAGGGCGGCGCCGCCGACGGCGACGCCTACCGGGGCTTCGTCGACGCCGTGGCCCGGGGCATCGGGGACCGTCCGGCGACGGTGATCCTCGAGCCCGACGCGGTGCTGCACCTGGTGGACGGCTGCACGCCGGAGCAGTTCCACGAGGAGCGCTACGACCTCCTCAGCGGCGCCGTCGCCAAACTCAAGGGCCTGAAGAACACGAAGGTGTACCTCGACGCGGGCAACGCCGGCTGGGGCAACCCGGACCAGATCTTCGACCCGCTCAAGCGGGCGGGCATCGACCGGGCCGACGGCTTCTCGGTGAACGTGTCGAACTTCTACTCCACCGAGGACTCCATCGGCTACGGCAAGCAGCTCTCCGCCAAGGTGGGCGGCAAGCCGTTCGTCATCGACACCAGCCGCAACGGCAACGGGCCCTACACCGAGGGCGCCCCGGACGAGCGCTGGTGCAATCCGCCCGGCCGCGCGCTCGGCGAGACCCCGACGGTCAAGACGGCCGATCCTCTCGTCGACGCCTACCTGTGGATCAAACGTCCGGGAGAGTCGGACGGTGAGTGCAAGGGTGGCCCCAAGGCCGGCCAGTGGTGGGCCGACTACGCCCTGGAGCTCGCGGAGGGCTCCGCGTAACGCCGGAGGTTCTCCGCCCGCGGGCGCCGGTTGTGGCTGGTCGCGCAGTTCCCCGCGCCCCTGAGGGGTTCGGGGTTCTCGCGGTTCTTCGGCCGCGGACCGGTCGTGGCTGGTCGCGCAGTTCCCCGCGCCCTAGGCGGTTTCGTTTGGATCAGTCGGTCGTTGGTCCGGGTGTGCCGTTGACTACGCAGTGGGCGCGGATCGAGCCGTTGCTCCCAGACCGGACACCGAAGGGAGGTGGCCGGTGGCGGGATCATCGTGAGGTGATCGACGCGATCGCCTACAAGTTCCAGACTGGTACCCAATGGGTGCACCTGCCGGAGAAGTACGGCAACTGGCGGGGCGTCTACAACCGGCTGCGGATGTGGGCTGTCGATGGCACCTGGGAGCGGGTGTTCACCGCGCTGGTGGCCCTGGCCGACGCAGATGAGCACCCGGCCTGGGCCGTCTCGGTGGACTCCACGATCGTGCGCGCTCACCAGCACGCGTCCGGGGTCCGCAAAAAGGGGCCCCTGACGGTGAGCCGGACGACCACGCCATCGGTCGCTCCCGCGGCGGACTGACCACGAAGATCCACCTTGCGGCCGACGGCCGGTGCCGGCCCCTGGCGTTCGTCCTCACCGCCGGACAGGCTGGCGACGCACCCGCCTTCACCCAGGTGTTGCCCGGCCTGCGGGTGCCTCGACGCGGTGGACGACCCCGCACCAGGCCGGACATGATCCTGGCCGACAAGGCGTACTCCTCGCGCGAGATCCGCATTCACCTGCGCAGACGCGGTATCCGCGCGGTGATCCCGAACGGGCCGACCCACGGGCCAACCGGGTGCGGCGCGGAAGAGCCGGTGGCAGACCGCCTGCCTTCGACCGGGAGGCGTACAAGCAGCGCAACACCGTCGAGCGGACCAGTGGCGTGGCATCGCCACTCGTTATGAGAAGACCGCGACCATTTACCTGGCCGGACTCCACATCGCGGGCATTTTCCTCTGGTCGGCCCGATGACCGAAGGACGTCATCACGGGCCAAGTGCGGTGTCCGTTGCGGTGGGACTCTCGGTGTTCTCTCACACAACGCTCACGGTGCTGCCAGGTCGTCCGCTTAGCGTGCGGCGCATGTTCTTCACCTATCTGCGTCGCGAGCTGCGCCGCCGGAGAAAGTCGGCGCTGGTCGTCGCGTCCGGGCTGGCTCTGGGTATCGCTCTTGTCATCGTGGTCAACGCTGTCTCCACCGGTATGGGGAAGGCCCAGGAGCAGGTCCTGGAGTCCCTCTACGGGCTCGGTACCGACATGACCGTCACCAAGGCCCCCGAACCGCCGTCGGAGACCGGGGGCGAGCGGCCGCGGTTCCGCTTCGACGCCGGTGGCGACGGGGAGGATGGTGAGCGGCAGAGCAGTGACCGGGTTATGGTGCAGGGCTTGCAGACTCTGGACGCCGCCACGGTCTCGTCCGTGGCGAAGGCGGACGGTGTGGCGGACGCTGTGGGCGGGCTCAGCCTCAACGTGGTGAAGGTCGACGGCGAGTTCAGCCGCGGCCAGTTCCAGCAGCGGCCGGGCGCTGGGCGGGGTGGCGGCTCGGATGGTGAGGTGACGGGCGGGGGCGCCGACTTCTCCATCGACAGTTTCACCGTGTACGGCACTGACGTCGCGCATCCGGAGATGGGTCCGTTGTCCTCCTCTGAGATCACCGAGGGGCGCGGCTTCGAGACGTCGGAGACGTCGGCGAAGGTGGCCGTGGTGGACAACGCCTACGCCAAGGAGAAGAAGCTCACCACCGGTGACACGGTGACGGTGAGCGACACGGAGTTCGAGATCGTCGGCGTGGCCACCGCGACCAGCGGGGAGGCCGCCGCCAACGTCTACCTGCCGCTCGCCCAGGCGCAGGCCCTGGCCGATGCCAAGGACAAGATCACCACCGTCTACGTGCAGGCCAATGACACGCAGCAGCTCGGTGCGGTGGAGTCCGCGGTGCTCAAGGCCGTTCCGGATGCCACGGTGACCACGTCCGAGGATCTGGCGGACACCGTCTCGGGGTCCCTGTCCACCGCCTCCGGCCTCGCCGAGACGGTCGGCCGCTGGCTGTCCGTGGTGGTCCTGGCGGCGGCGTTCCTGGTCGCCGGCCTGCTCACCTCGTCCGCCGTCGCCCGGCGCGTGCGGGAGTTCGGCACCCTCAAGGCCCTGGGCTGGCGCTCGCGCCGAGTCACCGGGCAGGTCGTCGGCGAGGCCGTCGTGACGGGCCTGGTCGGTGGCGCGCTGGGCATCGGGCTGGGCCTGGCCGGCGCGTGGGCGGTTACCGCGTTCGGGCCCTCGCTCTCTGCGGAACTGGGCGCTTCCGGCGGCGGTATGAGCGGCCCCGGTGGCGGTGGAGGCGTGGGCGGCCGCGGTGGCGGAATGGGCGGCGGCGCCGCACGCGAAACCGCCGCACGGACGCTGGACGTGGTGCTCACCGCGCCGGTCAGCCTCTCCGTGATCGTCCTGGCCGTCGGCCTCGCCGTCGCGGGCGGCCTCGTCGCCGGTGGCTTCGGCGGGTGGCGCGCCTCCCGGCTCCGCCCCGCCGACGCCCTCTCCCGCGTCGCCTGACCGGCCCTCCTCCCCCCTCCGCAGGAGCAACCACACCATGTACGAACTCACTGGCGTCACCCGGCGCTACACCCGCGGCAAGGGCGTCGTCGACGCGCTCGCCGGAGTGGACCTCACCATCACCGCAGGCGACTACCTGGTCATCAAGGGCCCCACCGGCGGCGGCAAGTCGACCCTCCTGCAGCTGCTGGGCGGCCTGGACCGGCCGACCTCCGGCAGTGTGCTGCTCGACGGCGTCGACCTGGCGAAGCTGCCCGAGGCCCGCCTGACCCGCCTGCGCAGCGAGAAGATCGGTTTCGTCTTCCAGAGCTTCAACCTCATCCCCACCCTCACCGCCCAGGAGAACGTCGAAACGGCCCTCGTGCCGCTGGGCGCCAAGCCGAAGGAGCGGCGCGAACTGGCCGCCGAGGCCCTCACCTCGGTGGGGCTGGGAGAGCGGCTGGGCCACGTGCCGGGCGAACTGTCCGGCGGCCAGCAGCAGCGGGTGGCCATCGCCCGGGCACTGGTCAAGAAGCCGCAGGTACTGCTGGCGGACGAGCCGACGGGCAATCTCGACGAGTCCACCCGCGACGAGATCATGGACGTCCTGCAGACCCGCTGCAAGGAGGACGGACTGACCTTCATCATGGTCACGCACGATTCCCACCTGGCCAACCAGGCCCCCCGGGCGGTCACCCTCCGCAAGGGCAAGCTGGCGGCCTGACAAACCCCACTGTGCTCCCGCACCGGGCCCGGCGCGCCCCTCACGCCGACGGCGCGCAAGGCCCGGTGCGGGGATAGCCTCCAGGACGGGCAGCGAGTGCCGGGACCTTGGTGAGAGAACGGAATGTAAGCCGATATGACCGAGCGGACCGAAGAGAAGCGGCAGCACCGGCTTCTCGTCGTCGAGGATGAGCCCAGCATCCGCACGCTGCTCGAATCGACGCTGAGTCTTACCGGCTACCACGTGCGGAGCACCGGTACGGGGGCCGCCGCGCTGGCCGAGGCCGCGCGCCTGCAGCCCGACCTGATCCTGTTGGACATCATGCTGCCCGACCTCGACGGTTACGAGGTGACCCGCCGGCTGCGCGCGGCCGGCAACCTGGTACCCGTTCTGCTCCTCACCGCCCGCACCGGCGTGGACGACCGCATCCAGGGGCTGAGCCTGGGCGCCGACGACTATGTCTCCAAGCCCTTCAACATCGAGGAAGTGCTCCTCCGCATCCAGGCCATCCTGCGGCGAACCCTGGGTTCAGATGCCTTGCTGCCGGACACCGTCGTGCGCTACGCCGACCTCGAACTCGACGAGAGGGCACACGAGGTACGCCGGGCCGGCCAGTACATACAGCTCTCGCCGACCGAGTTCAAGCTGCTGTCGTACCTCATGGACAACGCCGGCCGGGTGGTGAGCAAAGCCCAGATCCTGGACCATGTGTGGCAGTACGACTTCGCGGGCGACACCCGCGTGGTCGAGACCTACATCAAGTACCTGCGCAAGAAGATCGACTGCTTCGACCCGCCGCTCATCCACACCGTCCGCGGCGTGGGCTACAGTCTGCGCGTGCCGCGCACGAGTCACGGAACAGCGGACCGTTGACCGGCCTCCGCGCGCCCCGCTCACTGCGTCGACGTCTCGTCCTCGGAGTCACCGTACTGGCCACACTGGCCGTGCTGGCCGCCGAGCTGATCGGCTTCCTCGTCCTGCGGTCCTGGCTCCTCGACGGCGTCGACCAAAGGCTCGCCGACTTCCGGCCCGTCCCCGCCTACGCCTTCCTTGACACACGCCGCCCCGGCAAGCCGGAACCCGAGGCGCTGCCCTCGGATTTCCGCGTCTACTTCTACGACGCCCGCGGCAACCGCCTGCCCCAGAAACTCGGCACGGACGACAGGCCCGGCCCTCAGCTCCCCGACAGCATCGACCGCCTTCCGGCCGAAGGCAGCCCGACCTCGGTGGCGGCCGACACCGGAGACGGAAACTGGCGCGTCCTGCGCCGGGACGGACCACGCGACCTGACCGCCGTCATCGCCCTGCCGCTCGACACCGTGGACGGAGCCACATCCAAGATCCTCTGGCTCAACGGCCTGCTTCTCGTCATCACCGTGGTGACCGTGTGGGTGCTGGGCCGTGGAGTGGTCCGCCTCAGCCTGCTCCCGCTGACCCGGATGGAGCGCACCGCCGAAGCCATCACCGCCGGGCAGCTCGACCTACGACTGCCCGACACTGACCCGCACACCGAGATCGGACGGCTCGGCACCGTACTGAACACCATGCTCGACCGACTCCAGCAGGCCCTGCACGAGCGCGAGACCTCAGAGGGGCGGCTGCGCCGCTTCGTCGCCGACGCCGGACACGAACTGCGCACCCCGCTGACCGCCATCCAGGGATTCGCCCAGCTCGCACTGCGCTCCGACCGCCGCACCGCCACGGAACGGCAGGAAGCCGACCGGCACATCGCCCAGAACGCGGAGCGGATGAGCCTGCTCGTCGACGACCTTCAACTACTCGCCCAGCTGGACCGGCACCCCGACTACCAGCAGGAACACGTAGACCTGTTGTCCCTTGCCGCAGACGCGGTGAGCGCGGCAGCCCTGCAGCGACCGAATCACCCCGTGAGCCTGTCGCCCCTACGCGAGCGCACCGCCGACACCGACGGGGAGGGAGAGGGGGAACTAGATGTGGTGGAAGCCGTGGGAGACCCCCACCGTCTCCGGCAGATCGTCGATAGCCTGCTGGCGAACGCCCACACCCACACCCCACCCGGCACCCGGATCCACGTGCGTGTAGGAGAGGGCCGGGCCGGTGCCCGCACCGGTGGCACCGACGCACTGGGACGCGTCAGCATGGCACCACCCTTCCCGGCCGGAACCCGAGTCGCCGTCATCGAGGTCGAAGACGACGGCCCCGGGCTGACGGCCACCCACGCGGAGCGCGTGTTCGAGCGCTTCTACCGGGCGGACCCCGCACGCACCCGAGCACGAGGCGGCTCCGGACTGGGCCTAGCCATCGCCACGACCATCGCCCAAGGCCACAGCGGCCGCCTCGAACTCGACACGGGCCAGAACCGCGGCGTCACCTTCCGCCTCGTCCTGCCACTCCCTCCAGCAAACTGATCCCCAAGCTGCAGGTCCGCCGAGCAGACCTGCAGCGGCTGCCGCACGACGGCCAAGGTCTGCTCACTCGCCGCCCGCTCCCGGCTCAGCAGCGCGGCCGCGCATCCGAAGCCGGCGCAGCAACCGCCATAGCAGTGGCGCGGCACCGCCACCCGCTACGAGAAGACGACGACCATCGACCTGGCAGGACGCCACAGCACAGACACCTTCCTCTGGTCCACCCGATGATCCAGACGAAACTGCCTAGGACGTGGCCCTTCCGGCGCCAGAAGCGCGTGCCACGGGCCCGCAGGTTTTCAAAGGCGTGCGGGGGAACTGCGCGACCGGCCACGGCGGGCCCGCGGGCGAAGAACCGCGAGGGGGCCCCGCGGCCGAACCGGCCACGAGACCCCCGTAAGAAGCCGCCCCATGCCCCGCTAAGGGACCTGCACCCACTGCGCCTTGCTCGGCGTGCCCTTCGCGTCGTTGACGAAGAGCATGTACCAGCCCGACTGCACCAGGTTCCGGTTCTCCGGAACCGTCACGGTGAGCTTGTCCCCGTCGGCCTCGAAGTCCAGCTCGATCGAACGCTGGTCCACGTCGGTGACGTGGGTCGACGCGCTCGGCCGGATCAGCCGGGCGCTCTTGATGGACGCGGCGTCCTTCGAGGTGAAGGTGCCGGACTCACCGCGCTCGATGGTCTCCGGCCCGCCCGACAGGCCGGGCTGCGCCTCGTCGCCGTACAGGTACGGCGGGGTGTAGATCTCGATGCGCTGCTCGAACTCGCCCGGCTTGGTGTTGGCCTTGTCGGCGTAGAGCGAGTCGGAGCCGAAGACCATCACGCGGCCGTCGGGCAACAGGATCGAGCCGGAGTGGTAGTTGCGGCCCACCAGCGGGTCGGCGACCCGCTTGAGCTCGTTCTTCTCCGTGTCGTAGATCCGCGCCTCGAGGATGTTGGAGTCGCCGCGGCCCCGGTAGTCCTCCGAGCCGCCGGTGATCAGCACGTCGTCGTTGGGCAGGATCGAGGCCTGCGGGTAGCGGGTGCCCTTGTCCAGGGAGGGCCCGTCGACGAACTTCGGTTCGTCGGCCTTGAGGTCGACGATCCGGGTCTTCTCACTGGCCAGCTTGGACTCGCCGACCCCGCCGCCGCCGATCACCATGTACTTCTCGTCCTGCGCGGGCGGCAGGAGCACCGTGCCGGACGTCTCCATCATGTCGGGATCGCTCAGCCCGGGGACCTTCTCGAAGTCGTACGTCTCCACGTCCCAGACGCCCGGTTCGCGGCCCACGTCGTCCGGCCCGTAGCCCGCGTTCGAACCCGAGTAGAAGATCTTGCCGTTCTGCATCAGGAACAGCGCCGGGTACGTCGGGAACTGGCGTTCCTTGCCGGTGTAGCTCCACTTCCCGGTCTCCGGGTCGTAGACCTCGTTCTTGCCCGGGACCAGCTGGCCGATGTCGTCGAGGCCGGAGACGCTGAGGATCTTGCCGTCGCTCAGGGTGGTGAGCGTCGGGTACCAGCGGGACTCCTTCATCGGGTCGACCTTGATGTACTTCTCGGCGACCGGGTCGAACTCGAAGGCGTCGTCGATGCCCTGGAAGTCCTTCTTGTCCAGGGCGAGCTTCTCGGCGATGCCGTACGTGTTGTGCGCGTCCTCGCCCTTCAGGCCCCGCACGGTGTAGTTGTCCTGCGTGCCGGTCGCGTACTTGTTGCCGTCCTTCTGCGCCTCGACGTAGGTACGGCCGTAGCCCGGGGTGTTGCCCAGGAACTCGCCGGTCTCCTTGTCGAAGTTCTTCTTCGCGCGCGGGACGAGCACGGGGTCCTTGGAGACGAAGGTCTTGCCGTTCTCCTTGCCCACGAACTTGGTGCCCGCCGGCAGGGTGATCGGCTTGTCCGGGTTCTCGTTGTGGACGACCATCAGGCCGCCCGCCTTCTTCACGTCACCCTTGAGCTTCTCGTACCGCTTCGTGCCGCCCGCGATCAGCAGGTTGCCGTTGGCCAGCTGGGTGTGGCCGGTGCAGAACAGGTCGGTGGGCGTCGGCACCTTCTTGACGGTCCCCTTGACCGGGTCCCAGATCCGGGTGTCGTACTTCTTCGCGTCGAAGTTGTCCTGGTTGTTTCCCGATCCCGCGACGAGCAGCACCTTGCCGGTGCGCAGCAGCGCCGCGTGGATGGTGTTCTGCCGGTACTCCTCGGGGAAGTCGACGATCTCCCACTTGCCGTTCGCGGCCTTGTACTCGGGCTGGTTGATCTTGTACTGGTGGTATTTCTCGGTGCCGAAGCGGTACAGCCACGGCCCGTTCATCCCGGCCAGCGCTAGCACCACCGCCGTGCCTATCGCGATACGACGGGCGCGGCGGCGGCCTGCACGGTCAGTCATTCCTTACGTCCCCCAAGTCCACCCAGGGCGATGTGCATGGTCTGGTCGTTTCCGGGGTTGCCGCCCCCGGGTCCTCCCGGCCCTTCGGGGCCGCCCGATCCGCCCGGTGCGCCGTGGGACCCGGCCCAGCTGGGCCGGGCCTGCGGCTGGTGCGGGGCGTGCTGCTGCGCGGGGTACTGCTGCGGCAGCTCCTGCGTCCGGGGCGCCTCGGCGGCGTCCGGCTGCCGTCCCCCCGCGTGGGCGCCGGGCTTCTTCCGGTCCTGGCGCATGCCGTGGCGCCAGGCGAACATCGGCGCGGCGGTGATGAGCAGGGCGAAGGTGGCCCAGATGACCATCGCCGGGTGCGAGTGCCCGTAGACGAAGCCCGCGGCGATGGAGCCGACGAAGATCAGGATGAAGTACCAGTGGTACCGGAAGGTCCCGAACCAGGTGTCCGGGCTGGCCGAGTCGCCCTTGGGGGTGACGACGAACTTGCTCTTCTTGCGCAGGACGGCGTCGATCAGCGCCTTCGCGTAGAGCGGGGCCGACAGCGCGGACATCACCATGCCGGCCACACCGCCGGAGCCCTCGGGCTCGTGCGGCGAGACGTTGTGGCGGCGGTTCCAGATGTAGAGGCCGATCTGCAGCGCGGAGGCGTTGCCGTAGAGCATCAGCCAGATCGTGGGGTCGATGTTCACACCCGAGGCGCCCAGGCCCAGGAACAGCGCGCAGCTGATCGCCGCGAGGATCCAGTTGAGGGCGGACATCGGATAGAAGATGATCATCATGGTGTAGTTGAAGAGCTTGCTCGGCGGGAGCGAGTGGAAGCCCTTCCAGTACTGTCCGATGATCGTCTCGTAGGTACCGCGCGACCAGCGCATCTGCTGGGTGAAGAAGTCCGTCCAGGCGTTGGGGCCCTCACCGACCGCGAGTACGTCGGGGGTGTAGACCGAGCGCCACTTCCTGCCCGTCGCCGGGTTCTTGTGGCGGTGCATCTCGAAGCCGGTCGCCATGTCCTCGGTGATCGAGTCGTACAGACCGCCGATCTGCTTCAGTGCCTTGATACGGACGGCGTTGGAGGTGCCCACGAACATCGGCGAGCCGTAGCGGTTGCCGGCGCGCTGGATCAGGGCGTGGAAGAGGAACTGCTGGGACTCGGCGGCCTTGGTGACGAAGTTGTCGTAGTTGCCGTAGACCTGCGGGCCGATGACGAAGCCGACGTCCGGGTCGCGGAAGAAGCCGAGCATCCGCTCCAGGTAGTTCGCCAGCGGGATGTGGTCGGTGTCGACCGAGGCGAAGTACTCGTAGTCGTCGCCGTGCGCGTCCAGCCAGGCGTTGTAGTTGCCGTGCTTCGTCTTCGCGCGGTGGGCGCCCTTCTTCTGGTTCCACTTCGCGACGCCCTTGCGGGAGAAGTGGTGCACGCCGAGACGGGCGCAGACCTCCTTCACCTCGGGGTCGTCGCCCTCGTCGAGCAGCCAGACGTGCATCAGACCCCGGTGGCGGATCTTGACGGCCGCCTCCAGGGTCTTCGTCACCATCTCGATCGGCTCCTTGCCGGGCACGAACGAGGTGAGGAAGGCCACGCGGGTACCGGTCTCCGGCACCACCGGGACCGGATCGCGGGCGACCAGGGTGGCGTGCGCGTTCGACAGCACGTTCATGCAGCGGAAGAACTCGATCAGGCCGATCGAGACGAGCATGACGATGTCGAGGGCCGGCAGCCACTCGAACTCCACGTAGTCCCGCTCGGTCCAGTGCGAGGGCTGCAGCAGCCACACCAGCAGCACCAGCGACAGCACCGGGGCCGCGATGAGCATCAGCGCGATGCGGATGCGGTGCGGCTCCTGGCCGATCAGCGAGCGGTACTGGACCTTGTAGGGCTTGTTCGGATCAGGCTGGGTGAGGGGACCCGCGAGCCGGCTGTAGTGCTCGTAGTCGTATCTCGGCAGCGTCTTCTTGATCCGGCGGAACGTGCCCGTGTTCCCCGTCCGATGAGCGGGCACCCTGAGCTGGGTCGTCTCGGACGGGTCATCGCCCTTCCGGGCGCCCGTCGGCGTCGACGTCATGAGTCATCCCCCCACGCGCTCCCGCGCATGCTTCGTTGCTTCCGTACGTCCGTGTCGGTCCCCCTCGACCTTCACGGGCGTGTCAGTGGCCGACCGCTGTCACCACGTCATTCACACCTTATAGACACGGCACAGCGCTCTTCCGGTTGCAGGACGCCCCCGCGACATCGCTTCCCGGAGGGGCCCCTCGCCCCGTTCCGCGGGCAACCGGTTCCCTGCCCCCCAACAGCCGCGAACCCGCAGCTTCTTGAAGAGACCAGGTTCTACGGTGTTCATCATGATCGCAAGGTGCGAAACGCGATGTACACCGGACATACGCGACCATTGTGACGTCCGAGGGGGGCCGGTGGGGCCCTGTTCGATACGTGGGGCGGAAGCGTTCCGCTCAATGCGCGCGAGAGGAAATCCGGCCAAAACCGACGGGCCCCTCGTCTGCACGAGGGGCCCGTCCTGTCGGTGCGCCGCCAGGGACTCGAACCCCGGACCCGCTGATTAAGAGTCAGCTGCTCTAACCAACTGAGCTAGCGGCGCGCGCTGACGGGGCAACTCTACAGGACCCCGGAGGGTGCCCCGGACCACCTCCGGCGGGCCCGGGACCCCGCGTCCGCACCCCCCGGCCGACCGGTTCGCGGCCCCTTTGCATCATTCGGGCCGTCAACATGCGCGTGCGCGCGACAGTTGCCAAACTGGCCGACGTGCACAGCTGTGGAGAAATCGGCCGGGAGTGTGAGGGGAATCGCATGAGGTCTCCGGTGTTCGAGGAATTCGATCCGGCCGGTGACTGCGACTGCCCGGGCTGTGCGCACTGGCGGCGCGTTCTGCCGCATTCCCCGGCCGGCCGCACCCCGGGGCATCCGGCGGCGCACCGGGCCGCCCTCGTCGTGGCCGCCCTGGCGTCCGCCGCGATCGGCGTCCCCGCGGCCCCCTCGGTCGCCGCCCCGCAGGGCCGGCAGCCCGTAGAGGTCGGCATCACCGCAGGTGAGGGGCCACAGGCGCCGCAGGGGTGGCGGGCGCCGCTGTACGGTCCCGACGGTCGGCCGACTCCGCCCGGACCGCCCCCGGGGTCCACCCGGACGCCCGCGATCACCCGCGCGGCCATCATCGAACGGGCCCGGAAATGGGTCACCCGGAAAGTTCCGTACAGCGTGACCTCCTTCTGGTCCGACGGTTACCGGCAGGACTGTTCGGGTTATGTGTCGATGGCCTGGAACCTGCCGGGGAACGAATGGACCGGCAGCCTCGGACAGCACGCGGAGAGAATCGGCAAGGACGAACTCCAGCCGGGTGACATTCTGCTCTTCCACCATTCCGCCGACCCCTACAGCGGGTCGCACGTCGTCCTTTTCGGCGGCTGGGCGGACTCCTCACGCTCCCGGTACCTGGTCCACGAGCAGACCCGCCCCCACACCCGGCGGGCGACCACTCCCTACGCCTACTGGAGCAACTCCGCGCGCTATGTGCCGTACCGCTACAAGGGGGTGACCGGCGGCACGGCGGGCGGGGCGGGCGAGCCGGCGGCCTCGGTGCCGTCCCGGACGCCGTTCCCCGGGGTGGCGTATTTCGGCCCCGGGGCGGACAACGAATTCGTCACGAATCTCGGTGCCATGCTCGTCCGCCGTGGCGCCGGGCCGCTCTACGGCTCCCCGCCGGGCCCGCGCTGGACGGACGCGGACCGCAGGGCGGTCCGGGCGTTCCAGGAGGCGCAGGGGTGGCGGGGCGCGGCCGCGGACGGTCTGCCGGGGCCGTCGACCTGGGACCTGCTGGTGACCGGGGAGGGCTTGGACATCCCATCCGGATCCTCAGGTTCCCCTTCCGCTTACGGGTCGGGCGGCCCGTCGCCCCTTCTCTCCTCGCACGGGGTGCCGGGCTATCCGGGCCGGGCACCGTTCCGCTCCGGCGCGGAGAACGAACACGTCACCCGGCTGGGCAGGCAACTGGTGGCGAAGGGGTTCGGGCGGTACTACACCGAAGGGCCCGGACCGCGTTGGGACGAGGAGGACCGCCGCGCGGTGGAGGCGTTCCAGCGCTCCCAGGGCTGGCGCGGCGGCGCGGCCAACGGCACCCCGGGCCCGGAAACCTGGCGCCGCCTCTTCTCATGACCCCCTCTCCCCCCAACTCCCCGCAGGCGCCGGGCTGCGCAGACACCCCCCGGCTCGCACCACCGCCCGTTCACGGCCCACCCACCCCGTACAACCCACCTGGACACCGACCACCCCTGGCAGTGCGAGTCCCTCGATGTGAAGCATCTGGCGCGGAGGCTGGAGGCACGCATGACCACGACGACGTCCCACACCCCCGAACACACCCCCGAACACACCCCCGAACACAGTCCCGGTCACATCCCGGAGCCCCTCACCGACCCCGGGGAGCCTCGGTCCGGCGCGACGGTCACCCGCCCCGCCCGGCTCATCCACACCGGGTCCACCACCGAGATTCCCATCCACCTCCTGTTCCGCGCAGACCGCTCTGACGGCGCAGACAGGGCAGACCATCCCGACCAGGCAGGCAGCGAACCCCCCGACCCCGACGCCCTCGATTCCGCACCCCCCGTGCGACTCCGCCCCGCACTCCCCGCCCGTGCGAAC
>NZ_NEUB01000941.1 GCF_002910825.1 Streptomyces sp. SM1 | reverse complement strand
GTGACTGTTTACGGCCGTCCGTGACCTGCGGTGACGTGGTGCGGGGCAGTCGCGATGGTCGAGTAGATTGATCTTGTGACCTCCGAGCAGCCGCCGCCGTCGTACAACGAGCTGGCCGGTCTGATCGTGGAGCTGAGGCTGGTAGCAGCCGCGCAGGCCGCGACGATTGAGCGACGTGAAGCACGGATCGTCGAGCAGGACGCTGAGATCGCGGAGTTGAAGCGGCGGCTGGCCGCTGATTGGCGCAACTCCTCCAAGCCGCCGTCCAGTGACGGGCTGGACAAGAGGCCCGCACCGAAGTCGCTGCGCAAGGCGTCGGGGCGTCGGCCGGGCCGGGCCAAGGGCGATCCCGGTGGCCGGCTGGAGCAGGTCACCGACCCGGACGTGATAGTCGATCATCATCCGGCCGCGTGCGGCAGCTGTGGCGGTGGTCTGTCCGATGCGTCGGGTTCGGGCTTCCGGGCCCGGCAGGTCTTCGATCTGCCCGAGATCCGCCCCCAGGTGACCGAGCACCGGCTGCACCGGGCGGTGTGCGGTTGCGGGTACACCACCACGGCGACGGCTCCGGACCTGCCCACGGCGGCCGCCGTGTACGGACCCGGCGTCCGAGCCGCGATCGCCTGCCTGTCGGCCTATCAGCACCTGCCGGCCCAACGCCTCGCCGAGGCCATGGACTGCCTGTTCAGCCTGCCGGTCTCCACCGGCACCGTCCTGTCCGTCCCGGCTCGCGCCCACGACGGGCTCGGGTCCTTCGAGGCCCAGGTCAAGGACCACCTGGCCACGGTGCCGGTCGCGCACGCGGACGAGTCCGGGGTACGGGTCGCGGGGAAACTGCACTGGCTGCACGTGATGTGCACCCACCTGGTCACCTTCTACGGCATCCACCACCAGCGCGGCCGGGCGGCCATGGACGACCTCGGCGTCCTGCCCGGCTTCACCGGCACCCTGGTCACCGATGCCCTGGCCCCCTACACGGTCTACGGCGACGCGCAGGCCCTGTGCGGGGCGCACGTGCTGCGTGAACCCATTGCCGTGACCGAGGACACCCGCCATGACCCCGCCTGGGCCCAGGCGATGATCGATGTCCTGGTCGAGGCGAAGGACGCAGTCGCCGACGCTGTGGCCACCGGGCACGACGCCCTGGACGCCGAGACGTCGGCCGGTTTCCAGGACCGCTACCGGCAGGCAGCGTTGTGCGGCATCGCCGCCAACCCCTACGCCGGCACCGGCCCCCGCTCCAAGGCCAGGGCTCTGGCCATGCGCCTGCGGGACCGCACCACCATGTACCAGCGGTACATGGTCGGCTTCAGTGTCCCGTTCGACAACAACCAGGCCGAACGCGACCTACGGATGATCAAGGTGCAACAGAAGGTCTCCGGGGCCTGGCGGACCCTGACCGGCGCAAGGCGCTTCGCCCGGATCCGCGCCCACATCTCCACCGTCCGCACACACGGCATCAGCCCCCTCACCGCCCTGCGCGACCTCTTCGCCGGACGGCCATGGATGCTGCCCGCAACCAGCTGAAACCCCTAAACAGTTACCCGCCGAGTGGGTCGACTGGTACAACCACAGGCGACTGCACGGTGAGATAGGCCACGTCCCACCGGTCGAATACGAAGCCAACTACTACACCGAACTCACGAAACTCCAGGTCATCACCACAATCTGAGATCTCTACCGAACCCGGGGCGGTTCAGGGTCTCGTAGTCCCGGGTCAGACGGCGGGAGTTCATTAGCCACGCGAATGTGCGCTCTGCCACCCACCGCCTCGGCAGCACCACGAACCCCTCCATGTTGTCGGTCCGCTTGACGATCCCCAAGGTCAGAGCGAGTGTGTCCCGGCACCAGCCGATGAGGCCGCCGGTGTGGCCGCCGTCAGCCCAGACGAGGGTGATGTCACGGTGCAGGCGGCGCAGCCGGGTCAGCAGGCCCGTCGCGGCGTCCCGGTCGCCGATGTTCGCGGCCGTGACGCAGACGACCAGGAGCAGACCAAGGGTGTCGGTCGCGATGTGCCGTTTGCGGCCCGGCACCTTCTTCCCGCCGTCGTAGCCGTGTGAGGCGGCCGGGACCGTCGCGGCGTCCCGCACCGACTGGGCGTCGATGATCCCCGCCGTGGGCTCGGCCTCGCGGCCCTCGAGTTCACGGACCTTCCCGCGCAGCCGGTCGTGGAACTCGGCGATCAGCCCGTGCTCGCGCCAGCGGCGGAAGAAGGCGTAGACCCGGCCCCAGGCGGGGAAGTCCGCGGGCATCGCCCGCCAGGAGATCCCGCCCGCGACCAGGTAGCGGACCGCGTCGAGCATCTGGCGGTGGCAGTAGCCCTCGGGGAGTCCGCCCCGTCCGTTCAGCCAGGCCGGCACCGGCAGCAACGGCCGGATGGCCACCCACTCCTCGTCCGTCATGTCCGACGGATACCGCCGCACCCGGTCGGGATGGTCGGCCGCGTTGCCGTACACGTGCGCGAAGCAATCACACGATGGAGCAGCCGAGTTGAACCGGACGGGCTCGGACGCGTACAACAAGGACACCAGGGCCTCCTGGTACTGCTCGGTCAGATTCGCATCCCCGAGCTACCGAGAGGCCCTGCCTTCATGCGCGTACAACGGGAAGATCGCCCAGATGGGAAGCCTGTTCGAGCCGCACGTTCCATGATCGGTTGAGATACGGCTTCTGACGCCTGCGCCGGGCAGCGGCGCAAGGGCCTGGGATGGTCGACAGGCGAGGCGCTGTTTGCCTCTATTTCTCCGGGAGTCTCAGGGGTCGCTGCATTCTCTGCGATCCCACGAGAGGTCCGGTTCTCTATTTTGAGCCGATTTCCCTGACGTATCATGGTCTTTCGATGTTCAATTTTTTCACAATATTGCAGCTCAGGCGTCTGATCCCAAGTATCGGATGCGTGTTGAATCGCCTCTGCGTCTATTCGGAGGCGTGGCCTAATCGAACCCTTTACTGAGGCCCGGTTGAGGGGGAAGCTTTGGGGCGGAAGTACCGCGTCGATGGGGTTCGCCGTGTTCGAATCGGTCGTTCCTGTTGTGTGCGGCGTTCGAGCCGAGAATGAAGGCTGTCTGGTAGTGAAGCGCAGGTCAGCCCTGATTGTTGCCGAGTGTGAAGATCTTTGAGGTAGGTCCGGTCGGGGTGCGCCCTGATAGTTCGGCCGGCTTTGACAGCTGGCAGGACTCTCGGGATTTTGGTCAGGTTCAATCAGGTCTATCTGAATCTCTGTTGTGGTGCCGGGCCCCATGGATCCCGACTGTAGGCGCATTTCAGCCTCCCGCGTGCTCCTTTTCCACGCCGGTTGGCATCATTCGGCATCGTAACGACACCGTGCGCTCGCCGGACCCAGTGCGTCCGTCGTGCACGAGTAATACGTTTTCATGCAAGGCGTATTCCAGCCAGCGGTCCTCGCCGTTGAGAGAGGCAGGCATGACGAGCCACGCAACCAGAGTCGACCTTGAGGAACTGCTGCGCCGGGCGCTGGAAGCCTCTGGTGAGGGCGCGCGGTGGACCACCGACGCGGACGAGACGTGGTGCCGTCTCGCAACCCTGTCCGGGATTCAGCGCAAGCAGGGCTGGAAGCTGCACGTGTCGGCGACGTCCGCCTCCGCGCCGGCAGTCCTCGCGCGGGCCCTGGACGTGCTGCTGCGGGAGGAGTCGGCGTTCAAGTTCGCCCGGTCCCTGGAGCAGGTGAGCGCGCTCAACTCCCGTGCCACACCGCGGGGAAGCTCAGGCAAGTTCATCACCGTCTATCCGTGCTCCGATGCCGACGCGGCCCGGATCGCGCTGGATCTGCACAAGGTGACGGCGAATCTGGCCGGCCCCCGGATCCTGTCGGACCAGCCGTACGCGGTGAACAGCCTGGTGCACTACCGCTACGGGGCCTTCGTCGGCCGACGAAGGCTGTCGGAGCAGGGGCTTTTGGTGTGGTTCTACGAGGACCCCGACGGCAATCCCGTCGAGGACATCCGCACCGGCCAGTATTCCCCGCCCTCTTGGGCGGTCAGCCCCTTCCCCGCACCGGTACCAGCCGCGCCGCGTACGGAGGAGGCGCCGACGGGCCCGGTCTTGCTGGGTGGGCGTTTCTCGGTACGGGAGGCGATCCGCCACACGAACAAGGGCGGCGTCTACCGGGGGACGGACGTCGCCACGGGTGCACCCGTGGTCATCAAGGAGGCCCGCCCGCACGTGGAGGCCGACGCGTCCGGCTGTGACGTACGCGACTGGCTGCGTGCGGAGTCCCGGGCGCTGGAGCACCTCGCCGGCACGGGCCTGGCGCCGGAGCTCCTCGCGATGTTCGAGCACGGCGGACACCTGTTCCTGGCGCAGGAGGAGATACCGGGTGTCCCCCTGCGGAGCTGGGTCGCCGAGCACTTCCGCGATGTCGGCAGCGAGCGCTACGGCGCCGACGCTCTGGACCAGGTCGGACGTCTGGTGGACCTCGTCGCCGCGGCCCACGCCCACGGCTGCGTCCTGCGAGATTTCACCCCTGGCAACATCATGGTCCGGCCGGACGGTGAACTGCGTCTGATCGATCTGGAGCTTGCGGTCCTGAAGGGCCATGCCGCCCTTCCGACGACGGTGGGAACCCCGGGATTCAGCGCCCCCGAGCGACTGCGGGACGCACCCGTCTCCCCTACGGCCGACTACTACAGCCTCGGCGCCACGGTGTGCTTCGTCCTTGCCGGGAAGGTCCCCAATCTGCTGCCCGAGGAGCCCGCCACCAGATCCGCGGAGCAGCGGCTCGCCGAGTGGCTGGCCGCCCGCGAGCGCACACTCCGCCTGCCGGACGGCCTGCCCGAGATGATCCTCGGGCTGATGAAGGACGATCCGGCAGAGCGCTGGGACCCGGCCAGGGCACGTGCGGACCTGCGCCGCACCGAAAGGCCGTTCCCCGTGCACCCCGCCGCCGGGCCGGCGGGCAGGGACCTCCGGGGCGATGCCACAGCGGTCTCGGTGGCGGGGATCGTGGACCACCTCGTCGATTCGATGACCCCGAAGGACCAGCGGCGGCTGTGGCCGGTCTCCACCCTGGCGGGGGAGACAGACCCGTGCACGGTGCAGCAGGGCGCGTCCGGTGTCCTGGCGGTCCTGACCCGGTACTTCGAACTCACCGGCGATCCGCGCCTTCCAGAGCTGATATCCACCGCGGGCCACTGGATCGCTGCGCGTACCGACACCCGCTCCACCCGCCCAGGCCTGCACTTCGGCGGCCGGGGGACCGCCTGGGCCCTGTACGAGGCCGGACGCGCCGTCGATGACCGCGCCCTCATGGATCACGCGATGGCCCTTGCCCTGGCTCCGCAGGAGCCGACGCCCCACCACGACATCACCCACGGCACCGCAGGCAGCGGACTGGCCGCCGCCCACCTGTGGCACCGGACCGGCGACCCGCGCCTGGCCGGGTTGGTCGCCGACGCGGCCGACCGGCTGGCAGCTGTCGTGCGGACCGAGCCGTCCGGCGTGAGCTGGCCGGTCCCCGCGGAAGTCCTCGCCACGGAAGCCGGAAAACGCTACCTCGGCTTCGCCCACGGAACATCCGGCATCGGATGCTTCCTCCTCGCCGCCGCAGCCATCTCGAACCGGCAGGAGCACCTGGACCTGGCCGTGGCAGCGGGTGAGGAACTGGTGGCCAGCGCCGTGATGGTCGGCGAGGCGGCCCAGTGGCCGGCCCAGGCCGGCGACGTGCCCACCGCCCCGTACTGGTGCCACGGATCGGCCGGGATCGGCACCTTCCTGGTCCGGCTGTGGCAGACCACCGGCGACGACCGGTTCGGTGAACTCGCCCGCCACGCCGCACGAGCCGTCGTGGAGCGGGCGTCCCGCGCCCCCCTCACCCAGTGCCACGGGCTGGCGGGCAACGGCGACTTCCTCCTCGACATGGCCACGGCCACGGGGGATCCCGCCCACCACACGATGGCCCAGGACCTGGCCCGCCTCATCGTTTCCGAACGGGCCCACCGCGACGGTCACGTTGTCTTCCCCAACGAGTACGGGGACGTCTCGACGGGCTGGAGCGACGGATCCGCGGGAATCCTGGCGTTCCTCCTGCGGACCCACCACACAGACTCCCGGCACTGGATGATCCAGCAGCCGGGCTGAGCGGCAGGAAATCTGCCGCCATCCCACAGAGAAGGAGAAAGCCATGGAGAACCGCGACCTCGAACTGCTGGCTCACCTGCACGCCCTTCCGGAGACCGACCCGATCGGCGCCGACGGAGCCGCGTTCGCCAACACCTGCGAGTGCGTCGGCCTGCTGACGCTCATCAACACCGTCTGTGTCGGCGTCAGCTGCGCCTGACCAGGCACTAGGGGCCCTTCGGCTCCGGTACGTCTCAGCGGCCAGAACAACGGCGGTCTCGTTGACCGGGCGCTGAACACCGGACCCGCCGGGAGGGAGTACCCCGTGCTCCCTGGTCGATACCCGACGGGACAAGACGGAACGGGCTCCACGGACCTCCGGCCGGCCGGCTGCCCCACGGCGCCGCCGGCCGGAGCACAAGCCCCACCCCCCTCCATCAGGGAACCGCGCGCCGGACAAGGCCCCACCCGCGCCGGGCTCCCCCCGAACCGCCCCACGCCCGAGTCCGCTGACGGCACTCCGCAGACGAGGATCCGACCATGCAGCCGCACGCCGGTGACGACGCCCCCGCCCAGGCAACCCTCCTGACGGCCGCCCTGACGAGCCCGCACACCACCACGGGGTCCGCTCCCGAGTCGGCGTACGCCATCAGCACGCGCGGTCTCGTCAAGAGCTACCCGGGCCCGGACGGGACCAGCATCCACGCCGTCCGCGGCCTGGACCTGGACGTGCTCCAAGGGGAAACCTTCGCCTTCCTCGGCCCCAACGGCGCCGGGAAGTCCACCACCATCGCCCTGCTGTGCGCCCTGGCCCGCCCCACCGCCGGCCAGGCCACGGTGGCCGGCGCCGACGTGCTCAGCCAACCGGACCAGGTGCGGCGGCAGGTCGGCATGCTCTTCCAGCACAGCGCCCTGGACACCGACCTCACCGCAGAACAGAACCTCCACATCCACGCACGCCTCTACGGGATGAGCCGCCGCCACGTCCGCCGCCGCGTCACCGAAACACTCGAGGCGGTCGCACTGGCCGACCGGCGACGTTCTCCGGTACGCACCCTCTCCGGCGGTATGCGACGGCGCCTGGAACTCGCCCGGGGCCTGCTGCACGAACCCCGGATCCTGTTCCTCGACGAGCCGACCACCGGACTCGACCCCCACGCCCGAGCCCAGGTCTGGGAACACCTGCGCACCCTGCGCGACCGGCAAGGAACCACACTCTTCGTCACCACCCACTACCTGGAAGAGGCGGAGAACTGCGGCCGCCTCGCCATCATCGACGGCGGCCGCCTGGCGGCACAAGGCACCCCCTTCGCCCTCAAGGCCGCGATCGGCGACGACCGCGTGACGCTGCGCACCGGCGACGACCCGGCGGCGCACCAGGTCGTACGCCGCACCGCACCCCCCGGCACCATCACGACCCTGGACACCGGCGGGATCAGCCTGCGCGTACCCAACGGCAGCTCATGGATCCCCCGCCTCTGCGCGGCCCTGGAAGCCCACGGCATCCCCGTCCAGGCCGCCTCCGCGACCCCGCCGACACTCGACGACGTCTTCTTCCACCACACCGGCCGCAGCATCCACACCGCACGCACCCACCCCACCCCCGCCACCATCCAGCCGACCCGAACCACGGCGACGACCGAGGGTGCCCTGTGACCGCACCCGCCCTCAGGGCACCCGGAGCCCCGAACCCTCCTGACAGCCCCGACGCCGCAGTCCCTGCGCCGCCATCCCGCCTGCGCCGCGAACTGCGCGCGGTCCACGCACTGATCCACCGCGACCTGCTGCGCCTGTCCACCCAGCGCACCCACACCGCACTGATGCTGATCCAGCCGGTGCTCTACCTCTTCGTCCTCGGAGGTGGCCTGGCCGCCCTGATCCCCCACACCACACTGGGTGTCGGCTACCAGACCTACCTCTTCCCCGGCATGCTGATGATGACCGTCCAGACCCCGGCCATCATGGTCGGCATCCGCCTGATCACCGACCGCCAGAGCGGCTACCTGCGCGAACTACTCATGGCCCCGGTATACCGCTCCACCCTCCTCCTCGGAAGCTGTGCCGGAGGCACCACCGTCGCCGCCGTCCAGGGCGCCGTCCTGCTCGCCCTCGCCGGCGCGGTCGGCCTGCCCTACGATCCACTCCTCCTGGCACTGCTCCTCGCCGGCATGATCCTGGCCTCCTTCACCATCACGGCCCTCTCCCTGGCCCTGGCCGTGACCCTGCGCCGCCCCGAGGTGTTCCACATGCTGCTCGGCCTGGTGATGATGCCGCTGCTGTTCCTCTCCGGCGGCTTCTTCCCGATCGAGAACCTGCCGGGCTGGGCCCACACGCTGGCCGCCGCCAACCCGCTGGCCTACGGCGTGGACCTGCTCCGCCGCAGCATCGCCCTCCGGGTACCCGACCAGGCAGCCGCGGCAGGCCTCGAATGGTTCGGCCGACAACCTCCGCTGTTCCTCGAAGCCGGGGTCCTCCTGACCACGGGTGCCATGGCCCTGCTCTGGGCCGCCCACCGCTTCAACCGCCCCGAATGACACCAAGCGACTCGGCCCACCATCCCCACCGGCCCGATGCTGAACCACGACCGGGTGCGGAGGGGGCTGCCAGCCCGTACCGGAACCGAGTGCACGGATTTACGGAGGGACGTTCCTGCCGTTGCGGACCGTAACGAGAGCCCTTGAGGCCGCGTTGTTGTGGCCGGGAGGGCTGAGGTGCAGCGACCGGACATCCATGCCCCGACCGGCGATCGTGCCGGACCGGCCGGCCAGGTTGGGCCCGCGGCCGGTCCGGTGCAATCGCAGCCAGACGCCGGGAGGCTAGTCGAACACATCGTGTTGGCCGTACGGGAGGCCGACGACGCCCGCATCCGTCTCCTGCTGGAGCAACTCGTGCCGCTGGCCGACCCACACATCCTGCTCCTGCTGCGAAGCAGGCTGTGCGGTGACACGTCCGACCAGTGAACCGCCCGCGCCCCGGCCTCGGCTGCCAGGCCTGCCCAGCAGATCAGCAAACGGGCCTTGAGTAAGTCAGATGCGGTGAGAGGTCGGCATCGACAAGCGGCACAGTCGCAGGGGGTTTGGCGTGTTCATCGCGGAAGAGGGCGTTTTCGATCCTGATGAGATGCTGAGCCTCTACGACTCGGTCGGCTGGGAGGGCTACACCGCCGACGTCGACAAGCTCTGCCGCGGCCTGCGGAACTCTCACCTCGTCATCGCCGCACGAGACGGTTCAGGAACGCTCCTCGGGCTGGCCCGGACCGTCTCCGACGACGAGCACATCTGCTACGTCCAGGACGTCGTGGTCAACCCGGCGCATCACCGGCAGGGCGTCGGCCGAGCCCTGGTCGAGCACCTCATGCAGCGCTACTCGCACTGCCGCTTCCTTCTCCTCTCCACAGACCACGAGTCGTCACCGGGAGGCAAGCGCAATCACGCGTTCTACCGGAGCCTTGGCTTCCTGTCCTGCGAGGAGAAGCAGATGGCAGGCTTCGGATTGCCCAGGAACCGCCCTGACCTGCGTGACATGACGCAATAGAGATCCCCCTCCCGGCCGCAGCACGGACATGGCCGCCCTCACTGGCGAACCCCATCCCGGTGATGAGTGCCGGCTGTGACACGTCCCAGACGCGACCGTGCCGTCATTTCTCATCGACAGCCGTGACCTCAGCGATCGCTACACGCCTCCGAAACCGGTCGACATTCGCTGTTCCTACAGATCAACGAAGCCACGCGTGACCTCGACCGCGTCCGGGCCGCGCTGGGCGAGCGGAAGATCTCCGCGTGGGGCGTCTCGTACGGGACGTACGTCGGAGCGGTCTACAGCCAGATGTTCCCGCACCGGACGGACCGGATCGTGCTGGACAGCATCGACAACCCGGATCCGGCACGCGTGGCCCGCGCCTGGCTCGCCGGGTTCGAGCAGGGCGTCGAGGACGTGTTCCCGCACTTCGCCGCATGGGCGTCGGCGCCCGGGAACCCGGACCGGGTGGCGGACACGGCCGCCGAGGTGCGTCCGCTGTTCCTGCGGCTCGCCGCCCGCCTCGACCGCGAGCCGATCCCCTGGCCCGGCGCCGACCCGGCGGAGCTGAACGGCAACGTCCCGCGCCAGACCATGCTGGACAGCCTCTTCCGGCCCGGACGTTACCCGGCCCTCGCGAAGCTGATGCGGGCGGCCGGGCAGGGCACCGTACCGCCCGCGCCGGCGACGCCTCCGGAGCCGGTGGTGCAGAACGTGACCGCTGTCGGCGTCGGAGCGCTCTGCAACGACGTGGAATGGCCCAGGTCGCCCGCCGTGTACGAGAAGGTCGTAGCCGAGAGCCGGGCCGCGTACCCGCTCACCGCGGGCATGCCCCGCAACGTGATGCCGTGCGCCGCTTGGCCCTACCCGCCCCGCGAGGCCCCGACGCGGATCACCGGACGGGGGCCGTCAAACATCCTCCTCGTCCAGAACGAACGGGACGTCGCCACACCCCTCACCGGCGCGCTGAGGATGCGCGAGGCCCTCGGCCGGCGGGCCGTGATGGTGACCGTCGACGCGACCGGCCGCGGCTCCTACCTCGCCGACGGCAACGCCTGCGGCGACCGCACGGTCTCCCACTTCCTGACCACCGGCGAACGCCCCCGACGGGACACGTACTGCCGCTAGGAGGCGAGGGCCGGCCTTCCGGGGGAGGCGACTGCCAGGCGCAGGCCGAGGCCGACCAGGGTCCAGCCGAGACGGGCGCGAAGGGGGTGTGGCCGCCGGGCGGAGGCGGCGAGGCGGTACGCGTCCGCTTCCGCCCGGAGTTCGACGGCGCGGGCGTGGTGCAGGGCGAGATGGATCTCCGGGTGCATCGGGCAGCCTCTCAGTCCGTGCGGACGGGGAAGAGATGGGTGTGGACGCGCACCTGTTCGGCGTCCGGGGCGCCGTCCCCGGGGGACTGCGCGCGGTAGCTCTGCACGAGGTCGTGCATCCTGTGGACGAGTTCCTCCGCGAGTTCCGGCGTGAGGCTCAGCGTCCAGTCGCTCATGTCCGACGCTCGGCGCCAGGCCTCGGGCCAGTCGTCACCGGTGCCGAGCCAGGTCGCGACCTCCTGGGTGTGGTGGTTGGCGACCTCGTGCAGGAACAGGTCGGCGGCCCCGCGGACCGCCGGGTCGCGGTCCTTGAGCAGGGAGTCGTCGAAGCGCACTCCCCGGTGGACCGCCTTCCACCACCGCTCCCGCCCCTTGCCGTGCTCCGGCGCGTCCTCCACGAACCCGTGGGTGGCGAGCTGGCGCAGGTGGTAGCTGGTGGCTCCGCTGGACTCGCCCAGTTTCGCGGCCAGTTGCGAAGCGGTGGCCGGCCCGCCGCGCCGCAGCGCGTTCAGCAGCCGCATGCGCAGGGGGTGCGCGAGCCCGCGCAACGAGCGGGCGTCGAGGCTGCGGAGCTGCGGGTCGCTGTGGTTCTGAGGGTCCTTGGGCTCGTCCATGGATACAAAGGTATCGCTGCAAAGGATTGATTGCAATGATTTCTTTGCAATCAATCCTTTGCGGACTCCGTGGCCGTTCGTCCGACCGGACGATGAACTGCCGATGACGCCGTTGGCGTGACGTTTCGCCTCCGTCGCAACCGGGGCTCCCGCTGCCGGCCTCCTGTCCTGCAGAACCGACACCCGTTGGTGAGGAGACCGACATGACCGCGACCGCTTTCCAGTACGGCCCGCACCATGCCCTCGTCGACCCCTGTGACGCCGACGGCGCCACGGGCGCCGCCTGGTGGCCCCCGGCGGAGGGACAGCCGGCGGGGGACCACCCGAGCGACTACCTGCTGGCCCCGCCGCTCCCTGCCCCCCTGCCCGGCCCGCCGAACCCGGCCGACCGCCTCGACACCCACATCGGCATCGGCATCGACCCGCGCGACCGCCGCAAGCTGGATCTCCACGCCGCGCTGACCGCCGCCGGCATCCCGCCGCGCCCCGAGGACCGCGAGGCCATCGAGAGCCTGAGCGCCCTGTCCGGCGGCATCAACGCCACCATCCAGCGCTGGCTGCACCACACCCTGTGAGCCGTCGGGCGGCTCACACCCTCCCCGGCGCCACCAGCCCCGACTCGTACGCCATGACGCCGGGCGTGAGGCCGGGTCGCGGGGTACTGCGACGGGCGGCCGGAGGCGCCGGTTACTCCCCGGGGAGTAGCCGGGCCGGGCCGGCGGGTCACGCCCGGTCGACCATCCAGGTGCCGTCCTCCTCGTCGTCGACCCGTACTTCCAGTTCGCGCAGGCTCATGCCGGCCTCCCAGAGTTCCCGGAAGCGTTTCATCCGGTCCTGGACGTGGTCCTGGCGGGCGATGAGCCGGGTTCTGATGTTGACGTCGCGCAGGTCCTGGTCGATCTCGAAGGAGACCGCCTCGTCGTAGACGATGAAGTCGTTGGTGGTGCCGCGCAGCAGGTGCGGCGGCAGCTCCGGCAGGACGGCCACGCGCACTTCGATGTGCAGGACCTCCTGCTCCTCGCACAGACGCAGCAGCCGGTCGTCCAGTTCCCGCGCGCTCTCCAGCAGGAACAGCCGCCGGACCGGGACCCCGTGCTCGTCGATCGCCTCCTTCTGGGCGTGGAGATAGCGGCTCGCGGGCTCGCTGTTCCAGAACTCCCGGTCGACGGAGGTGCTGGTGGCGCAGATGGAGTCCTCGGCGGCACGGGTGAGGCTGAGCATCCAGTCGTGGTTCTCACCGGGGCACTCCGCGGTCAGGGTGGTGAGGTCCGTCATCTGACCGATCACCCGCTGCATCTCCAGGCGGACGAAGGTGGAGAGGATCGGCAGGTCCGGTGCCAGGACCTCGGCGAAGTTGGTGGCCAGGTCGGGCACCGAGTCGATACGGACCCGGACCGGCGCGGGCGGGAGATCGACACGGGCGGGCGCGATCAGCCGGGCCTCGACGATCTGCTTCATGTCCTCGGTGTGCCGGGTCAGGCCGCTCTGCAGATCGTCGTAGCGCCGCAGTCCGTCCCGTACGGTGGCGGCGGTCTCGGCCAGCAGGCTCTCCGCCCGCCGGGCGCGTGCTTCCGCCGTCCGGTCCTGTGCGAGGTGGAGGTGCTGGAAGGCCATCGCGGCGACGGCACAGATACCGGCGGCGCCGAGGTGCCGCAACGGGCCGTCCTCCGGGCTCAGTAACGCGGCGACGCCCCAGGCGGGCAGGCCCACGACGAGGCCGGCCAGGAGTCTGCGGGGCCACGGGGACGGGTCGGTCCCCCGGTGTGCGGCCTCCGTGGCGGGGGTGTCCGGTGGCCGGTCCGGGGTGTGCGGGGCGCGGGGCGGAGCCGGCCTGCCGGCCGGCCTCCGGCCGCCCGGGTGACCGGACGTGCCCACCGTGCCCGGCGGGCCGGATGTGTCTTCGGGCTGAGGTGCCTGTGCCGTGCTCATCTCGCTTCTCCCCCCGTTGGGAAACGTCGTCGGTTCGGGATGCGGGAAGTGCGTGAGGTGCTTCGGATGTGCCGTCGAGCCCGCGCTCACGGCGGGGCGGGGTCAGGGTCTCGGCTCCACCTCCCGGTACGACGGGGGGATGGCGTGCAGGGCCAGCTGGTCGCGGACGCGCTGCACCAGGGTGAGCCACTGCCGGGTGAACCCGGGTCGTTCCTCCAGCGCCGCCCACAGGTGGGCGAGTTCGCCGGACACCCGGGCCCGGGGCATCCACAGGTGCAGCAGGTGGTCCACGGCGGGCCGCAGCGCCCCGACCACGACGGGGAGGTCGCCCGCCGGGCCCGGCCGCGGCCAGGGTTCACCGGGGCCCAGGCGGATGCCGTCAAGGATGCGGACCACGGTCGTCAGCAGCCAGTCGTGCAGGGCGAGGTCGTCGCAGAGCCCGGCGATGTCGGCGCTGCGGACGCCCTCCGGGACCCGCAGCCGTACGGTGCGCAGCGCGTCCTCGGCGAGGGTGAACCGCTCGATGGACGGGCCGTCGCCGTCCCGCGCGGGCAGGGCCACCCAGCGGAGCCGGGTGGGCCGGGATCTCAGGGGCGGCCGGTGGTCGAGCAGGGGGTGCCGCAGCAGCCGGGTCTGCATCCCGTCGGCGATCAGCCCGACGTCGAGCTCCCCGTGCCGCCCTCCGTCGAGCAGGCCCTCGGCGACCGCCTCGCGGGGCAGCCTGCCGAACGGCTCGACCACTCCGGGCCTTACCAGGTACTGGCCCCAGGGCCGGCGGTGGTCGGGTCCGGTGGCGGGGACACGGAAGTACGCGGAGGTCTGCAGCACGCGGCCCTCGGTGAGCGCGGCCCGGGCGGCGACCGTGCCGACCGCGCGGACACGGGCGCCGTTGGAGCTGGGCAGCCGGCAGTCGACTCCGGTGAGGGTGTCGGGTGAGAGCCCGTAGAGGTTGGGCCGCTCGGAGACCAGGACCCGCTCGTCGGCGCGCAGGCGCAGCAACTGGGCGGCGGCGCGGCTGTCCAGGGCCTGTCCGGCGGGCAGCAGGCAGGTCCGGACCTCGCCGCAGGCGAGCACGGCACGCGGTGCGGTCCCCTCCGGCGCCATGTCAGGACCCCGCGTAGAAGAGGTAGGAGACGCGGTCGGCCACCGACGCGGGCAGGGACACGTTCTCGCGGGCGGACCGTTCACCGACCTGGCGCAGGGCTTCGGCGTCCACCTCGAGCTGGTCGAGGATCACCCGGACGGCGTGTTCGACGGGCAGGAAGCGGTTGGGCAGCACGGAGCAGGTCCGGTAGGCGGCGAACGGGGCGGCCCGTGGGTTGAGCCGGACGAGCGCGGGCAGCTCGTCCCAGTCGTCGGGAAACGCGGAGCCCGTGTGGGGGTGCGGGTCGAGGACGGCGTCGCCCTGGTGGCGGAGCAGCCCCAGGCGGGCGAGCTGCCAGACGGCGGCCAGGAAGGGGCAGGACCACACGCGCTGCCCGTCGGGGGTGTCGCTGAAGAGTTCGACGTCCAGGAAGACGGAGTGCCGCCGTGCCGCGGTCTCCGTGGGCGGCTGCCAGGCGGCGGCCCTCTGCATGGCCTGCGGGGTGCGCGCGGCGGGGCTGCGCACCCCGTTGGCCAGCCAGCCGGTCTGCGCGGCCGGGGGCCGGTTGCCGTAGCTGCCGGGCGGCGGCTCCTCGACGATACGGCCGGCCACCGCCTCCGCGACGGGCACCTTCCCGTTGACCGCGCAGCCGGACTCGCGGGCCAGGTAGTCGACGGTCAGTCCGGCGCGGCCGGCCTCCGCCAGCAGGAGGGGGACGAGTTCGGCGGGACGGGAGAAACGGGTGAAGTAGTCGTCGACGAGGAAGCAGGTGCTGATCCGCGGACGTCCGCCCCCGGCCCGGTCGGCCGCGGCCGACCGGGCCGCCTCCACCCAGGGACGTACCGCCTCGAAGTGCCGGCGCAGACGGCCGGGGCCGGCTTCGAAGTCCTCCATGTACAAGTGGCCGAGTTCGAGGGAGAGATGGGAGAGCGGCACCGACTGGGTCCGCGGCTCGGCGGTGGTTTCGCGGAACACCACGTCCTTCATGGCCGCCCCCAGTGCGAGTCGTCGGTCAGCCGCCGGGCGATCTCCTCGAGCGCTTCCAGCGTCTCCTTGTTGGCGATCTGGGTGGAGAGCACGTCGTCCTCGGTGATCAGCTGTTCGCGCCACTGCAGGATGGGCTCCAGCGGTACGGTGCCGAGGACCACGCTGTCGCCGACGCGCTGGTCGGCGGCGAGCCGGCGCAGCGCCTTGTCGCAGGACTGCATCCAGGCCTGCTGGGCGTGCGAGACCTGCGACCACAGGGGCGACTCGGGGTCGGGCACGGCGGCCCGGACGAAGCGGATGCTGCCCTGCAGGGTCTCCTCGTCGTGTCCGCGGTCGACGCCGCTGCGGACGATGCCGTTCTCGTGGTGGACGAGGCCGGCGGCGGCGATGACATGCTGGTGGGTCCAGCGGTGGAAGACGAGCCAGCGGTAGGGGACGTGGCGCGTGCGGGGGTGGGCCGTCGCCGCCAGGACCAGGTCGACGGCGTAGCTGCGGCCGGCGCTCAGGTCGACCACGACGAGGTCGAACTCGCTGTTGAGCCGCAGCAGGAGGTCGACGCAGCGTTCCAGGGCCTCCTCGCCGGTGGCGAACTCGCCACCGCCGATGTCGCCGGGGTAGAGGACCAGGCGGCCGGCCTGGTTCTGCCGGGCGCGCAGCACGGAGTGCTCGGTGTGCCGCCAGATGTCGATGCCGGCCGGTTCGGTGACCTCGCCCTCCAGATAGGAGTGCAGGCCCCGTTCCCGGGTGCCGCGCATCGCGCTGGGGACGTCGAAGACGGCGGCGGCGGTCGGCGACCCGAAGTCGAAGTCCACGTAGGCCACGTGGTCGCCGCCGAGGGCGCGCTGATAGGCCAGGTTGGCGCTGGTGACCGAGCGGCCCGTGCCTCCCTTGTCGGAGGCGGCGAAGACGAACACGGCTCAGCCCTCCTGTGCCGCGGCGTCCCGGGCCTGGGCCAGGGTGTCGAGTTCCTGGAGCACGGGCAGGGCGAGCGCGAAGGCGGTGGCGGGCCGCTCGTCGACCAGGGCGCGGGCGTGGTCCAGGCGGCTCTCTATGCTGCGCATCGCCCGCCCCCGGGGCCCGTCGGTGGCCGCGGAGGCCTCCAGCTGCTCCTTGCCGAACAGGTGTGTGGCCTCACTGAGCAGGTCCCGGGCGAGCTCGGCGAGTTCCGGGCTGCGGATGGGCTGCTGCTCGTACATGTTGCGGGCGGCGACCAGGCACTCGGTGACACGTTCGGTGACGCTCCAGGACAGACGGCGGGTGATGCCGTGCGCGTCCGGGTAGACGGCCCGTACGTTGTCCCAGAGGCCGGCGCCGTACCCTTCCTCGATCCTCCGGTTCCACAGGTGCTCGAAGGTCTGCTCGGCGAGGCGCAGCAGCCGGTCCTGCGCGTCGATGCTGCGGGAGAGTTCGGCGAGCTGGACGGTGCGCTTGAGCAACTGGGCGGAGAAGTCGGTCATCCGCCACTGGAGGAGCGCCCCGGAGCGTTCGGATCCGGCGAGCGGCATCAGCACGCCCGGGTCGTGCAGCCGGACGACGGGATCGTTCCTCATCATCCGGCTGGTGACGCGGCCGCGGTCGGCGAGGCGCTCCATGATGGCGACGGTGCGGGTCAGGTCGTCGTCGGTGGCCTTCCTGCGGACCAGGTCGTGGACGAGGATGGCCGCGACGGTCAGGGAGAAGTACTCCGACTCCAGGCGCAGGCCGGTGGTCTGCCAGGGGAGGTCCTCCAGGGGCCAGCGGTCGGTGCCGAAGCGGGCGACCGCAGACCAGTACTGCTGGCTCAGCTCCCAGCGCAGCCGCAGCGCCTCGGCGAGTTTCTGCTGGTCGGCGTTGAGCAGGCCCAGCGTGAGGGTGCGCTCCGAGAAGAGGTCCTGGATGCCGTCCAGGGCGACCACGGTGAAGTACACGTAGGGCAGCCGGTCGGCGATGCCGTCGGGCTGGCCGGGCACCGGGACGCTCAGGTCGGTGATCTGCGGCGCGTCCTCGACCACGCCCCAGGCCCAGCCGCACTCGAAGAGCTGGGTCTCGTCCCGGATGCTCTCGTCGACCTGGATGCCGCGGCTGAGGCTTTCGATGATCGTGGCGCGCAGCGGGCGGAACCGCCGGGAGAACTGCTGGAGCACCGTCCGGTCGGAGTGCCGGTTCTGGCCGATGACCTGGATCAGCCGCCGGCCCTGTTCGGACTCGGCGTCGAAGACGTTGACGGTGAAGGAGCGCAGCAGGCTGATCATCGCGGCGGTCAGCCGCGTGTTGGTGACGTCCCGCAGTTCGCCGAGGGCGCGGCGTACTTCGGGGCGGGTGGTGCTGGTCTCGTACACCTTGAGGAAGCCGAGGGTGGCGAGACAGAGCGTGACGGACATGGAGTAGGAGTCGACGACACCTAACTTGCCCTGTTCGTAGGTGAGTTCCGCATCCGCGTCGACGGGTTTGAAGTACGGTCCGCCGGCGAAGGTGGGGCTGTCGTCCGGTCCGGTGTAGGTGCGCATGAACTGGGTCAGCGCGGTGATCAGGTTCGGGGGGATCTCCAGCCGGCTGCCGACCCGTTCCAGCGCGCGCAGTACGTCCTGCTCGGTGGTGTCCGGCTGGTCCAGGCGGAAGGCGGGGATCTCGGTGGCGGGGTACAGCAGACAGAGCAGCCGCTCCGCGTCCGCGACGCTGCTGAGCCCGTCGGTGTCGCCCCAGACGAGCTTGCCGTCGTCGAACGAGTGACGCGCCGCCGCCCGCCAGATGTCCAGCAGATGCTGGCGTGGCTTGATCTGCATCCCCTACCCCTCACACAGATCCGGTTGCCCGTGTGCAGACATGGTCCCCGTTCCTACGGGGTGGCAATCGCCGTATTCCGCCGTCCCAGGGCGAGGATGATCCCCTCGTGTCCCGGCCGCACCACATGGTGCAGATCGTGGATCTCCAGCTCGTCCACGTAGCCCTCCAGGCTCTCCCGGACCCGCTGTTCGTTCACCCGGTAGGCCGGATACCGGTGGTCGCCGACCTGGTAGCCGAGCGACTCCTTCATGAAGGCGGCGGCGAACGGGGCGCCCTCGTTCAGCGCGCCCATGAAGCAGGTCATGCCCCGCCGGAACTCGTCGGGGCACTCGGACATCGAGTCCGCGACGAAGAACATCGTCCCGATGTCCCAGCGGCGCTGTCCGTCGAGGTCCAGGAGATTGGCGCGCTCGACGCGGACGATCTCGCTGAACCGGCTCCTCGGCTCGACACGGCGGTAGGCGGGGTCGCCCCCGAGCACCTCCCAGAACGGGTCCCAGAGCGCGTCGTACCCGGCGGGAGACGCCTGCTTCTCCAGGTACTCGACGTTGGGGCGGGCGTACTCGAGCAGGAGGACCTTCTCGCACCAGGGGAGCATGGCCAGTGCCGGGTAGAGATTCGCCCCCGCGCCCACGTCCACTCCCCGCATGGCGTCGGGGACACCGTTCGCGAAGCAGCCGCCGAAGTAGTCGCGCATCAGCCGCACGATCAGCAGGTCGACCTCGAGCGGAGTGCGGTAATTGAGGTCGACATAGGTCGCTGGATCGAACTTCGACCACGGGGCATCGGCGTTCCGGTCCATCATCACCCTGCCGCGTTCCATTCAGTGTCGGACAAGACCGTGTGCCCTGTCTGCGCGTCCTGGTGAACGTCGGCAGGCGAAACAGCATCTCCGGTTCTCGCACGGTAGGCCGAGACGGCAGGCGGAGACAGCCGGGAACACGCCAGTCCTCGGTGAATGGGCGCACACCAGGCGCACGCCGGCATATCGCCGCACGCCTGAACTCGCCCTTGCACACGACGAGTTGGCGGCTCACTCTAGCCAGAGAAGTCACCGGCCGCCACCGGGAGCCTTGAATCCTCCCGGGTGAACGGTCCGGTGGCCGTCGCGTTGACGTCCGCACGTCCCGACTGGGGGTTGCATGACCGCCGAACCGCTGGAGCGCACCCTGGACCACGACGGGCACCTCGGGGAGCCCACCGCGTTCCCGGGGCCCCGGAGTCCGTCCCTACGGGCGGCCCGGGAGTCCGACCTGCCGGAGCTGCGACGGCTCGACGAGGAGGTCTTCCAGGAGGTGGCCTACCCTGCCTTCCTGCTGCGCCAGCTCTACGACATGTACGCGGATCATCTGCTGGTCCTCGACGAGGGCGAGGGCCGGCTGCGCGGCTATGTGCTGGCCGCCACGACGGCGGTCAACCGGGACAGCTGGATCCTCGGCCTGTGCGTGACCCGTAACCGCCGCCGGCACGGGCTGGGCCGGGAGCTGATGACGGAGGTCCTGGCCCGGCTGCGCCGGGACGGGATCGAGCAGGTCCGGCTGACCGTGGAACCCGCCAACCGCGCCGCGATCCTGCTCTACCACTCCCTGGGCTTCCGCCCCGAGCCCCCCGACCACGGCCTGCGCCCCGACTACTTCGGCCCCGGCCAGCACCGCCAGATCATGTACCTGCGGCTCTCCCGGAACCACTGAGCCACCCGCCGTCCGGCCCTGGGCCCCGGTCGTCCACGGGTGGGCCGGAGTCCGGGAGAACCGGGGTACGCCGGTCCCGGCCCGGAGGGGCAGAACCCGGTCCCCCGTCAGGACGGCGTCCGTGCCGCCGTCAGCAGGCGGGTCACGTCGGTCGGGCAGATGGTGAGGGCCGCGCCGACCGTGGCGAGGGCGTCGCGTTCGGCGGGGGTGTACGGGCCGTCGGCGAGGGCGATGCGGGCACCCTGGAGGAGGATGGATTCGCGGCCGGGAGCGGCGAGGTGGGGCGCGAGGGGGTCCAGGGCCTCGTGGAGTTCGATGGCGAGGCCCGCCGCGCAGGGCTCGCCGGTGAAGCGGCCGGTGTCCGCCTCCAGGGCCTCGACGAGCGCGGCCAGCTGGTCCTCGGTGCAGTCGTCGAAGCCGGCCGCGCGCACGCCGGTGGCGGCCGTCTCCAGGGAGGCGCGGGAGCAGATGCCGCCGGCGGTCAGTACCGCGAGGGCGACCGTGTGGACGGCGTCGCGGAGCATCGCGGCGAAGCGGGTGGTGGTGGGGTGGTCCAGGACGTCGGTGCCGTAGTGGCGGCGGCAGGCGGCGCACTCGACGGTCGGCGCGGACTCGCCGCGCGGCAGCAGGGGCACGCCGAGCAGGGTGAAGCGGCGGCGTCCGGCGAGCCGCTGGTAGTTGCGGTCACCGCCGCAGCCGGGGCAGAAGAACTCCCCGTCACCGACGGCCGTCCACGCCGTGCGGGTGCCCAGCAGGCGCGAGAGTCCGGCAGCAGCGGCATGGCCGTTGGGTCCCCGTTCTGGCAGCACGTCGCACCTCCGTCAACGCCACAGCACCATCGCCGCGCTTGCGTGATGTTAGCCACATCGGTGAGCCCGAGTCAGTACCCCGGACGAGACCTTTCCGTGACCTCCACGACTATTGGCCGGTAAACGACGGAGGCTCCGCCCGCCACAAACGGCGGACGGAGCCCTCGAATCCCACGAAAAGGCTGTTCAGCGCGCCGCGCGGTTGACGGCCGAGACGACGGCCTTCAGCGAGGCCCGTGTGGTGTTCGCGTCGATTCCGATCCCCCACAGAACCTTGTCGCCGATCGCGCACTCGATGTACGAGGCGGCCTGCGCGGAGGCGCCCTCGCTCATGGTGTGCTCCTGGTAGTCCAGCAGGCGTACGTCGATGCCGACGGCTGCCAGGGCGTCGAAGAAGGCCGAGATCGGTCCGTTGCCGGAGCCGGTCAGGGTGGTCTGCTCACCGTCGACGGTGGCCTCGACGGTGAGGGTGTCCACGCCGTCGCGGTCGGTGGTGGACTGGCCGTTGGCGACCTGGATGCGGCCCCAGGCGTTGTCCGGGTTGGGCAGGTACTCGTCCTGGAAGACGTCCCAGATGGCGGTCGGCGTGATCTCGCCGCCCTCGGCGTCCGTCTTCGCCTGGATGATCTTCGAGAACTCGATCTGCATCCGGCGCGGCAGGTCCAGCTTGTGGTCGTTCTTCAGGACGTACGCGATACCGCCCTTGCCGGACTGCGAGTTGACACGGATGACGGCTTCGTAGGAGCGGCCGACGTCCTTGGGGTCGATCGGCAGGTACGGGACCGCCCACTCGATGTCGTCGACGGTGACGCCCCTGGCCCTGGCGTCGGCCTCCATGGCGTCGAAGCCCTTCTTGATGGCGTCCTGGTGGGAGCCGGAGAAGGACGTGTAGACCAGGTCGCCCACGTACGGGTGGCGCGGGTGGACGTCCATCTGGTTGCAGTACTCCCACGTACGACGGATCTCGTCGATGTCGGAGAAGTCGATCTGCGGGTCGACGCCCTGGGAGAACAGGTTCATGCCCAGGGTGACCAGGTCGACGTTGCCGGTGCGCTCGCCCTGCCCGAACAGGCAGCCCTCGACGCGGTCGGCGCCGGCCATCAGGGCCAGTTCGGCGGCGGCGACGGCGGTACCGCGGTCGTTGTGCGGGTGGACCGACAGGCAGACGTACTCGCGGCGGGACAGGTTGCGGCCCATCCACTCGAAGCGGTCCGCGTGCGTGGAGGGCGTGGAACGCTCCACGGTGGCGGGCAGGTTGAGGATGATCTCGCGGCCGGGACCGGGCTGGTAGGTGTCCATCACCGCCTCGCAGACCTCGAGGGCGAAGTCCAGCTCGGTGTCGGTGAAGATCTCGGGGCTGTACTGGTAGCCGAACTCCGTCTCCGGGCCCAGCAGTTTCTCGGCGTACTCCATGACCAGCCGGGTGCCGTCGACCGCGATCTGCTTGATGTCGTCCCTGGAGCCGCGGAACACCACACGGCGGAAGACGGGCGCGGTGGCGTTGTACAGGTGGACGGTGGCGCGCCGGGCGCCCTTCAGGGACTCCACCGTGCGCTCGATCAGGTCCTCACGGGCCTGGGTGAGTACGGAGATGGTGACGTCGTCCGGGATCGCGTCCGGGTCCTCGATGATGGACCGCACGAAGTCGAAGTCGGTCTGGCCGGAGGCCGGGAAACCGACCTCGATCTCCTTGTAGCCCAGCCTGACCAGCAGGTCGAACATGGCGCGCTTGCGGGCGGGCGACATGGGGTCGATCAGGGCCTGGTTGCCGTCGCGCAGGTCCGTGGAGAGCCAGCGGGGGGCGGTGGTGATCCGCTGCTGCGGCCAGCTGCGGTCGGGGATGTCGACCTGCTCGTAGCGGCCGTACTTCTGGATCGGCATGGAACTGGGCTGCTGGCGGTTTGCCATGGTGCGTGGGCTCCTCGGGGGTCCGCGGGGTGTCCTGGTGGACGGCCGACGGCGCATCGCCGAACTCCGCGGGGAGGGGGTCGGCCTCTAGTACAGGCCCTCGCCGCGGCAGCTAAGGAGGAGCAGCCCGAAACGCATGATGTTCCGTACCTTAACCGAGTCGCCCGTCGTGCGGGGGTCCGTATCAGTATGCGGGACCGCCGGGATGAAGTGGACAAAAAGTGCCGTATACCACTTCACGGCACCTCGGGAGGCGGAGCGGCGGCGGATTTCATCCATCATGGTTGCAAGGGGTGACAGGTCAATGACACAGTGCGAAGGTTCCGGACATGACCAGGAACGGGGGCTTCGAGCCCGTCTTCTGCACGATCATCCCGCCGCACGTCCTCGACCGGCTGGCGCAGTCGGACGACCCCGCGCTCTCCGGACGCGCGCGCCGCACCATCCAGCGCGACGCCTACGAGCGCACCCGGCGCCACCTCACCACGGTCGCCGGCGCCCCGGCCGTCGCCCTGCTCGCCGACGCCGAACCCGGCAAGCCGCAGCGCACGGTGTACGACGCCCGGCACGGCACCGGCCTGCCCGGGACGAAGGTGCGCGGCGAGGGCGACGAGCCCGGCCAGGACGCCACCGTCAACCGCGCCTACGCCGGCCTCGGCGCCACCTTCGAGCTGCTCCTGAAGGCATACGCCCGCGACTCCATCGACGGCGACGGACTGCCGCTGGACGCGACGGTCCACTACGACGAGGACTACAACAACGCCTTCTGGAACGGCGAGCAGATGGTGTTCGGCGACGGGGACGGCGAGATCTTCCTCGACTTCACCCACGCCATCGACGTCATCGGCCACGAACTCGCCCACGGCGTCACGCAGTACACCGCGAACCTGACCTACTACGGGCAGCCGGGCGCGCTCAACGAGTCGGTGTCGGACGTCATCGGCGCGCTCATCAAGCAGTACACGCTCGGCCAGACCGCCGACGAGGCCGACTGGCTGATCGGCGCCGGACTCCTCGCCCCGAGCGTCACGGGCAAGGCGCTGCGCTCCATGAAGGAGCCGGGCACGGCGTACGACGACGACGTGCTCGGCAAGGACCCGCAGCCCGCGACGATGGACGACTACGTCCGCACCGGCCGGGACAACGGCGGCGTGCACATCAACTCCGGCATCCCCAACCACGCCTTCTACCTGGCGGCCACCACCCTCGGCGGCCACGCCTGGGAGCGGGCCGGGCAGATCTGGTACGACGTGCTGACCGGCGGCGACCTCCAGCAGGACGCGCTGTTCGCGGACTTCGCGACCCTGACGGTGAAGGCGGCCCGCGCCCGGTACGGCGACGGCGACGAACTCCAGGCGGTGACCAAGGCCTGGGAACGGGTGGGGGTGCGGACGCTGTAGTTCCGTACTAGACACGGACCCATGCGTATTCAGGTACGGCGCGCAGGCGGCTTCGCGGGCATCGAACGACGGGCCGAGGTGGACACCACGGGCCGCCCCGACGCGGCGGAATGGCACACCCTGGCCGAGCGGGCCCTGTCCGCCGGCCGGGCCACCCCGCCACCCGGGGTCCCGGACGGCTTCAGCTACCGCATCACGGTGGACGGCAGAACGGCGCACTGCGCCGACCCGGGGCTGACGGAGGACCAGCGCACACTGATCAGAAGGGTGCTGAAGGAGGGGGCGTGACGTGTTCCCCGGCCTGAAGCGAGGACCAGGAATCCCGGCCCGGCGCTTCGGTCATGGCACTGACGAATCGAGGTCAGTCCTCGACCGGCTGCAGGCGAACAGGTTCGGCACCGCCGAGATACAACATGCACCCCGCCTCCTCGTCGTCAGATTTCTCCGGTGGAAGTACATAGATTCCCGCCGTGGGCGCGGGGGACCATCCGAGATTACGCGGCGGGTCGTACTCCTCGTAATGCCAGACGTGGAGACGCGTCGGCGGAATGGAAACCGTGCATACGTCTCCCGCCCGGAGTTCCGATACCGCAGGCTCAATTCGGTAGGGAACCCATTCTCGGTGCGCATCACCGTACGGCAGGGCACTCGTTCCGTCCCACCGGAAACTCGAGGAATTGTCGATCACTCCCCACGGCCACTTCACAGTGATGTACCGCGCATCGACACGGACGACCTCGGCTCTGGCGGGCTCGCAGGAGACGACCACTTCATCGCCGACCTGTGAGAACTACACTCGAGCCGTCACTGCCGTCGCCAGAACATCCGGAAGGGCGACGCTTTCGGACCACCGGGGAATCTGGGACCACCGATCACCATGCCAGGATCCGCCGCCAGTGCGGAGTGACAGCCCCAGCAGACATTACGGGAAGCGGCACCGAACACAATCTCCTCATTGGAGGCAAGGCTGCCGAGGATCGTCGTTTCCGCGTGTCCATTTCCCTGCACGAAAGCGTCCCGCGCCCACTGCGGCCAACTGTCGGGGGCGGCCCCGTCGTGATTCACCGCCGTACGGATCGATATGTCTCCCGTGGAGCGTACTCCTGGAGTGACCCCCGAGATTCCGACACCTGGGCGCTGGATGATTCGTCATCCAGGGGAAGTGATCCATGGGTGACAAAGCGGAAGAACTATCCCGAAGAGTTCAAGCGGGATGCAGTGGATCTGGTGCGTTCCTCGAAGGACCGCACTCTCACCGACATCGCACGAAGCCTGGGCATCCAGCCGGAGACGCTGCGGAACTGGGTCCGCGGCGACAAGGCCCGCTCCAAGGACGCGTACGGCGGGGGTGATGCCGGTATGACTCCCGACGAGAAGGAAGAGCTCGGGCGTCTGCGGCGGGAGAACGCCCGGCTCAAGGAGGACAACGAAATCCTCCGGAAGGCCGCCGCTCATTTCGCACGGGAGACGACACGGTGATCCGCTTCCGTTTCGTCGACGAACACCGGAACGCCCACGTCGTGAAGCGGATGTGCGACGTCCTGGGCTGGGACCGGTCCGGATACTACACCTGGCACAAGAACGCGGAGGCCCGGGAAGAGAAAGCCGGCATCGAAGAGGAGCTTGTCGCACCGCATCCGCGAGATCCATACCGATTCCATGGGCGCCTACGGTGCTCTGCGGATCACCCGTGAACTGCGCCGTCGCGGGCACGTCGTGAACCGCAAACGGGTCGCGCGGATCATGCGGGAAAGACAGATTGCAGGGACCACACGACGAAAGTCGCGGTCTCTGACAAGACAGGGACGCTCGACTGCACCCGCGCCGGATCTCGTCCTGCGTGACTTCACGGCGCCGATGCCGGGACTGAAACTCGTCGGGGACATCACCTGCATGCCGACCGCCGAGGGATGGCTTTATCTGGCGACGGTGATTGACCTGTGCACGCGTGAGGTCGTGGGCTGGTCGATGGCCGACCACATGAGGGCTCAGCTCGTGGAGGATGCCATCCGAATGGCCCCTGCCGGCGAGCACACCGCTGGCAATGCAATCTTTCATTCGGACCGCGGGGCGCAATATGCGTCCCGCCAATTCCGTGCCACACTCACGGAGTTGGACATCAGGCAGAGCGTCGACCGAACCGGCTCGTGTTTCGACAATGCCACGGCGGAGAGTTTATTCGCCGCCCTCAAGGCCGAGATCGGAACGACGGTCTGGGAGACAAGAGCCCAGGATCGGCAGGACGTTTTCCGATGGATCGCGCAACATTACAACCGGGAGCGGCTCCACTCGACCATCGGCTACATCACACCGTACGAGGCGAGAACCCGCTACCGGCAACGACTCGGCCTCTCGGCATGGAACGGAAGTGTCGGCACTGAAGGGGTCACTTCACAACACGAACGCTCCCGTGAAGGTCGTCCTGAGCGTGGACTGGAACTCGGTCAAGGCCTTCGGCTGACGCCGGGCGCGGCGACGTCCCCGCCGGGCCCCGGCCACCCCCTCGCGGGGCGGCCGGGGCCCGGCGCCGTCGTACGGGGCCCGCACCGTGGGCGGTCCGGTGCCACCGCTGGTTCGACGGGGTTCCCGGATCAGGGAGAATGGGCGGCATGAGCGTTCGTACCCAGTCATCCGAGCAGCCGGCCGGCGCTGTCCACAGGGCCGGTTTCGCCTGCTTCGTGGGCCGTCCCAACGCCGGCAAGTCCACCCTCACGAACGCTCTGGTCGGGCAGAAGGTGGCGATCACCTCGAACCGGCCGCAGACCACCCGGCACACCGTGCGTGGCATCGTGCACCGCCCGGAGGCGCAGCTGATCCTGGTGGACACCCCCGGCCTGCACAAGCCGCGCACCCTGCTCGGCGAGCGGCTGAACGACGTGGTGCGCACCACGTGGGCGGAGGTCGACGCGATCGGCTTCTGCATCCCCGCCGACCAGAAGCTCGGCCCCGGCGACCGCTTCATCGCCAAGGAACTGGCCGGGATCAAGAAGACCCCGAAGATCGCGATCGTCACCAAGACCGACCTGGTGGACGGCAAGGCGCTGGCCGAACAGCTCATCGCGGTGGACCAGCTCGGCAAGGAGCTGGGCATCACCTGGGCGGAGATCGTCCCGGTCTCGGCGACCGCGAACCAGCAGGTCGACCTGCTGGCCGACCTCCTGATCCCCCTGATGCCGGAGGGCCCCGCCCTCTACCCCGAGGGCGACCTCACCGACGAGCCCGAGCAGGTCATGGTCGCGGAGCTGATCCGCGAGGCGGCCCTGGAGGGCGTCCGCGACGAGCTCCCGCACTCCATCGCCGTGGTCGTCGAGGAGATGCTCCCGCGCGAGGACCGCCCCGCCGACAAGCCCCTCCTCGACATCCACGCCAACCTGTTCATCGAGCGCCCCAGCCAGAAGGGCATCGTCATCGGTCCCAAGGGCAAGCGCCTGAAGGACGTCGGCATCAAGTCCCGCAAGCAGATCGAGGCGCTGCTGGGCACACCGGTCTTCCTGGACCTGCACGTCAAGGTCGCCAAGGACTGGCAGCGCGACCCGAAGCAGCTGCGGCGGCTCGGCTTCTGACGAGGGCGGGTGTCGGCGCCAGGCCCCGCGAGCGGATCGGGGCACCCCTCGGCACGCCGGCCGCGCGGCGGCAGCCGCACAATGATGCAGCCTGGACCCGCACGTCAAGGTCGCCAAGGACTGGCAGCGCGACCCGAAGCAGCTGCGGCGGCTCGGCTTCTGATCAGCGGCTTCGCCGCTGCTCGCGCAGCAGGTCCCTGAACCAGCCGTACGACGCCTTCGGGGTCCGCCGCAGCGTGCCGAAGTCGACGTGGACCAGCCCGAAGCGGCGGGCGTAGCCCTCCGCCCACTCGAAGTTGTCCATCAGGGACCAGACGAAGTAGCCGCGCACGTCCACGCCCGCCTCCACCGCCCGGTGGAGCGCGCGGACATGGCCGTCGAGGTAGGCGATACGGTCCCGGTCGTCCAGCCCGTCGTACGCGCAGCCGTTCTCGGTGATGACGACCGGCGGGAGGCGGTCGCCGTAGCGGGTGCGGAAGGTGGTGAGGACCTCCGTCAGCGCCTCAGGGACCACCGGCCAGCCGAAGTCCGTCACCGGGTGTCCTTCGATCTCCCTCACGGAGAAGGGCAGTTCGGCCGGCATCCGTACGCCGCCGAAGTCGATCTCCGTGCCCTGCGGCGCGCCCACCCGCGTCGGCGCGTAGTAGTTGATCCCGTACCAGTCCAGCGGCTCCGCGACGACCTCGAGGTCGGCCTCCACGTCCCCCGGCATCAGCTCGCCGATGCCCTCCGGGTAGCGGCCGAGGAGCACCGGGTCGGCGAACATCCGGTTCAGCAGGGTGTCGTAGAAGCCGGCCGCCGCCACGTCCGCCTCGTCCCCGGAGGCCGGCCAGCTCGGGGCGTGCGAGTTCGCGATCCCGATGTCGTCCGCCCCCGCAGCCCGCAGCGCCCGTACCGCGAGCCCGTGCGCGAGCAGTTGGTGGTGGGCCACCGGAAGCGCGTCGAAGAGCAGGTTGCGGCCGGGCGCGTGCACCCCCAACGCATGCCCCAGCAGGGTGTGTTCGGCGGGCTCGTTGAGCGTGATCCACTTCGTCACCCGGTCGCCGAGCCGCCCGGCGACCTCCGCCACGTACTCGGCGAACCGCTCGGCGGTGTCCCGCTCCAGCCAGTCGAGACCGACCGGCAGGTCCCAGTGGAACAGCGTCGGCACCGGCCGTACGCCCGCCGCGCACAGGTCGTCGACCAGCCGGTCGTAGAAGTCGAGGCCGCCCTTCGCCAGCACCCTCGGCCAGGAAACGGAGAAGCGGTACGCGTCCACGCCCAAGCCGGCCAGCAGCGCCACGTCCTCGGCGTGACGGTGGACGTGGTCGCAGGCCACCGCGGCCGTCGAACCGTCCCGCACCCGCCCCGGCTCCGCCGAGAAGACATCCCACACGGACGGTTCGCGCTCGTCCGCCGCTCCCTCGATCTGGTGCGCCGAGGTGGACACACCCCACAGGAAGCCGTCCGGGAAGCGGGGCATCGGGTTCGTCGCCATGGCCCGGATCATCGACACGGACGGCCCCTCACGTCAACGGCCGTGCACGGAGAGGCCATTACCGGGACCGCCGGGCAGGCGACCGAGTTCCGGGAGATGCTCGGACGGCTGATCGGCTTCGTCGAGCCGCTCCAGCCGGGACGGCGACCGCGGGTTCCCGGGCCGGAGACGCCTGGGGGTGTCCGGCCCGGTCGCCCACCCGCGGATCAGCGGATCAGCGGATCAGCCGAAGACGAACGGGCCCGGGGCCTGTGGGGCCGTTGCCGTGCAGGTGATGGTGATGAAGCCGAAGGCCGTCACCTTCAGGGCGCCGCCGTAGGCCTCCAGGCTGTCGCCGGGGGCGACGGTGCCGGTGAGGGGGCCGACTTCGAGGGCGTCGCCGGTCGCCATGGCCGGGTTCCCGGTGCCCTTGAAGACGGTGGTGCCGCCGTCGGCCTTCACCATCTTCAGCTCGGAGACGAGCGAGTCCTGGCTGATCGCGAGGGGCGCCGTGACCGCGGAGGTGTTGATGGTGATGGTGGCGGACGTGCCGCTCTGGGTGGCTGTCAGGGTGGCGTCGCCGCCGCCCCAGGTCCCGCAGTCGGCGTTGACGGTCGCCGCCCCGGGGGCGACGGCCGCCACGGCGGGGGCGACGGCGAGTCCGCAGACCGCGAGGGCGCCTGCCGCCAGGGACAGACCCGTTCCGAATCGCTTGCCTCTCATAGGATTCCCTTTCCGTGTGGGGAGAGTTCCATGGGGGAACTCCGTCGGGGGAACTGATCGGCAGATGGGGTCCGGACCCGCTGCATCACGCCGGCCGACGACGTCTCGTCGGAACCGGCGATTCCATTGATGCGCGGGAGGCAGCATGCGACAAGGTTGAAATCTGGCCTATTTACCGACGGTAACAGGGTGGTGGCGGGGCCAGTGGGTCAGCCCGCGGTGAGTGTCTCCCGTACCGTCCCGTCCGGGCCCGCCACCAGCACCGGCGTGCCGGGACCGCCGAGGTCCCGGACCGCCGCGCGGTCCTCCGCCGACGCCGACGCCTCCCCCGTCACCACGGCCGCCGCCTCCAGCGACGTCGCGCCGGACGCCACCGCCATCGCCACCGCCGTCTGCAGGGCACTCAGCTTCAGGGAGTCCAGGGCCACGGTCCCGGCGGCGTACGTCCGCCCGGTCTCGTCGCGTACGGCGGCGCCCTCGGGCACACCGTTGCGGGCCCGCACGGAACGGGCCAGGGTGACGATCTTGCGGTCCTCGGGGTCGAGGGAGGTCGGTTCGGTCATGATCCGAGCATAAGGGGGCCCCGACTGCCGGCTCAGGGACGGTCGAGGCGGCGGCGGTCGGCCCGGGGCAGGCCGGCCACGACCAGGTCGTACGAGTCCTCGACCAGCTCCCGGACCAGGCGGTCGGGGAGGGCTCCGTCCGCCGTCACCGTGTTCCAGTGGCGCTTGTTCATGTGCCAGCCGGGGACGATCAGGTCCGGGTGTTCGGCGCGGAGGCGGATCGCGTCCTCCGGGGCGCACTTGAGGTTGGCCTTGAGGGGGGCCGCGTCGAGGTTCGTCAGGGCGAACATCTTGCCCCGGACCTTGAAGACCGAGGTCTCCGGGTTGAAGGGGAAGTCCTCCACCGCCGCGTTGAAGGACAGGCACAGGGCGCGCAGCTGCTTCGGGGTCACTCCGGTCCGTCCTCCTCGTCGCCGTCGCGGGACGGGGCCGCCGGGTCCACCGGTTCCACCAGCACCGTGACCACCTTGTTGCGGCGGCCGGCCGACGCCTCCGCGGTCAGCCGCAGCTCGCGGGCGTCGGGGAGTTCCACCACGGACGAGGCGCCCGCGATCGGCACCCTGCCCAGGTGTTTGGCGAGCAGTCCGCCGACGGTCTCCACGTCCTCGTCGTCGTACTCCTCCAGCCCGTACAGCTCGCCCAGGTCGGTGATGTCGAGGCGGGCGGTGACCCGGTAGCGGTCCTCGCCCAGCTCCTCGACCGGCGGGATCTCACGGTCGTACTCGTCGGTGATCTCGCCGACGATCTCCTCGAGGATGTCCTCGATGGTGACGATGCCCGCGGTGCCGCCGTACTCGTCGACGGCGACGGCGACGTGCCGGCGCTCCTTCTGCATCTCGCGCAGCAGATCACCGGCGTTCTTGGTGTCGGGCACGAAGAAGGCCGGGCGCATCGCCGTGGACACCAGTTCGCTCTCGGCGTCCCGGCTGATGTGGGTCTTGCGGGCCAGGTCCTTGAGGTAGACGATCCCGACGATGTCGTCCTCGTTCTCGCCGGTCACCGGTATCCGGGAGAAGCCGGAGCGCAGGGCGAGGGTGAGGGCCTGGCGGATGGTCTTGTACCGCTCGATCACCACCAGGTCGGTGCGCGGCACCATGACCTCGCGCACCAGCGTGTCGCCGAGTTCGAAGACCGAGTGCACCATGCGGCGCTCCTCGTCCTCGATCAGCGACTCCTTCTCCGCGAGGTCGACCATCGCGCGCAGCTCCGCCTCGGAGGCGAAGGGGCCGCGCCGGAAGCCCTTGCCGGGGGTGAGCGCGTTGCCGATGAGGATGAGGAGTGACGGGATCGGGCCCATGATCCGCGCGAGCGGCACCAGGACGTACGCGGCGGCCGTGGCCGTGTTCAGCGGGTGCTGGCGGCCGATGGTGCGCGGGGAGACCCCGACGGCGACGAACGAGACGAGGACCATGATCGCGATGGCGATCAGCAGTGCCTCGGCCGTCCCGTCGAACTCCCGCAGACAGCCGTAGGTGATCAGCGAGGCGGCGGCCATCTCGCAGGTGATGCGGACGAGCAGCGCCACGTTGAGGTAGCGGGTGGGGTCGGCGGCGATCTGCGCGAGCCTGGCGCCGCCCCGGCGGCCGGAGCGCACGGCCTCCTCGGCACGGAAGCTGGAGACGCGGGCGATGCCCGCCTCCGCGGAGGCGGCCAGCCAGGCGACGACGACCAGGGCGATCGCGCCGAGTACGAGTGCCGGACTCATGACACGGTCGGGGCCGGGGACGGGCCGGTCAGGCCCTTCTCCGCGCGCCAGCCGTCCACGATGGCCGCCTGAAGGCCGAACATCTCGGCCTTCTCGTCCGGCTCCTCGTGGTCGTAGCCGAGCAGGTGCAGCACACCGTGGACGGTGAGCAGCTGGAGCTCCTCGTCCATGGTGTGCCGCGTCGGCGCGTCCTCGCCCTGCCTGGCGGCGACCTCGGGGCAGAGCACGATGTCGCCGAGGAGCCCCTGCGGGGGCTCCTCGTCGTCCTTGGACGGGGGCCGCAGCTCGTCCATCGGGAAGGACATGACGTCCGTCGGCCCGGACAGGTCCATCCACTGGATGTGCAGCTGCTCCATGGCCCCGGCGTCCACCACGATCACCGAGAGTTCGGAGAGCGGGTGGATACGCATCCGCGCGAGCGCGTAGCGGGCGATGTCGAGGATCGCCTGCTCGTCGACCTCGGTTCCGGACTCGTTGTTGACGTCGATCGACATCTGGTGCTCGGTCTACTTCCCCTTGGGCCCGGACCGGCCCCGGCCGCCCTTGTGCGTGCCGTTCTCGGTGCCGTGCGTGCTGTCGTACTGCTCGTACTGCTCGTACGCGTCGACGATACGGCCCACCAGCTTGTGCCGGACGACGTCCTGGGACGACAGCCGGGAGAAGTGGACGTCGTCCAGGCCCTCCAGGATGTCCTGCACCTGCCGCAGCCCGGACTTGGTACCGCTCGGCAGGTCCACCTGCGTCACGTCACCCGTGATCACGATCTTCGAGTCGAAGCCGAGGCGGGTGAGGAACATCTTCATCTGTTCGGGGCTGGTGTTCTGGGCCTCGTCGAGAATGATGAAGGCGTCGTTGAGCGTACGGCCACGCATGTAGGCGAGCGGCGCGACCTCGATCGTGCCCGCCGCCATCAGGCGGGGGATCGAGTCGGGGTCGAGCATGTCGTGCAGGGCGTCGTAGAGCGGGCGCAGGTACGGGTCGATCTTCTCGTAGAGCGTGCCCGGGAGGAATCCGAGCCGCTCGCCCGCCTCGACCGCCGGCCGGGTCAGGATGATGCGGTTCACCTGCTTGGACTGCAGGGCCTGCACCGCCTTGGCCATGGCCAGGTAGGTCTTGCCGGTGCCCGCGGGGCCGATGCCGAACACGATGGTGTGCTTGTCGATGGCGTCCACGTAACGCTTCTGGTTGAGCGTCTTGGGGCGGATCGTGCGGCCGCGCGAGGACAGGATGTTCTGCGTGAGTACCTGGGCCGGGGTCTCCTGGCCCTCGTTCTCCCCGGCCTCGCTCGCCTTGAGCATGGCGATCGAGCGTTCCACTGCGTCCTCCGTCATCGGCTGCCCGGTGCGGAGCACCAGCATCATCTCGTCGAACACGCGGGAAATGAGGGCGACCTCGGCCGCGTCGCCGGCCGCGCTGATCTCATTGCCCCGGACATGTATGTCGGCCCCCGGAAAGGCCTTCTCGATCACGCGCAGGAGGGAGTCCCCGGAGCCCAGCACGGTCACCATGGGGTGCTGGGCGGGGACGGTGAACTGCACTTTCGCCTGTCCCTGCGCGGAGGTGCGATCTGTGGGTGTCTGAGTCATGGGCCGGCTCTGAAGGCCTGCGGATCCTCCTCGTCATGGCCGCTCAGCGGTGGGCGGCCTCGCAATCCCCAGGGTACGACGGAGGGGTGACAAGCCCGTAGGGCTTTTCACCCGGCCTCGCCTCCCGACCACGACCGAGCCGGCCAGAACGGCGCGCACCGACCCCACGACCTCCCCTGCCCAGCCCCCGGGGCCCGCTCCCCCAACCCCCGATCCACCGCCACGAGGCCCGCTTTCCAGCCCGCCGAGTCACCACTCCAAGGCCCGCTTTCCAGCCCGCCGAGTCGGGTGGTGGGTGGGCACAGGCCGGGGGTCCGGGGGGCGGGAGCCCCCTGGCGGGGGTCCGGGGGGCGGGAGCCCCCTGCCATCAGGGTGAGGGTGCCGAGCCCCTCCCACAGCCCCGGCCCCGGCCCCGGTTCAGGCCGACCGGCGGAACCCGATCGTCGGCACCGCCCGCCGCAGCGGCCACCGCCGCCCCGGCTCCCCCGGCACCAGCCCCTCCAGGAACTCGTACCGCCGCAGCGCCGAGGGGTCCTGCCCCTCGGCGCACTGCACCCGGTGCCACCACGCCCCGATCTCCGACCACCCCGGCGACGACAGCGACCCGCCGAACTCCTGGACGGACAGTGCCGCCGTGAGCCCCGCGAAGGCGAGCCGGTCGGCCAGTGGCCACCCCGCCAGGCTGCCCGTGACGAACCCCGCGACGAAGACGTCCCCCGCCCCCGTCGGGTCCATCGCCTCCACCTCGATCGCCGGCACCGACGCCGTCTCACCCGTGCGCCGGTCCACCGCGTAGGCACCCTCCGCGCCCAGGGTGACCACCACCACCGGCACGTGCTCGGTCAGCGCGTGCCCGGCGGCGCGCGGGCAGTCCGTGCCGGTGTACCGCATCGCCTCCGCCGCGTTCGGCAGGAACGCCTCGCAGTGCCGCAGGTCGGTCAGCCGGGCCAGGTCCCACTTCCCGCTGTCGTCCCAGCCGACGTCGCCGAAGATCCTCGCCCCCTTCCGCGCGGCCTGCGCGATCCAGGGCGCGCCGCGGCCGGGGGTGAGGGAGGCGACGGCGGCGCGCGCACGTGGCGGGCAGTCGGGGGCCGGCTCCTCGGGGGGAGGTTCGTGGCCGTGGGAGACCATCGTGCGCTCGCCCTCGTACGCCATGGAGACGGTGACCGGTGAGTGCCAGCCGGGCACGGTGCGCGACGGGGAGAGGTCGATGCCCTCGCCGCGCTCCAGGGTGTCCCAGCAGTACTCGCCGTAGTGGTCGTCGCCGAAGGCCGCCGCGAGGGAGGTGCGCAGGCCGAGCCGGGCCAGGGCGGTGGCCATGTTGGCGACGCCGCCCGGGCTCGACCCCATCCCGCGCGCCCAGGACTCGGTCCCGCGCACCGGTGCGGAGTCGAGCCCGGTGAAGACGATGTCGAGGAAGACCGTGCCGGTGAGGTAGACGTCCCAGGGCGGGTCGCCCGGTGCGCGCAGGGCGGCGAGGAGATCGTGCGGGGACGGGCGGTCCGGTCCCTCGGTGCGTGCCTTCCCGGTGGCGGCCATCACGGTGCGCTCCCTGACATGGTGCGGTTCAGGCCAGTGTGCACCACGCCACCGACAGTGTGACGGCCGTCACTTCGTGTCGTCTCCCGGGAGGGTCGTCACCAGCGCGGCACCGGCGGTGTGACCCACTCCGGGTCGGCGATGCGCATGGCCGCCGCGTCGTCGCGGTCCCGCAGCGCGCCGTCGTCGTCGAGCCACCGCCGGTGGAGGAACGCCAGCCGGTCGCGGTCGAGTTCCACGCCGAGACCGGGAGCGTCGGAGACCCGCACGGCGCCGCCCTCGAAGGTGAGCCGCTCGGTGAGGACGTCCTCCGACTGCCAGGGGTAGTGGGAGTCGCAGGCGTGGTGCAGGTTGGGCACGGTCGCCGCCACGTGGGTCATCGCGGCGAGGCTGATCCCCAGGTGGGTGCCTGTTGCAGACCCTGGTCGCGCGCGGCTGGGTCCGCACCGACGTCACCGGATCGCTGTACGGCATCGGCATCCACGCCCTGCTCACCGGCACCGGTTACCTCGACTCGGACCCGCGCGTGCGGGCCGCGCGGCCGTATCTCGACGAGGCGTCGACGACACTGGGCGAGACGATCCACCTGGGCCGGCTGGACGGGTACGACGTGGCGTACCTCGCGACGCGCGAGTCGCACGAGTACCTGCGGACCATCAGCCGGGTGGGGCGGCGGCTCCCGGCGCACATGGGCGCGCTCGGCAAGGCGCTGCTGGCCGAACGGCCGGACGGGGAACTGCCCGAGGGCCCGTACGAGGCGGCGACCCCCCGCACCCACACGTCCCGGGAGGCACTGGCCGCCGATCTGGCCCGGGTGCGCGGGCGCGGCTACTCCGTCGACCGCGAGGAGGGCGTGCCCGGGATCGTGGGTTTCGGCTTCGCGCTGCGGTACGACTCCCCCGCGCAGGACGCCATCAGCTGCTCGGTGCCGGTGGCCCGGCTGACGCCGGAGCGGGAGGAGCGGATCGTCGCCGTGATGCGGGAGATCCGGACGAAGGTGGAGGCCACGGTTCCCGCAGGTGGCGGGGCCGTTCACTGGCGGTAGCGCACGCTGCTACCCAGCCCCTGAGGGCACCAAACGCACGAGTGATGTAGATCACATCTGACGCCCTCCCGTTGCCGTCCTCCGGCTTGATACAAATTGCCCGCGCGCTCCTGTCAGTCGACGGTCGTCGCCCCCCATTTCCTTGCTTCTCGCACCGTCCCTTTCGCACGCCCCGGGAACGCCCGTGTTCGCCCCTCGCACCACTCCCTGGCCCCTCGTCGCCCTTTTCACGGCCGGGTACCTCGCCCCCTATCTGCTGCCGACCACCGTCGGCCGGCTGGAACGCGGGCTCGATCTCTCCGCCACCCAGGCAGGAGCCGTCGGCAGCGCGCTGCTGCTGAGCTCCGCCGCAGCCGGTTTCCTGCTGGTGTCCCGGGTGGAACGGGCCGGAGCGCGGGCCCTGGCCCGGCTGGGGCTCGTCCTGGCCGTCATCGGTTACGGCGGGGCCGCCCTGACCAGTGCCCTGCCCGCCGTCGTCGCCGGTGCGGTGATCGGCGGATTCGGCTCCGGTACGGCCACGACGGTCGCGGCGACCCGGATCGCCGCCGAACAGGACCCGCACCGGGCCTCCACCCTCGGACTGCTCAGCGTCTCCGCGCTCGCGGGCGTGGTGTACCTGACGGTGCCGCACCTCCCGGGCCACGGCCTCACCCTCGCCGCCATCGCCCTCACCGCGCTCGCCGTGTGGCCGCTGACCTCCCGGCTGCCCGCCGGGACCGCCGGCCCCCGCCCCGCCGTTCCGGAACCGTTCGTCACCGGCCGCCTGCCCCACCGGCGTTCGGGGCTCGTCCTGGCCGGCGCCATGCTGCTGTGGTCGCTGGCGCAGAACGCGCTGTGGGGTGTCAGCGGACGCATCGGGGTGAGTCAGGCACACCTGTCCGAGCCGACCGTGGGTGTCGTCTTCGCGGTGGCGCTGGGCGCCGGGCTGCTGGGCATCCTCGGCGCGGGCGCGCTGGGCTCACGGCTGGGGCGCGCGCTGCCCATCGGCGGCGGCACGGTCGTCATCGCCGGCTGCATCGCGCTCAGCGCCTCGGCGACGGGACTGGGCAGCTTCGCCGCGGGCGAGATCGCCTGGAACACGATCTACCCGGTGGTGCTGTCGTACCTGATCGGACTGGCCGCCTCGCTGGATTCCCGGGGGCGGTGGGCCGCGCTGGTCGGCTCGGCCTCCGCACTCGGTACGGCGGCGGGGCCGCTGAGCGGCAGTGTGCTGTCCGCGCAGGCCGGGTTCCCGGTGATGGGCGCGGTTCTCGGCGCCGGTCTGCTGCTGGTCGCGGTGCCGATGACGGCGGTCGCC
>NZ_NEUB01000940.1 GCF_002910825.1 Streptomyces sp. SM1 | reverse complement strand
CGGTGTCGAGTTCATGCACATCCAGGACCCCAAGCAGCGCAAGTGGATCCCTGCCCCTGGACCGCTCCCCCATGGACCTCCGGCCCCGGGACGTATCCCACGGGCACGGCGGGCACACCGGGGGCGCCCCCGGCCGCCCCCGTGGAGAAGTTCACCCCGCGCTCGATCCGGTCCAGCCGGGCCATGAGCGACCGCTCGTCGCCGTACGCGGCGGGAAGCAGTACGCGCGCGCAGATCAGTTCGAGCTGGAGCCGCGGCGAGGTGGCACCGCGCATCTCGGTGAGCCCCTCGTTGACGAGGTCGGCGGCGCGGCCGAGCTCGGCGGGGCCGAAGGTGCCGGCCTGGGCCTGCATCCGCTCGATGACGTCGGCGGGGGCGTCGATGAGCCCCTTGTCGGCGGCATCGGGCACCGCGGCGAGGATGACGAGGTCCCGCAGCCGCTCCAGCAGGTCCGCGACGAACCTGCGCGGATCGTTGCCCCCCTCGATCACCCGGTCGACGACCTCGAAGGCGGCGGCCCCGTCACCGGTCGCGAAGGCCTCGACGACGGAGTCGAGCAGCGAACCGTCGGTGTACCCGAGCAGGGACGTGGCCATGGCATACGTCACACCGCTCGCTCCCGCGCTGGCGAGCAACTGGTCCATGACGGACATCGAGTCACGCACGGAACCCGCGCCCGCCCGCACCACGAGCGGCAGCACACCCTCCTCGACGGGGATGTCCTCCTTCCCGCACACCTCACCGAGGTAGTCACGCAGGGTGCCGGGCGGCACGAGCCGGAACGGGTAGTGATGCGTACGCGACCGGATGGTCCCGATGACCTTCTCGGGCTCGGTGGTGGCGAAGATGAACTTCAGATGCTCCGGCGGTTCCTCGACGACCTTGAGCAGAGCGTTGAAGCCCTGCGGGGAGACCATGTGGGCCTCGTCGATGATGTAGATCTTGTACCGGCTGGACGCGGGCCCGAAGAACGCCTTCTCGCGCAGGTCGCGGGCGTCGTCCACACCACCGTGGGAAGCGGCGTCGATCTCGATGACGTCGATCGAGCCGGGCCCGTTGCGCGCGAGGTCCTGGCAGGACTGGCACTCCCCGCACGGCGTCGGCGTCGGACCCTGCTCGCAGTTCAGACACCGCGCGAGGATGCGTGCGCTGGTCGTCTTGCCGCAGCCGCGCGGACCACTGAACAGGTACGCGTGATTGACCCGGTTGTTCCGCAGCGCCTGCTGCAACGGGTCGGTGACATGCTCCTGCCCGATGACCTCGGCGAACGACTCCGGGCGATAGCGGCGGTACAACGCGAGAGACGACACGCATACGAGGTTATAGGCGCGCACCGACAACCGGACCGGACGCCCGGAACGCAAGCGCCCCCCACGCACCCGCCAGAGCCGACCTACCCTTGCTGCCTTCCGGCCCTGGGGGAGTTCAGTCAGATAGCGCCGCGTGAGGGGCTACGCAGAGGCTACCCCATGTCGCGGGCCCGGAACGAGTTCGCGAGCACTCCTCTCGGTCATGTAATGTTCCCACCGGAGGATTCGCCTAGTGGCCTAGGGCGCACGCTTGGAAAGCGTGTTGGGGGCAACCCCTCACGAGTTCGAATCTCGTATCCTCCGCAGCCGCCCACCTGGGCAAACGAAGGCTCCGACCGGATCATGGTCGGAGCCTTCGTCGTTCCGTGGTTGCAGTTTTGGTTGCAGTTCGTGTGGCGGGCGTAGCCGGAGGACCCGGCAGACGGTCCGCTGTCGGCACCTGGGCATCCCTCGCAACTTCAACCGGGTTTGTCAGTGGTGGGTGGTAAGTCTGATCTCCTACCGATCGGCTCCTCGGGTGAAGGGTGAACTGGAGCTTCCCCTTGATCGCGGACACCTGGAGACTGGGATCCTGAGGTTCCAGAGGAAGTAGCACCAGGTGGGAAGTAAGTACACGAAGCGGTACACCGAGGAGTTCAAGCGGGATGCGATCGCGCTCGTCGACTCCTCGGGCAAGACGGTCACCGCCGTCGCCCGGGAACTCGGCATCAGCTCCGAGTCCCTGCGCGGCTGGTACCGGCGGGCGAAGGCGGACCGGGGCGAGGGCGAGTCCGGTGAGCTGACCGGTGCCGAGCGCGAGGAGCTCAAGCGGCTGCGCAAGGAGGTCCGTGAACAGCAGCAGACGGTCGAGATCCTGAAAAGAGCGACGGCCTTCTTCGTGAAGGAGAACGACCGGTGAGCGAGCTCTACCGGTTGTTCCATGCGGAGAAGGCGAACTATCCGGTCGTCCTGCTGTGCCGGGTGCTGAAAGTCGCCCGCTCCTCCTACTGCGCCTGGCGTGAGGGCGAGGCTGCCCGTCGCGCCCGGCAGGCCGCCGACGACGCGCTCGCCCACGAGATCACCGTGGTGCACATCGCTTCCCGGCACACCTACGGTGTTCCGCGCATCCACGCCGAACTGCGCCGCTTGGGCCGACGGGTGAACCGCAAGCGCGTCGCCCGCGTGATGCGTGAGCGCGGCATCCGCGGTGTCACCCGGCGCAGACGGCGCTCGCTGACCCGGCCGGACGTGAAGGCGAAGCCGGCCCCGGACCTGATCGGCCGCGACTTCCACGCCGAGCGGCCCGGGACCCGGCTGGTCGGCGACATCACGTGCCTGCCCACCGCCGAAGGCTGGCTCTACCTCGCCTGCTGGCTGGACCTGGCCACCCGCGAGGTCGTCGGCTACGCCATGGCCGACCACCACCGCGCCGACCTTGTCGTTGACGCCCTGGACATGGCCCACGGCCGGGGCCAACTGGAGCCCGGCTGCGTGATCCACAGCGACCGCGGCAGTGAATACACCTCAGCTCAATTTCGCACTCGGATAAGGGAGTTGAAGCTGCGGCAAAGTTGTGGACGCACCGGATCGTGCTTCGATAACGCTGCCGCGGAGAGTTTCTGGGCCCTGCTCAAAGAGGAGATCGGCACCCGTGCCTGGCCCGACCGGGCCACCGCCCGAGCCGAGGTCTTCTCCTTCGTCGAAACCTTCTACAACCGCCGCCGCCTGCGCAAGCACCGGACCTTCGGCTACCTCACCCCGGCCGAGACCAGGCAGCGGCATCAACACGCCCTCGCAGCATAACGATCACGTGTCCGCGATCACGGGGAAACTCCAGATCCTCGTCGAGCTCGCCGACGTGGACAGCCCCCGGGTATGGCGGCAGCTACTGGTGCCCTCCGCGATCCACCTGGACCGGCTTCACTCCGTGATCCAGGACGCGATGGGCTGGCAGGACTGCCACATGCACGCGTTCACCATCGACAGCGTTCAGTACGGCCGCCCCGACGGCGAACTCGGATTCCGCGACGAGCGCACCGCGACACTGGCCACCCTGCTCGAACCGGGCGCCCATTTCGTATACACGTACGATTTCGGGGACTCCTGGGAGCACCTCATTACCGTGGAGCAGTTCGAGACGGCCTCGGCCGGGCTTCACTATCCACACTGCGTGGACGGTACCGGAGCGTGTCCACCTGAGGACTGCGGCGGCGCCCCCGGCTACAGCGATCTCAAAGCGATCCTCGCCAACCCGACGCATGAGGAACACCACGCCATGCTGGCGTGGCTCGGACTTCGGTCCGCCAGGGAATTCACCCCTGACCGTTTCACGCCGGACGAGGCGAACGCACGGCTGCTGCGCCTCACGGCACCATGAAAGACGAGCCGCCCAGCCACGCCACCGTTCGCGGCACACACTGGTAAGGGGGGCAATACCAGGAGTATGGTCTCTTATATGGCGACGACCAAGAAGGTGACGGTCACGATCCCCGAGGATCTCCTTGACGAGATTCGCGCAGAGGCGGCGGAACGGGGCCTGTCGGCGTACGTCGCCGAGGCACTGCGCTTCCAGCGCGACCGGGACCGGCTGCGGGAACTGGCCGACTGGCTGCAGGAGGAACACGGCCCCCTCACCGAGGAGGAGCGCACGGCAGCGTTCGAGGGGTTGGAGGATCTCGACGCCGAACACGAGCGCCGCCGCGTCGCCGGAAAGCACAAGACCGGAGAGGCGGCGTGAAGAAGCGGACCGGCCAGCACGGTCAGCGCCCGCTTCGCATCTTCGTACTCGACTGCGAAGCCCTGTCCCTGGCCGTGCGCGGTGACCGGAGGATGATCGCCTGGCTCGACCTTGCGGCCAGGGGCGAAGCCGAGGTCGTGACGTCCCCTATGACGCTCGTCGAGGCGTACGACGGCAGAACCACCGAGCAACGCTGGGACTGGGTACTCTCCCGGCTCCAGGTCGCCGACATCGGGAAGGACGAGGCCCGGCAGGCCCGGCGGCTCCTGGCCGACGCCAAGTTGCACGGCCACAAGTACGCCATCGACGCGGTGCTCGCGGTCATCGCGCGACAGCAGAAGGGGCAGGTCACCGTCTTCACCTCGGATGTGGATGACCTGGAGAAGCTGGTGCCGGACTCCATCGTCGTCAAGCGGGTGTGACCCCGCCGCGACTGGTCTCGGTTCTGGTCTCATTCACCCCCGTCCGGCACCGTCCGAAGTACCGTGCCCTCATCAAGCAGACGCAGGTCAGGACGCCCACAAACGGCACCGGACCCCCGTACGGACATTTGGAAAGCGTGTTGGGGGCAACCCCTCACGAGTTCGAATCTCGTATCCTCCGCAGCCGCCTGAACAGGCGAAACGAAGTTCCGGACCGCAACTGGCGGTCCGGAACTTTGTCGTGCTCTGGTCTCAGTTTTAGTCTCATTTATTTCCGACATTCGACCCATTTCGCCCGCACGGCGGACCGCTCCCGCTGTGACCAGGGATCCCGCATCGACGTGCGTCCCGGCCGCGGCTCTGGGGCCGCCCCCCAAGTGGTCTGCTCGCCTCATCCCAGCAGGTAGCCCAGGGCGCGAGTGGCCTTGCGAAACGCCTGTAGCTGCTCAGGGGAGACCACAAGGTGGCGTTCGCCGAGCCGGGTGCACAACGCGCGCAGGCGGCGGTCGCTGACAACGAGGGCTGCCAGTGCCTCGTCCTCGCATTCGATGAGGTGGACCTACCCCGTGTCACGGAGTCGGCCGGTGTCACTGCGCGCACCCCCTGCTTCGTGCCACTCACGTCCCGTTCCTACAGGTGGGCGACATAGTCATAGTTGCCGGTCCCACAGGTGCGCCCCAGCGTCTGCACGACCTTGCGCGGATCGTCGTAGGGACCGGAGAAGTAGAACGGCTTACCGTCCCGGCCGAAGCCGATAGTGGGCCGATCGCCGGGCGGGGTTCCCAGGTGCACGGCGGCGTCGGTGAAGCCGGCCGCGGGCTCGAAGCCGAGCCCGCCGGCGTAGGTGACCGCGTCGCGCACGATCGTCTGGGCCTGCTCCTCGCTGATCGACAGCGGCGGACGGTCGAAAGCCGAGTAGTACATCGGTACGTATGTGGTCAGGGAGCCGGAACCCATCACCTCGGGGTCGGTCACGTTCTTCACCCCCAAGCAGTACACATCCACCAGGAAACCGGTGACGGTCACCCTGCTGGCCCGTTCCTGGCGGGCCAGCAGGATCTGAGCGAAGCCCCCCGTGTCCGGATCCGGCTTCTGGCCGATCGGGTCGGCCGCCGCCCAGTCCGGGGCCCCGGTCATGTCCAGTCCCGCGCTCCAACCCGCATTGACCCAGCAGCCCACCACTGGTCGCTCATCCGGTGGAGTGTGCGCCTGCGCCGCCTCGGCGACCTGCCGTACCAACGCGGTGGCGTGTGCCGGACGCAGCCCCAGCGCCTTCGCGATCTGCTTCGGCGCGCTGCCGCGCTCCCTCATCTCCCGTACCCGGGCCAGCAGTTCCTCGTCGTGCGTGGTCACCGTCGCAGTCTGCCACGCCGGCGTCATGCCCCGCTACGGAGTACACGTGAGCGCATTCGGGCCCAGCTGCCCGCCGCCTGTCATCCTGGGCTCGGCGGCAACGGGCACAATCGAGCCGGAACGTGTGAGTCAGCATGGGTGAGGCAGTAGGCAGGACCATCGAGCAGGTGCGAGCGCTGGTCGGCTGGGTCGGTGCGGGTCGCAAGCTGACCCAGACCGGCCGTGTGACGCTCGCCGACGCGCGGGCGCTGGTGGAGATTCTGGACACCGGCGACCGGATGGACCCGGTGATCGGAGACCGTACGTTCAAAACGAAGTCCAGCGAGGAGCTGTACCACCTCACGCTGCTGGTCGAGTGGGCGAAGACTGCACGACTGCTGCGGACCGCGGGCGGGCGCCTGCTGCCGGTGAAGAAGAACGCCAAGCTGCTGGACCGCCCCGACGAGCTGCGTCGCGCGCTGTTCGCCGCACTACCGCACATCGGCCCCGCCGTGACGGTGTCCGGCTGGCTGGAGTCCCTGTTCGCGCACGAGTACGACCGGGGCCTGCGGGCCTTGCTGCAGCGGCTATACGCGGCCACAACCCCGGTGCCGCTCAGTGACCTGCAGGAGGTGGTGTGGCAGGCGGTCAGCCCGCTGTACGTGCTCGACGACCTGTCCCCCGACCGTCTGAGGCATCTGCGCACCGCCAACGACCACGACATCCAGCGAGTCCTGAAGGCCCTCGCTTCCCTGGGCACTATCCGTGTCGCGGGGGAAAGCGCCGAGTTGACGGCGGACGGCCGCACCGAGACGGCCCGGATGCGCGGCGAGCCCGAGCCCGGCGACGCGGTGTTGCAGATCCTCGTCGAGTTGGCAGACGTGGACAGCCCCCGAGTCTGGCGGCGACTACTTGTGCCCGCCGCGATCAGCCTGGACCGGCTTCACTCCGTGATCCAGGACGCGATGGGCTGGCAGAGCTGCCACATGCACGCGTTCACCATCGACGGCGTCCAGTACGGCCGTCCCGGCGGTGAACTCGGATTCCGCGACGAGCGCACCGCCACACTGGCCGCCTTGCTCGAACCGGGCACCCACTTCGTGTACACATACGACTTCGGGGACTCCTGGGAGCACCTCATCACCGTGGAGCGGTTCGAGACAGCCTCAGCCGGGCTCCACTACCCGCACTGTATGGACGGTGCTGGGGCGTGCCCGCCCGAGGACTGCGGCGGCGCCCCCGGCTACAGCGATCTCAAAGTGATCCTCGCCGACGCGACCCATGAGGAACACCACGCCATGCTGGCGTGGCTCGGACTTCGGTCCGCCACGGAATTCGCACCTGGCCGTTTCACGCCAGACGAGGCCAACGCACGGCTGCTGCACCTCACGGCACCATGAAAGACAAGGCGTCCGGCCACACGGCCGTTCACGGCCCTGGGTACTACCGATTGGTCCACCTGCCCCGCCGCGCTCGGACAAGGACGTACGGGCCGACCTTCCTGCCCCGGCTTTCGGGTCTTGGGCATCGACTACACGGCGACGAGGCGCGCTCTGTCGCCGCAGAGCTTCGTCATGTCGTCGATGTCCGAGGTGAGCATGACGACCGGGCGCCGCTGACGCAGCGCCATCTCGGCCACGGCAGCGTCGATGGCGTATTTGTGACCATGCAGCCCGGCGTTGATCAGCATGGCTGAGGCGGCCTTGGCCTCCTCGTCGCCGATGTGCACGATCCGCACGCCGGACAGGACCCAGGCGAGCCGCGCCTTGTCGGTCCGGCGATGCACCGCTTCGATGATGGTGAGCGCGCTGATGACCACCTCCATGCCCCGCTTGCGGGCTTCGGCGATGAGGGCGACCACGGGCTCGTGATCACTGACGAACTTCGACAGGCCCTCGCAGTCGAGAACGAGGGTGCCTTCGTGACTCAGCTTGCGGCGGGCCACTGCCCCTCCTCGGCGAACACCTCGTCGAAGACCCGGCGTGCCCGCTCCTGCTCCTGCTCGGAGATCGGCCCCTGACGGCGTTCGTAGTCGGCCAGGTACTCATCCAGGATCTGACCGCGCAGTTCGCGCTCCACCGCTTCGGTGATGAACGCGGAGAACTCACGCTTGCCGACCCGTCGGCGGATCGCCTCCGCCGTCCCCTCGGGGAGGGAGAGGCTGACCCTGGTGGCCGGCCCTTCGCCGACGCTGTACGGAATCTCGCTCATGGGATCGAAATTATCAAATAAGTAGGAATCCGGCCGGGTGCAGCACCCGCCGAACGACGTGGGTCGCCCACCCGTCACCTCACGGTCTCGGTTCTGGTCTCGTTCACCTACGTTCAGCTGTATCCGAACGCCGCCGGACAGTCCACTCCACTGCTGGTCAGAACACCGGCGACCACCTCCGAACCCTCTGGCGAACAGTTGGAAAGCGTGTTGGGGGCAACCCCTCACGAGTTCGAATCTCGTATCCTCCGCCATTGCTCTCACCGGGCAATACGTCGAAGGCCCCCGCAGCTTGCTGCGGGGGCCTTCGACGTTCGTGGTTGCAGTTTTGGTTGCAGTTCTCGGCTAGCGCCCGTTGAGGACGGACCGGCACACGTTGCAGTACATGGCGGCGTTGCGCCCGTAGCGCCGCATCATCTGACCGCAGCCGGCGCACAGCCCGAGCTCCCACGGCGGGCATCCCAGCGCGGCGGAGGCGGCGGCGCGTTCCACGGTGGTGATCCGCATCGGGTCGCGGGAGCGCTGGACCGGCATGCGGGGAAGCGTGAAGCCGCCGGTCGGCTGGTCGAGGTCACGGATGGGCCGGCCGTCGCTGACGAACCAGCCCTCCTCCCCTGCTCGGCAGGCGCGGTCGATCTCCTGCTCGGCGAAGGTGATCACGTCGTCCTCCTCTTCGGCCGGGGCCGCCGGGAGAGGCGACTTCTCGCCGATGAGCTCCTGCCACAGCGCGCAGTCGTCGGCCGAGACCCACATATGCCGACCGGCACGGCCGCTTCCCCGGCTGGGCACATAGACCGGGACGCTCTCACCAGTGGCGCTCTGCAGGACTAAGTCCTCGATGAAGACCGGCTTCTTCTCCGGGAGGCACAGTGCGGGCACGAACCAGTCCGCGTGAATCGCGCCACAGTGGCCAGCACCTTCACTGATGGGGCAGTGGCGTTCGCTGCTTGGTACGCACTTCCAGACTTCGAGGTGCCGGTACCCACCACGGATCGCCATCTCCTTGCCGTCGGCGATGTCCTTCCACGGCATGTCGTCGACCCGCGCCCACGGAGCGCGGTCGATCAGGGATGCCGTCCGGTCCTTCGCTACCCAGAGGGGAGTGATGCCGTGCTCCACGGCGTTGACCGAGCGCCGGTGCACGCTGCTGGGACTGAGGTGGTGGTACTGGATCTCCCAGCCGATCCGCGTGCCGCCGGGTCCGACGACTACGGCGTCCGAGATGCTGCGCCGGTTGGTCGAGCTGAACCACCCTGACGGTGTCGTAGACCTCCAGGTCATCCTCGACCGGCCGAGACCACGTGTGCGCACAGTGATCGCAGAGGTAGGCGACCACATCGCGTCCCGCAACAGTCAGCGGCCTGCCCGGACGGACTGCCTCGACGAAGCACCGAGGGCACGGGTCGGCGGTATGAGCGCCTACTGATCGGGACATCGTTCGATCCTGCTGTACAGCAACGACGTACAGCAACCACAGCAATCGGTCCCGCCCGGTAGCGCCCCTCTGGGTCCGTAGCGCGGCTGGTACGGCCCTTCGCGACTGATCCACAGAGAACTACGGATCAGAAGGTGGGTGAGTCGGCGGACTGGCCGAGATGTGGCGACTGCACGGTGACGAGGCGCACCGTGTCGCCGCAGAGTTTCGCCATGTCGTCGGTGTCCGAGGTGATCATGACGACCGGACGGCGCTGCCGCAGCGCCATCTCGGCGACTGCGGCGTCGATGGCGTACTTGTGGCCGTGAAGCCCCGCATTGATCAACATGGCTGAGGCTGCCTCGGCCTCCTCGTCACCGATGGGCACGATCCGCCCGACGCCGACTGCGACGCCCTCGCCGAGCTGGTCGTGCCCTGGTTCGAACGGGGGCCAGCCCGGTGTCCGTGATGCAGGCGCTCACCGCCGGCCTGCCGGACCCCGTCCACGCGCCACGCGCCACGCGCCACGCGGTTGCGTCGCCCGCCGGCCCCAACCCCGCGGACAACGGTCGCTCCCGGGCGATGACTTTGCTCCGCGGCGGGAGTCCTCCTCGCATGACTGATCCGGCACTGACAGCAGACCGCCCTCCCAGGACCAGGGTCTGGTCCTTGATCCACGCCGAACGAGCGGCGCTGGCGGCCGATCTCGCGGACCTGACGGACGAGCAGTGGGAGACGCCGTCGCTCTGCGCGGGCCTGACCGTTCGCGAGGTGCTGGCGCACCTGACCGCGGGCGCGAGCCTCAACGCGGTGAGCTGGCTGGCAGGGGTGATCCGCTGCCGGTTCGACTTCGACAGGCAGGTGGCCGTGCGCCTGGCCGAGCGGCTCGGCGCGACCCCGGGTGACACCCTCGAACACTTCCGGCGCATCGTCCCGAGCACGACCAAGCCGCCCCTGCCCGCCATCGCCATGCTGGGCGAGACGATCGCGCACGGCGAGGACATCCGGCGCCCTCTGGGCATCCGCCGCGACCATCCGGTCGAAGCCGTCACGGAGACGGCCGAGTACTACCGGGGTTCGGACCTCGTGGTCGTCGCCAAGGGACGCATCGGCGGCCTGGAACTCGTGGCGGACGACGGCCCGTTCACGACCGGCTCGGGACCTCTCGTGACCGGGCGCACCGTGAGCCTGATCATGGCCATGACCGGGCGCGCGGCCTACTGCGACGAGCTCGAAGGCGACGGTGTGGAACTCCTCCGCAGCCGCTGCGGGACGGCGTGAGCGGGCCCGCCGCCCGCCGGTCGCGCGGCGCGTCAGACGCGGGCGAGTTCCGCCGCGCCGAAGGAGACGTCGAAGCGGTCGCACCAGATGGTGACGCTGGTGTAGCGGGACGGATCGACGTCCTCGGGCACGGTGTAGTTCTGGCTGCCCTTGTTGCCCTTGAGCTTGCCGAGGCTGACGTACTGGCCGTCGTCGAAGACGTGCCAGCCGGCGCGGCCCTCCTTCACCGGCGCGTCGGTCAGCCACACGTGCAGGTCGGGGCCGTTGCTGGTGTCGAGCCCTTCCAGGCGCACGACATGGCTGCCGTCGGCCAGCCGCACGAATCTCACCGTGCCGGACGTCGCGTGCTCGTGGCTGATCATCTCGCCGCTCGCCAGTGTCGTCGGGCCGGCCGGAGACGGGGTGGCCGCCGTCCCGGACGGTGCCCCGGCGGGCGGGGTCGAGGCGGCCGCCGTGACCTCGGGCAACGCCTCCTGCACCGTCTCGTCCTGCCACAGCTTCCACGGCTGGAACCAGTACAGGCCGAACGCTCCTCCGACGACCGCCACCATCAGCACTCCGGCCGTCCACGGCCTGAACAGTGCGCCCCGGACCCGCCCCATGTCGATCGCCTTCCTCAGAATCAGCAGTACCGGTTCCCATTCAACGCGGCGGACGGCCCGTTCGGAGCAGCGTGACGGATGACGAAATCCTTACGTGTGCGCGCCGTTGAGCCCTGGCACGCCCTCAGCGGGTGATCTCCACCTGCCGGGTCTCGGTCACCTGGTCCAGTTCGGAGACGCGGATGGTCAGTTTCATCGTCCAGGAGCCTTCGAGGGGGAGGGTGAGGTCGCTGGTGGCCCAGTAGCCGCCGCGGTCGGTCACCTTCGCGTCGATGGGGCCGATGTCCTTGGCGGCGAGGGTGAAGGAGATGCCGAGTTCGGGGACGAAGGTCAGGGCGCCGCGGGGGCCGAAGACCACGGCCTGGAGGCCGTTCTCGCCGACCCGGCCCGGGTCCATCTGGATCTGCACCGTGCCGCGGCCTCCGGGTGTGCCGACGTCGTAGGGGATGGTGAAGGCCTCCGCGCCGGGGAGTCCGGCCACCTGGGGGCGGGGGGCCTCGGCCGCCTCGGCCTCCGCGCGGGCGGGGAGAGTGCCGGTCAGCACCGTGGTGATCAGGAGGACGACGACGGCCACGGCCACCTCCGCCAGCACGGAGCGGCGCAGGGCGCGGCGGTAGTGGTCGGGGGTCGACGGCGGGGGCGTGCCGGGTCGGTTCGGTCCGTCCGGCACCGGTTCTTCCGGGGTCCCGCCCGGCGCGCCGACCGGTTCCGGCACCCGGGTCCCCACCCTCGCCGGTGCCTGCGCCCTCGTCACCAGGAGGGTCGTCCAGCGGCGGGAGAAGACCGCCGCCAGCAGCAGGAAGACGGTCACCGCGAGTTTGGCCGTCAGGGTGCGGCCGTACGACGACTCCGTGAGGGCCGACCAGGAGCCGAGGCCGCGCCAGGACTGGTAGAGGCCGGTGACGACGAGGACGGTCACGGAGACGAAGGCCAGGCGGGAGAAGCGGGCGACCGTGGCCGGCGGGGGCGGGGTCTTCGCACGGTGGAGGGTGAGGAGCAGGGCCGTGAGGCCGCCCAGCCAGCAGGCCATCGCCAGCAGGTGGAGGACGGACGACGTCATCGCCGCCGGGACCTGGATCCCGGCGGAGGCGTGTTCGGCCGCCGCCCAGGTGAGGGCGAGGGCGACGGAGACGGCGGCGCCGATCGCCAGTCGGGCCCGGGGGGCACTGCGCCGGGCGAGCGGTACCAGGACCGCCGCCGTCAGCAGGAGCAGGGCCAGCCGGGTCAGCAGGGCGAGACCCGGGCGGCCGGTGAGGGTGCCGGTGAACGCCGAGAGGTCGAGGGCGGCCGCGGGGGACGTGCCGTTCTCGTAGGGGGCGCGCAGGACGAGCAGCGCGAGCGTGGCCGTCAGCAGCGTCCACCAGCCGATGAGCAGCGCCGGCCGCAGCGGGGAGGTGTCCGGCGGGCGGCACAGTCCGATGAACGCCGCCGCGCCGATCATCAGGGCGGCGGCGATGTAGGCGAGGTAGCGGCCGGTGTCGTACAGGCTCTTGGTGACCGGGTGTTCGGCATGGTCCGCGGGTGCGGCGGGCGGGGTGGGCGAGGGTGCGCCGACGGAGAAGGTGAAGGCGCCGGAGACGGGGTGGCTGTCGGCGGAGACCACCCGCCAGGCCACCGTGTAGGTGCCGTCGGCGAGGTCGCCGGGCAGCTCGGTGCGCGCGGTGTCGGAGGCGCCGTCCGCGTGCTGAGGCTCCTCGAGGTGGACCCGCCGGTTGTCGGGGCTGTAGACGCGGAAGGAGTCGTCGAGCAGGCCGACGGACTCCGTGAAGGTCAGGGTGATGTGGCGCGGGGCGGTCTCGACGACGCTTCCGGCCTCGGGGTCGCTGGCACGGAGGGCGGCGTGGGCGCTCGCCGGGGCGGCGCTGCCGAGGACGAGCAGGACCAGTACGGTGCCCAGCAGCACCAGCCCTTGAAGCCGCCGGGTTCGCCGGACGTCCGGGGTGCCGCTGCTTCCGTCATCGCCCGCCGCCTCGCTGCGCCGTCTCTCCACGTCTTACCCGCCTCCCGGCAATCCGGCCTCCCGGCAATCCGGCCTCTCGACAGGTACGGACGGGAAGCCCGGTGTGCTCACCAGGTGGGCCGGGCCGTCGCTCCCCCGTCCACCACCAGGTCGTGGCCGGTCACCCAGGACGCGAGGCGGGACGCCGGGAACACGCCGGCGTCGCCGATGTCCTCCGGCGGCCGAGCCGGCCCACGGCGGACGCCTCACGCCACCGGCGTACGCCCTCCGGCCAGTCCTCCGCCAGACCCTCCCGGTCGATCAGGCCGGGCGAGACCGTGTTGACGCGGACGCCCCACGGGCCGTACTCCTGGGCCGCCGCGCGGGCGTGCATCACCACCGCCGCCTTGGAGGCGCCGTAGTGGGCGTGCCCGGGGGCCGGGATGCCCGCCTCGACGGAGGCGATGTGGGTGACACTGCCGCCGCCGTCCTGGTCGCGCATGAGGCGGGCCGCCGCCTGGGTGCAGGCGAAGACGCCGGTCAGGTTGGTGTCGACGACCGCGCGCCACTGTGCCGCCGTCATTCCGGCGCGGTCCTGGACCGGCTGGACCCCGGCGTTGTCGACGAGCGCGGTCAGCCGTCCGCCACCCCACTCGGCCGCCTCGGCCACCACGCGGTGGCACGTCTCCTCGTCGGTGAGGTCGCCCCGGAGGACGACGGCCGCGCCGCCCGCCTCCCGGATGCGGTCGGCGGTGTCCCGTGCGGAGGCGAGCGCCGTACGGCAGTGCAGGGCGACGGCCGCGTCCTCCTCGGCGAACCGCCGTGCGATGCCCCGGCCGATGCCGCCGCCCGCGCCGGTGACCAGGGCGACCTGGCCGTGCAGCAGACCCCGCTCGCTCATGGGCGGGCCAGTCCCGCGATCAGCGCCGCCCGTTCGGGGTGGCGCGCCGTCAGTTCCGCCGCGTCGCCGTGCTCGTAGCCCTCGAAGGTGAAGCCGGGCGCCATCGTGCAGCCGAAGAACGTCCAGGCACCGCCCGCCGCCACGCGTGCGCCCATCCAGGTACCGGCGGGGACGGTGAGCCGGACGTGCTGGCCGCCCAGGACGTCCACGCCGGGGACGGGGGTGCGGGAGGTGCCGTCGGGGGCGAGGAGGAGCAGTTGGAGCGGGTCGCCGAGGTAGTGGTGCCAGATCTCGTCGGCGCGCAGGCGGTGCAGGGCGGAGAAGTCGTAGGGGGCGTCGGTGAGCAGGGCGACGATGGCGGTGCCCTCGGGCCGGCCGTCCGGACGTGCGGGGCCGGCCCAGGTCTGGCGGAACCGCCCGCCCTCGCGGGGGAGCGGCTCCAGACCGATGGGGGCACCTCCCATGCCCTCAAGGGCTATGGGGGAGGGCGACGAGTTCATCGGGGGTCACCCGCCGAACGCCACCTCGCGGGTGAGGAACGCGAGCTGCGCCTTCTTCTCCGGGAGGTACACGTCCGGCAGGTCGATCTCCGGGAGGACGACCCGGGGTCCGGCGGTGAATCCCAGGCGCAGGAAGCGGGCGACCGCCTTCTCGTTGGCGACGTCCGGGTCGACCACCACCCGCCTGCGGTCCAGCACCACCATCACGTACGTGACGATGCCGGCCGCCAGCCCGCCGGTCCAGCCGGACCGGGTGTCGCCGGGTGCGGCGGGGGCGAGGAGCAGATGGACGCCGATGTCGCCCGGTTCGACGGGGTAGCACGCGCCGACGCGGTCGGCCTCCGGCTCGTACGTCTGGAGCAGCGCGGCGGGAACGCCGTCCTTGAGGACGAGGTACGCGTGGTGGGTGTCGAGGGTGTCCATATGGGCGTAGATCTCGGTGACGCGCTGTTCGGTGAGGCCGTTCATGCCCCAGAAGGCGGCGCGTTCCCCGGACACCCAGCGGTGCAGGAGGGGTGCGTCGGCGGCCGGGTCCAGCGGCAGGACGCGTACGGTGCCGAAGCCGTCGACCTCCTGCTCGTGGACGGCCGTCCGGGAGGCGTAAGGGTCAGACATCGGTCTCCTTCGTCAGGTGCGCCCAGTCGGTGAGGACCGGGGCCAGGTCTCCGGCGAGCCACAGGGGCTGCTGGTCTCGGTGGTGCGGTGAGCCGGGTACGCCCGAGGCGCCGTGCGGCACCACCCAGCGGCTGTCCTCGCGCCGGGCCAGGTCCCAGACGTAGCGGGCGGCGGGACCGCGCGCGGCGAGGTCGGTGAGGCCGGGCACGGGGGAGGTGCACAGCACGCAGTCGTGGTCGCCGGAGAGGCCGGGTTCGTCGTACGGCGTTCCGGACGGCGGCAGGGCCCGCCAGGGGGCGAGGCGGTGGGTGTCGCCCCAGGTGCCGGCGGGCGGCTCGGCGGCCACCTCCTCGAG
>NZ_NEUB01000939.1 GCF_002910825.1 Streptomyces sp. SM1 | reverse complement strand
GAGCCGCTCGGGTTCGGTCAGCGCCCGCGCGAGCAGCTCGTCCGAGGGGGGCGGCAGCGGGTTGCCCGCGGAACGCTCCTCCTCGCGCAGAGCGCGGCCGAGCCGACGCAGATCGGCCGCGTCCATGCCGGCGAGGGGGGAGGTGAGCAGGGTGAGAGCGGTCTCGGTGTCGAGCCAGCACGCGTCGGTGGCGGTGGTGGCGGTGGCGGGTTCGACACCGGTGCCGGCGTCGGACCCGGTTTCGGTTTCGGCCTCGGCCTCGGCCTCGGCTCCGGGCTCGGGCCCGGTCTCGGCGCCGGTTCCGGTTCCGGCCCCGGCACGCGCTCCCGGCTCGACCTCGGCTCCGATTCCGGCCTCGGGTTCGGGTTCGGCCTCGGGCCCGGCGCCGGTTCCGGTTCCGGCCCCGGCACGCGCTCCCGGCTCGACCTCGGCTCCGATTCCGGCCTCGGGTTCGGGTTCGGCCTCGGTATCGACGCCGGTCGCGGTTCCGGCCCCGGCTCCGGCCTCTGCCCCGGTGTCGGCGTCGACTGCGGCTGCAACTGGGCCGAGGGCTGCGGCTGCGGTTGCGGCGTTCTCCCGGTCGTCCGCCGCCGCCGTCGCCACCGCGCGCAGGGCTGTCAGCAGTGGGGCCACCGCGGGTTCGTGGCGCAGGGGCAGGTCATTGCCGTCGACGTCCACGGGGACGCCGGCCGAGGTGAGCGCGCGGCGGACGGTGGGGAGGGTGCGGGCTCCGGCCCGCACCAGGACGGCCATGTCGCTCCAGGGGACCCCGTCCTCGAGGTGCGCCCGGCGCAGGATGTCGGCGATGTTGTCCAGTTCCGTGCCGGACGTCGGGTACGTGTACACCTCGGCGCGGCCTCCGTCCCGTACCGGGGTCAGCTCCCGGTGGGCGCGGACCTTCTCCGCGGGGAGCCGGGCCAGCGGCATGCGCCGGGTCACCCGTCGGGTGGCCTCGAGGAGGGTGGCGCCGGAGCGCCGGGAGGTGCGGAGCACCTCGACCGGGGCCGGACGGCCGTCCGCACGGGGGAAGGCGTGCGGGAATTCCAGGATGCCGCCCACGTCCGCGCCCCGGAACGCGTAGATCGACTGGTCGGGGTCGCCGAAGGCGACGAGGGTGCGTCCGCCGGCCAGGGCGTGCAGCAGCCGTACCTGGGCGGGGTCGGTGTCCTGGTACTCGTCGACGTAGACGGCGTCGTACCGCGCGGCGAGCTGCCGGGCGATCTCCGGGCGGTGTGCGAGGAGCACCGCGCGGTGGACGAGTTCGGCGTAGTCGAGGACGCCCTGCAGATCGAGGACGTCGAGGTACTCGGCGAGGAAGGCGGAGGCGGCCCGCCAGTCGGGGCGTCCGATACGGCGGGCGAAGGCGTTCAGGGCGTCGGGACCGAGGCCCAGTTCGCGGCTGCGGGCGAGCACCGCGCGGACCTCGTCGGCGAAGCCGCGGGTGGTCAGGCAGGCGCGCAGTTCGTCCGGCCAGCGCACGTGGGCCAGTCCGAGCCGCTCCAGGTCCACCTGGCCGGCGAGCAGCTCACGCACGGTGACGTCCTGTTCGGGGCCCGACAGCAGCCGCAGCGGCTCCGCGAAGAGGTCGCTGTCCTGGTGGGCGCGGATCAGGGCGTAGCAGAACGAGTGGAAGGTGGTCGCCTGCGGGGCGTGTGCCGCCCCGATGCGCAGGGCCATGCGGTCGCGCAGTTCGACGGCAGCCTTGCGGCTGAACGTCAGCACCAGGATCCGCCCGGGGTCCTGACCGCGGCCGGTCCGGGCGGCCACCGACTCGACGAGCGTGGTGGTCTTACCGGTGCCCGGACCTGCGAGAACGAGCAGGGGGCCGGTCGTGTGCTCAACCACGGAGCGCTGCGCGGCGTCCAGTACAGGGGGATTCACGCGAGCCGGCGGGGTACGCACCAGTCGGTAAGCGCCGCGGTTCCCCCGTCGCACCGGGGGGTGCGACAGGCCGCTGGTGGAGAAAGAGGAGCTCACGTGGTTCGCCGGTCCTGGTGGGTGTGCTGTGGGGTCGTTCGCCGCGTGTGCGGGGCGGTGGGCGGGTGATGAAGGGGACACGCGCTGCCGACGCTACGCCGGTGAAAACCGCGGAAGCAGACCTTCCGCTTCTTCCCTCCGGCCCCTCGCGGCGCACATGTCCCGCACCTCACGAACGTACGTCATGCCACGGATGTGCCCTGTCTCCTCGTGACGCGTCAGGGCTCACACAGCGGCGGGCGCGAGGGCGGAAGCTGTCAGGTGTGACCTTCGGTGTCCCCGCCGCCGTCCCATCGCGCGCGTCTCATGTCGAGCCGCGGCACATGGTCCTGCGCGGCCCGGCTCGCCTCCTTCAGCGGCGTGCTCTCCGCGCGGTAGTGGCCGAGGGCCCGCAGCTCGTGCCCCGGCAGCAGCACACCGTCCGCGCGGACGACGCGCCACCACGGCACGGCTCCCCCGTACAGGGCCATCACGCGCCCGACCTGACGGGGGCCGCCCTCCCCCAGCCACTCGGCCACGTCCCCGTACGTCATGACACGGCCCGGCGGGATCAGCTCGGCCGCCTCGAGGACCCGCTCGGCGTATTCGGGCAGGGCATCAGCATCCCGCGGGCCGCCGTCGGACGGAAGGCTCTCCTGGCTCATCCACCCCATCCTGCACCACACCACCGACAACGCGACGCGCTCACCCGTGTGCGTACGACTCGCCCCGGAGCAGCGGTTCGGGCAGACTGTGCCGCCCCGCTTTCCGACCCTGATGCCCCCTTGTGGCGATACAGCATGCCACCATCGTGCGGGCGGTGACCGGTGATACGAGATCGAGAAGAGACGATGAAGCAGCAGGGCGCGCACCCCGAGGACACGGAGGGCACCCCTGACGCCTCGTCTCGCCCGGACACCGCGGACTCCGGCCGCACGGACCCCGACACGGCGCACATCGACGAGGTGGAGGGCGACGAACCGCTGCTTCCCGCGCGGGTGCACCGCCCCTCCGATCTCATGCGGCTCCTGGGCGGCGTACTGGCCGTCGTGGTGCTGCTGGCGATCGCCGCGTTCGCCCACGGCACCACCTCGGGGCTGGAACAGGACATCACCAAGGGCACCGGACAGGCGCCCGACCTGCTCATCAAGATCGCGGGCCTGGCCTCCAGCATCGCGATCCTCCTCGTTCCGGTCGCCTTCGCCATCGAGCGGCTGATCAAGCGGGACGGACTGCGGATCGCGGACGGTGTGCTCGCCGCCGTCCTCGCGCACGGTGTGACACTCGCCACCGACCTGTGGGTGGCACGTGCCGCTCCGGGCTCGATCCAGGAGGCGCTCACCCAGCCCTCGCCGGGTGACATCCACGCCCTCACCGACCCGGTGCACGGATATCTGGCGCCGGTCATCGCGTACATGACGGCGGTCGGCATGTCCCGCAGACCGCGGTGGCGCGCGGTCCTGTGGGTCGTGCTGCTCCTCGACGCCTTCTCGATGCTCGTCACCGGGTACACCACCCCGTTCTCGATCATCCTCACGGTCCTGATCGGCTGGACCGTGGCCTACGGCACCCTCTACGCGGTGGGCTCGCCCAATGTGCGCCCCACCGGACGCACCCTGATGGCGGGCCTGCGTACCGTCGGCTTCCGCCCCGTGACCGCCTCGCGCGAGGAGACGGCGGACGCCTCCGAGACCGGCGACCGCGGGCGCCGGTACTTCGTCACCCTGGAGGACGGTCCGCCGCTGGACGTCACGGTGGTCGACCGTGAGCAGCAGGCGCAGGGATTCTTCTACCGCGCGTGGCGCAATCTGGCCCTGCGCGGCTTCGCCACCCGCAGCAGCCTGCAGTCATTGCGCCAGGCGCTGGAGCAGGAGGCGCTGCTGGCGTACGCGGCCATCGCGGCCGGAGCCAACGCGCCCAAACTGATCGCCACCTCGGAGCTCGGCCCCGACGCGGTGATGCTCGTCTACGAGCACAGCGGCGGGCACACCCTCGACTCGCTGCCGGACGAGGAGATCACCGACGAACTGCTGCGCGGCACCTGGCGTCAGGTGCAGGCCCTGCAGTCCCGCCGTATCGCGCACCGCCGGCTGGTGGGCGACGCCATCCTGGTGGACGGTTCCGGCACGGTGATCCTCACCGATCTGCGCGGCGGTGAGATCGCGGCCGGCGATCTGCTCCTGCGGATGGACATCTCCCAGCTGCTGGTGACGCTGGGTCTCAGGGTGGGCGCCGAACGCGCGGTGGCCTCCGCGCTGAGCGTCCTCGGTCCCGACGCCGTGGCGGACTGTCTGCCGATGCTCCAGCCCATCGCGCTGAGCCGCTCCACGCGCGGGACGCTGCGGAAGCTGGCGCGGGAACGGTCCGAACGCGAACGCGAGGCGGTGCTCGACGCCGCCCGGCAGGCCAGGCCGGCCCGCGCGGAGCACGGCGGTGCCCACGACGCCGAGCAGGTGCTCCCCGAGAAGTCCGAGAAACCGGACAAGAAGGCCGTACGCGCGGAACAGCGGGCCGAGAAGCGGGCCATCGACGAGGCGCTGGAGGAGGCACGCGAGGAGGATCTGCTCACCCAGATCCGGCACGTGGTGCTGCGTATCCGTCCGCAGGCCCCGGTCGAGCCGGCCCGTCTGGAGCGGGTGCGGCCGCGGACGCTGATCAGCCTCATCGCCGGCGCGATCGGCGCGTACTTCCTGCTCACCCAGCTCACCCACATCGAGTTCGGCCCGCTGGTCGCGAACGCGGAGTGGGGCTGGGTGGCCGCGGCGGTGCTGTTCTCGGCGGCCAGCTACTTGGCGGCGGCCATGGCGCTGCTCGGATTCGTGCCCGAGCGGGTGCCGTTCCTGAGAACCGTCGCGGCGCAGGTCGCCGGCTCGTTCGTGAAGATCGTCGCCCCGGCGGCGGTGGGCGGTGTCGCCCTGAACACCCGCTTCCTCCAGCGGGCCGGAGTGCGGCCCGGGCTCGCGGTCGCGAGCGTCGGCGCGTCGCAGCTCTTCGGGCTCGGCTGCCACATCCTGATGCTGCTGGCCTTCGGCTATCTGACCGGTACCGAGAAGACGCCCTCCCTCTCGCCGTCCCGCACGGTGATCGGCGGCCTGCTCACGGTCGCGGTGCTGGTGCTCGTGGTGACGTCGGTGCCGTTCCTGCGGAAGTTCGTCGTCACACGCGTGCGGTCGCTCTTCGCGGGAGTCGTGCCGCGCATGCTCGACGTGCTGCAACGGCCGCAGAAGCTGGTCACCGGCATCGGCGGCATGCTGCTGCTCACGGCGTGCTTCGTGATGTGTCTGGACGCCTCGATCCGGGCGTTCGGCGACGAGACGACGTCGGTCAGTCTCGCGAGCGTCGCGGTCGTGTTCCTCGCCGGCAACGCGCTCGGGTCGGCGGCGCCGACGCCGGGCGGCATCGGCGCGGTCGAGGCGACCCTGACCGTCGGTCTGATCGCCGTCGGCCTCCCCAAGGAGGTCGCCGCTCCGGCGGTGCTGCTCTTCCGGCTGCTGACGCTGTGGCTGCCCGTGCTGCCGGGATGGCTCGCCTTCAACCACCTCACCCGCAAAGCGGCTCTGTAGGCGGGCCTCCCGGGGGCGCGGGGCTCATACCTCGTACGGACCGTGCCCCGCGCATCCCGCCCCGGGCGACGCCAGGATGGGAGCATGCCCCACCCCTTCCGCCTGCGTGGCACCGCCCTGACCGCCTGCGCCGTCCTGCTGCCGGCACTCCTGGCGGGCTGCGGCGGGGACGACCGGGACGAGGATCTGACGCGGCAGGAGCTCGTCTGGAAGAGCTGCCCGGCCCCGTCCGAGGCGCAGGGCGGAGGCCCGCCCCCGTCCCCCCTGCCGGGCGCCGGGGGCGAGTGGAGCTGCACCACCATGAAGGCGCCGCTGGACTGGGACGACCCCGACGGCGACACCATCGACCTCGCGCTGATCCGGGCGGGGTCGAGCGGCGCGGAGCGCGAGCGCATCGGCTCCCTGATCTTCAACTTCGGCGGCCCGGGCGGCTCCGGAGTCACCGCTCTGCCCGCGTTCGGCGAAGACTACGCGACCCTGCGCACCCGCTACGACCTGGTCAGCTTCGATCCCCGCGGGGTCGGCCGCAGCACGCCGGTGATCTGCCAGGACGACCAGCGGCTCGACGCCCTGTTCCAGCAGGACGCGACCCCCGACGACGCCGCCGAGCGCGCGGAACTGCTGGACAGCACCAAGGAGTTCAACGCGGACTGTGAGGAGAACTCCGGGCGGATCCTCCCGCGTGTGCGCACCACGGACGCCGCCCGCGACCTCGATCTGATGCGCCAGGTCCTCGGCGACGAACGGCTGCACTACTTCGGCATCTCCTACGGCACCGAACTCGGCGGCGTCTACGCCCACCTGTTCCCCGAGAAGGTGGGCCGCGCGGTGTTCGACGCGGTCGTCGACCCCACCCGGACCGCGGAACAGGGCGCGCTCGGGCAGGCCCGCGGATTCCAGCTCGCGCTCGACAACTACGCCGAGGACTGTGTCTCCCGGTCCGAGAAGTGCCCCGTCGGAGACAGCGCGCAGGACGTGAAGGACCGTATCGCGGGGCTTCTGGAAGACCTCGACCGCACGCCCGTCCCGGGTATCTTCCCGCGCGAACTGACCCAGACCGCGGCGACCGGTGGCATCGCGCAGGCGCTCTACTCGCGGGACTTCTGGGAGTTCCTCACCGAGGGCCTGGAGCAGGCCTACGACGGTGACGGCACGATCCTGATGCTGCTGTCCGACTCGATGAACGGGCGCAGCGAGAACGGCGAGTACAGCAACCTCGCCGCGGCCAACACCTCCATCAACTGCGCCGATGACAAGCCCCGCTACACGCCGGAGGACGTGGAACGCCGCCTGCCCGAGTTCCGGGCGGCATCCGGGCTGTTCGGCGACTATCTGGCGTGGGGCATGGTCAGCTGCACGGACTGGGCGGTGCCGGGTGCCGCCGACCGACCGGACGTGAGCGCCCCCGGCTCCGCACCGATCCTGGTCATCGGCAACACCGGCGACCCGGCCACCCCTTACGAGGGGGCTCGCCGGATGGCGCGGGCACTCGGTGAGGGTGTCGGTGTGGAACTGACGTACCGGGGGCAGGGGCACGGCGCCTACAACAGCGGGGACGCGTGCGTGCAGGGCGCGGTGAACGGCTATCTGCTGGACGGAAAGGTGCCGACGGCCGGGACGGTCTGCCCCTGACCGGCCCATGGGTCTCGCGTCTTCCCAGGTCAGAGCGTTATCCACAGGGTCGCCCGACGGGCGGCGAATCTGCCTACCATGGCACGACCGCCATCCGTGGCACGGTGCGGACGGCCAGCGAGGGGGGAATCGGTACATGACCCGTTTCACACGGTGGACGGCCCTGACGGTCGCCGCCGCGCTGCTGACGGCCGGCTGCAGCGGCGCCGGCTCGTCGGACGACGACTCCGGGAAGGACGACAACGGCAACGACGGCAAGAGCGGCGGGACGGCACTGGACTGGGGGCGCTGCGAAGCCACCGGCAGTGAGCCGGCACCGGGCGGCGACTGGCAGTGCGCCACACTCCAGGTGCCGCTGGACTGGGCGGAGCCGGACGGCCCGACGATCGGGCTGGCCCTCATCCGGGCCGAGGCCACCGGAGACGACCGCCTCGGCTCCCTGCTGTTCAACTTCGGCGGTCCAGGCGGCTCGGGCGTCTCCATGATGCCGTCCTACGCCCCCGCGGTCTCCGCACTGCACGAGCGCTACGACCTGGTCAGCTGGGACCCTCGGGGAGTGGCCGCCAGCGAGGGCGTCCGATGCCGCGACGACAAGGACATAGCGGCCGCCGAATCGTCGGTGGACGGCACCCCGGACACTCCGGCCGAGGAGCGGACGTACCTCCAGGACGCCGCCGGCTTCGGCAAGGGCTGCCAGGAGGCCGCCGGGAAGCTGATGGCCCACGTGTCGACCACCGACACCGCTCGCGACATGGACCGCATCCGGCAGGCCCTCGGCGACGACAGGCTGAACTACTTCGGCATCTCCTACGGCACCGAACTGGGCGGCGTCTACGCGCATCTGTTCCCCCGGAAGGTGGGCCGGCTGACGCTCGACGCGGTGGTCGACCCGACCGCCGACACCGTGGGGCACGCCAAGAACCAGACGCGCGGGTTCCAGACGGCTCTCAACAACTACCTGAAGTCCACCGGCCGGGACCCCGGGCAGGGGTCGCGGGAGATCGCGGAGCTGCTGGACCGGATCGACGCCGAGCCGCTGCCGACGTCCTCGTCCGGGCGTGAGCTGACCCAGTCGCTGGCCCTGACGGGCATCGTTCTGCCGCTGTACAGCAAGACCAGCTGGCCGGCGCTGACCAGTGCGCTGGAGGCGGCGGAGGACGGGGACGGCTCCGAACTGCTGGCCCTGGCCGACGGCTACAACGAACGCGACGCCTCGGGGCGCTACGGCACGACGACCCACTCGCAGCGGGTCATATCGTGCCTGGACGACAAGCAGCGGCCGACCGTGGAGGAGACGAGGGAGCTGCTGCCCGAGTTCGAGGAGATCTCGCCCGTGTTCGGCTCCTTCCTCGGCTGGGACACGGCCGGCTGGTGTCACGACTGGCCGGTTCCCGGTCAGTTCGACACACCCGAGGTGAGCGCGCCCGGCGCGGCCCCGATCCTGGTCGTGGGCAACACCGGCGACCCGGCCACACCGTACGAGGGCGCCCGGAAGATGGCGGACGAGCTGGGCGAGGGCGTCGGCGTGATGCTCACCTGGAAGGGCGAGGGCCATGGCGCGTACGGCAGTGGCAGCGACTGTGTCGACTCCACGGTGAACGCGTACCTGCTCGACGGCACGGTGCCGAAGGACGGCAAGGTCTGCTCCTGACGACAGCGGGGGCCCCGCGCACCCGTGGTGCCCGGAGCCCCCGCCTCGGCAGCGGCCGATGTGGCTCAGTAGATCGGCTTCTCCGGCTCGATCTGGTTGACCCAGCCGACCACTCCGCCGCCCACGTGGACGGCGTCGGAGAAGCCCGCGGACTTCAGGACCGCGAGGACTTCCGCACTGCGGACACCCGTCTTGCAGTTCAAGACGATCTTCTTGTCCTGCGGCAGGCTCTCCAGGGCGTTGCCCATGAGGAACTCGTTCTTCGGAATCAGGCGGGCGCCCGGGATGGACACGATCTCGAACTCGTTCGGCTCGCGGACGTCGATGAGCTCGATGCTCTCGCCGTCGTCCATCCACTCCTTGAGCTGCTTGGGAGTGATCGTGGAGCCGGCCGTCGCCGCCTGGGCCTCCTCGGACACGACGCCGCAGAAGGCCTCGTAGTCGATGAGCTCGGTGACGGTCGGGTTCTCGCCGCAGATCGCGCAGTCGGGGTCCTTGCGGACCTTGACCTGGCGGTACTGCATCTCCAGGGCGTCGTAGATCATCAGGCGGCCGACCAGGGGCTCGCCGATGCCGGCGAGCAGCTTGATGGCCTCGTTGGCCTGGATCGAGCCGATGGACGCGCACAGCACGCCCAGGACGCCGCCCTCGGCGCAGGAGGGAACCATGCCGGGGGGCGGGGGCTCCGGGTAGAGGCAGCGGTAGCACGGGCCGTGCTCGGACCAGAAGACGGAGGCCTGACCGTCGAAGCGGTAGATCGATCCCCACACGTACGGCTTGTTCAGCAGCACACAGGCGTCGTTGACCAGGTAGCGGGTGGCGAAGTTGTCCGTGCCGTCCACGATCAGGTCGTACTGGCTGAAGATGCCCATCACGTTGTCGGCCTCGAGCCGCTCCTCGTGCAGGACCACGTTCACGTACGGGTTGATGCCCTTGATCGAGTCCCGCGCGGACTCGGCCTTGGGCCGGCCGATGTCGGACTGGCTGTGGATGACCTGGCGCTGCAGGTTCGACTCGTCGACCTCGTCGAACTCCACGATGCCGAGCGTGCCCACGCCCGCCGCGGCCATGTACATCAGCCCCGGGGAACCCAGTCCGCCGGCGCCCACGAAGAGCACCTTGCTGTTCTTCAGCCGCTTCTGCCCGTCCATGCCCACATCGGGGATGATCAGGTGGCGGGAGTACCGGCGGACCTCGTCTACGGTGAGCTCGGGGGCCGGCTCGACCAGGGGTGGCAGCGACACGGGGACTCCGTTGGTCGGTCAATCAGTACGGTTGTTCTGCGCTTAACACTGCCATGCCCTTTTTCATTCCGAGACACCCGTTCCGATCCGCGAGACGATGTCGTCCCAGTAGCCGGGCAGCTGCTCCCAGGGGTCGGTGAGCGGGCCGGGGGCGTGATCGGTGAAGTAGATCGTCGCGGCCCCCTGCCAGCGGGCGATGCGCAGGGCCTCGTCCAGGTGCGGTCCCGGCACTCCGTGCACGAAGTGACAGAAGCGTTCGGGCGGGTGGTCGGCGGTCCACTCGGCCACCTGCGACCAGCGGTAGTCGCTCCACGCGCCGGAGAAGGTGACCAGCTGGTCGGCGTGCTCCGCGTATCCGGGGTAGGGGTGGGTGCCGTGGCCCAGGACGATGTGGGCGTCCTCGTGGATCACCCGGAGTGTGCCGACGGTGCGCCGCACCTCGGGGAGGGCGACACGGTCGGCGGGGCAGCGGTCCAGGAGGAAGCCGTCGACCTGGTACCAGTCGAGGTAGCGGTGTGCGTCGGAGATCGCCTCGCCGAAGGAACGCAGACCGTGGACGGTGTCGAGGTGGCCGAGGACACGGACTCCGGCGTTGCGCAGGCGGCCGGCCGCTGCCAGACAGTGCGGGTCGGGCTGGACGCCGGGGCCGTCGGCCACGTTGAGCACCACCCAGTGCAGAGGGGTGCCGGGACGGGTGAGCCCGTTCCACTCGAGGGGGGCGAGGAGGGGGTGCGCGAAGCCGGGAATGCCGAAGCCGGTACGGACGTCCGTGCTCGCGGTCCCCGGTCTGGTGCTGGTCAGATACGGCATGCCGCCTCCATCCAGATGTCGGCCAGGGACTCCTCGAGGTTGATGCGGGGGCGCCAGCCGAGGCGGTCCCGGGCGGTGCGTACGTCGGCCTGCTGCCAGGAGCCGCAGCCGTCGGGATACGGGAAGGCGGCGGGGTTGGTGCCGGCGGCGTGGGGGTGGTGGTCGGGGTCGGTGCGGGGGTGGCCGATGGTGGGCCTCAGGTGCGGGGTGCTCGTCGCGTGGGTCATGTGGGGGGCGGGGGCGTGGTGCAGGCCGGGCGGGTTGTCCAGCTCGTTGAGGGTGCCGCCGTATCCGGCCACCCGGGCGAGGATGCCGGCGGCGTCGCGGAGGCGGACGGCCCGGCCCGAGCCGATGTTGATGACGCCCTGCGCGGCGGAGAGGGAGGCGGCGTGGACGGCGCGGGCGACGTCCCGGACGTCGATGAAGTCCCGCTGTGCGCCGAGGCCGCCGAGCCTCAGCTCGGCGTCACCGGACTGCATGGCACGGCGCATGGCCTCGGCGAGGCGGCCCAGGGGGGAACCGGCGGGAGTGCCCGGGCCCACGGGTGAGAAGACCCGCAGGACCACGGCGTCCAGCGCGGAGCCGAGGACCAGTTCGGTGGCGGCGAGCTTGCTGACGCCGTACGGGCCGCCGGGGCGGGGAACGGCGTCCTCCGCGGTGGAGGAGCCGGGCTGGCTGGGGCCGTACTCCGAGCCGCAGCCGAGCTGTACGAGCCGGGCGCCGCAGCCGCTGCGGCGGAGGGCCTCGCAGACGGTGGCGACGGCGACGGTGTTGTGGCGGGTGAGTTCACGGGCGCCACCTCGTGTGGCGCCGGCGCAGTTGACGACCACGCCGGGGTGGACGGCGTCGAGGAAGCGGGTGAGGGCGCCGGGACTGCCGGTGGCGAGGTCGAACCTGACGTCGGCGTCGTCACCCCGGCCGAGGGCCGTGAGCTGGACGGCGGGGTCGGCGAGGAGGCGGTCGGCGACGAAGCGGCCGAGGTAGCCGTTGGCTCCGATCAGCAGGACTCTCATCGGGGGGCTCCTTCGGAGTGCGGAGCTGCCGGGCGCGAAATCATGTGGGGTTCTCCTTCGGGTGAGGTGCCGGGGTCGGGAGGTGACGTCGGGGCCCCGCGGACGCCGGGCCGACCGGTTGGGCCGGGCCGACCGGTTGGGCCGGATCGGCCGGGCGGGCCGGGCGGCCCGGATCGGCCGGATCGGTGGCCCCGGCCTTGACCGATGCCGGTGTCGGGGCACCGGGCGTGTTCCGGGTTGTGTGACCCGCTTCGGCGCGAGGGACACCGGCAGCGCCGGGGTGCTTGACCCGCTCCCGCTCCGCACGGCGGGCCCGGCCGGTCACCGGGGTCGCTCCGCAGGGATGTGTGCCGAGGCGCGGGGGAGTTTGCGCGAGGCGTGGATCAGGAGGGTCAGGGCCGCTGCGCCGCAGGTGAGGGTGGGGACGGCCGCGGGGTTCCAGGCGGTCAGGGTTTCCACCGGTGTGGACAGCGCCGCACAGCCGGGAAGGCGGGCGGCGACGACAGTCGCCAGGGCGAGGGCCTGGGCGGTGGCCGTGACGGTGAGGATCACCTTCGGCGCGTAGGTGAAGCCGTGGATCGTGAGGAGGCGGGCCAGGAAGAGCAGGGCGCCCAGAGCCAGCGTCTCGGGGAGCGCCGGGGGCTCGTCGAGAAGTGCGGACGCCGCGGCGAGCAGGGCTGTCAGGGCGAGCGTGAACAGGGCGACCGCGCCCAGGAGCACGGGGCGCACCGAGGCCGAGAAGTCCTCCAGTCCCCGGCTGGACCGGAGCCTGCGGCGGGCGCGGGTGGTGAACAGGTGGGCGGCCCAGGCGGCGGGCGCGCAGGCCAGGGTGAGCGCCACGACCGGGGCGACGGTGAGCGGCCAGTCTCCCCCGGGCGTGCCGTCGGGCCAGCCGTCGGGGCCGCCGGTGATCACCGTGTGCAGCAGACCGTCGCCGAGGAGGGCGTAGCCGATGAGCCAGCAGGTCCAGGACGCGGTGGCCGGGCGCGCCGGGTGGCCGGGGCCGCTCAGCGGGCCTCGGCGCAGTGCCGCTCGCAGGGCGAGAGTCACGGCGAGGATGCCGGCGGCCGCCGCGTAGAGGCGGGTCTCGCCGTGGGTGTGGCGCAGGGCGAGACCCGATGCCGTGCACAGGGCGCCGGGCAGGAGGGGGAGCAGGACGGCCGGGGCCGTCGGGCGGGAGCGTCCGGCGACGGGGCCGGCGGGCGGGGCGGGGTGCGGGGAGTCGGCGTCGCGGGGGACGCGGGCGTAGAGCTCCTCGGCCAGGGAGAAGACGTCGCGGTGGCGGAAGCGGGCCGCGGTCCGGTCGGTGATGCCGTGGGCCTCGAGGCCCGCCGCGATCTCCAGCGGGTCCACTGCCCGGAGGCACAGGTCGTGGTGGCGGCGCAGAAGTGCCTTGACCGGGTCGGCCGCACCGGCGGGCGTACTGCGGTTCAGTTCACCCAGGTCGCTCATCGGGCTGTCTCCGTCGCGGGTACCGGGGCGTCCGTCGCCCATGTGGGGACGGCGCGGGGGGCGGGGTCGGTCCAGTGGCCGGGTATGCGGGCCTCGGCGGGGGACGCGAAGGGCAGGGGGTCACCGGCGCCGTCGAGGGCGGGGCGGCGGACCGGCGTCCGCGCGACGATCCGCAGGTAGAGGCCGTGGAAAGCCGAGATGTTCTGCTCGACGGTGAACAGCTCCAGCGCGCGGGCGCGGGCGGCGGCCCCGAGGCGTGCGCGGCGTTCCGGGTCGCGCAGCAGGGAGACGCAGGCCTCGGCGAGCGCCCGTGGATTGCGCGGTGGTACGACGAGTCCGGTGCCGCCGATGACCTCCACGACCGCGCCGACGTCCGTGGAGACGGTCGCGCGCCCGCAGAGCATCGCCTCGATCAGGCCCACGGGGAATCCCTCGACGACGCTGGACAGCACGGTCACGGCCCCGTCGGCGCAGGTGTCGGCCGGGGAGCCCGGGCCGCCGGGTTCCTCGAAGGACACGGGGTTGTCGCCGACCGCGTGCGGGCCCTCGGCCTCGTCCGGGAAGAGCTGCGCGGCCAGCGCCTTGCAGTGGCCGAGGTAGGCGGCACCCTCGGTGCCGGACGGGCCGCCGATGATCCGCAGGCGGGTCTTCGGCTCCTCCGCGCGGATCGCCGCGAAGGCGTGCAGGAGGGAGACCAGGTCCTTGGCCGGCTCCACCCGGCCGGCCCAGACGAGCTTGTGCGGGTCCGCGCTCTGCGGGGACTCCCCCGCCTCCGCGAAGGGCGTGGCGTCCAGGCCCGGGTACACCGTGCGCAGCTTCGCCCGGTCGGCGCCGCAGCGCTCCTGCCAGCGGCGGGCGTGTGTGTTGCCCGGCGTGACGAACACGGCGCGACGGTAGGTCTCGGCGGCGAGCCTGCCGTGGAAGGCTCCGAGCAGCGAGCGGACCGCGTGGGGCCCGTCCGGGCGCGTGAGGTAGTGCGTCCGCAGCCGTACGCCGTACTCGGTGACCAGGAGCGGAACGCCGAGGAAGTGGTGCGCGAGCAGCCCCGGGAGGGCCGCGGCTCCCCCTGCGGCGGCGTGGCACAGGTCCACCGCGCCGAGCCCGTCCTCCTCGTACCAGTCGAGCGAGAGGGGGCGCAGGGCGCGCTCCAGGTGTGCGGCGACGGCCAGCAGATCCTGGACGCGGGCCTCGCGTGCGGCGCGCTGGGCGCCCGGCGCGCGACAGGCCCGCTCCAGCGCGCGTACGGCCGTCTCCGAGCGGAGCGCGGCCACCAGGCCGCCTTCGTCGTGGGCGAGTTCGGCGAGACCGTGGAGCGCGGTGGTGAATCGGTCCGCCTCGGGGGCCGGGGAGTCCGCCGCGGGGGTCGCTGGGTCCGGCGCGGGGGTCGCGGGGTCCGGAGCGGCGCAGAGAGCGGCGGCCAGTTCGCCGTAGTGCTCCGAGAAGCGCCGGCGTGCGCGGCGGCCGTACACCACTCCGTCGTCCTCGGCCGTCCACAGGGGCGCGGTGCGCACCCTGCGGACCTGGGGCGGCAACGGAACCCAGCCCGCGTCCTCCTGGGCCTCACCGCGGCTGAACGCGTAGACGTCGAACTCGTGTTGCCCGAGCCCGCGCACCAGGCGGTCGCACCAGAGCCCGCCCTCACCGTTCACATACGGATAGCCACCCTCCGTAAGCAGTCCGATGCGCACGTGTGCACCCCTGATCTCCCGTGTGGGGAGCCGCCGTTGGTCGGGCGGCTCGCAGCGGGACGAACGTATGCGGAACAGGCGGTGGCGTGATGGACGGTTGTCCATCACGCCACCAAAAGGGGTGAACGGGCGTAACTTTCCCGCGCCGGGCGCGTTTCGGGCGCTAGGCGATCGCTATGTGATCAGGGGATGATCAGGCCTTGGGATAGGCCCATGGATTCGGACGGCAGCTGATTCCGTCGTGGTCGAGGAACTTGGTCTGCTGCTGCATCACCGGGGCCAGGTCGCCGTCCTTGTCGCACGTGACGTGGTTGAAGCCCAGGCGGTGGCCGATCTCGTGGTTGATCAGCATCTGCCGGTAGCCGTGGATGTCGTCGCCGTAGGTCTCGGATCCCTGCGCCCACCGGTACGCGTTGATCATCACGCGTTCGGTGGCCGCGGAGTCGCAGGAGACGTTGTCCTCCGTGGTGTCCAGGCCGGACTTGGCGCACCAGTCGGCGGTCGTCCGGGAACCGGCGAGGGTGATCACCCAGTCGACCCGGCCGGAGTGGACGCGCTCGAAGGTGCGGGCACCGTTGTGCGCCCAGCTGCGGTTGTCGTTGAGCGTCCTGTGCACGGCCTCGGCGAAGAGTTCGCCATCGAGCCCGAGCCCCTGCTCCACGTCCACCCGGTAGGTGATCTTCTGCCCCTTGCCGGGCGCCTTGTCGATGCCGGGGATCGCGTAGAACGTCCCGCCGCCCGCGCGTGTGGCGCCGAGCGGGTACTTCTTGTCCATCTTCTGCTCGTACGTCAGCGGCCGGACGGAGGGCACGGCGGGCGTCTCCCGCTCGTCACCTCGCGAGGCGGGGTCCCGCACGTCCCGGGCCTGCTCACCGGCCGACTGCGCCTGTACGCCGGTGCCGTCCTGCTCCTCGGCGACCTGTCCGGCCACGACGACGGCCAGCACGGTGGTGACGGCGGCGGCCGCGATGCCGGTGAAGGCGCGGCCCTTGCCGCCCTTCGTCTGCGCGGGCTCCCCGGTCGGCGGCTCGCCGTCGCCGCCGTGGCTGTCGTGCGCGTTGCCGCCGTCCGCGTGGGTGTCGTAGGCGGGTGTGCCGTTGGCGTCGGTTCGGACGCCGGTGGCCGGGCCACCGTTCCAGTCGGTGACCGCGGTGTAGGGGTCGGCGGGGTAGGGGTCGGCGGGGTGCGCGGAGTCCGGCGGGCGGGCCGCGGAGTCCGGCCGGCGCGGGGCGAAGGGGTCGGCGCCTCCGGTGAAGGCGTCGAGGTAGTCCTGGCGCGGCCCCCCGGGGGGCGCCTGCCGCTGCCGCGGGAGGGGCACCCCCTGCCCGGCGCCCGGTCCGCCGTACCCGGCTCCCGTGATCGTCCGGCCGTTCAACGTCCCCCAGCCGCCACCGGGTTCCCGCTGCTCGGGGTGGCCGCCGCGAGCCCGGGGCACGACCTGCGCGGGAGTGCCGTCGGGCAGCCGCGGAACACCGCGTGCCGGGGTTCCGTCCGGCAGGCGGGGAGAACCGTGCGGGGGTGTGCCCTGCGGAGACCACCCCTCGGGGAGACGGGGCACGCCGTGCGCGGGCGTTCCGTCCGGAAGCCGGGGCACACCGCCCGCGGGCGTCCCGTACCCCGCCGGCCCTCCGTACGCGGGGATGCCGTGCGCCGGAGTCCCGGG
>NZ_NEUB01000938.1:7995-23100 GCF_002910825.1 Streptomyces sp. SM1 | reverse complement strand
CGACCTGCGGCCCGTCTATCACCGGCTCGAGGAACGCATACGCGCACACGTCATCCTCTGCTGGCTCGCTCTGCTGCTGATCCGCATCACAGAGACCACCACCGGTGCGACCTGGACGACCGTCCGCCGAGAGCTCGACCGGCTCCACCTCGGCACCTTCACCGGCCCCACCGGCCTGTTCCGGCAGGTCACCACCCTCACCAAGCCCCAGACCGACCTCCTGGCCAAGCTCGGCATCCCCGCACCGAAGCAGATCATCGCCCTCGAACCCACACCCCGCTGACCAGCACGAACACCAGCGCCTAGAGAAACGCCTCTCAGGCGCCCTCACCCATGTCCGCGCAGGTCAGACCACAGATTCGTGACTCTATGCCGCTGAATTACGCGGAACGCAGGGGAGCGGGCGACGAGGATTCTGGAAGAGCTGGCCGGGGACGCGGCACGGCTGGGAAGGCTCCTGAAGCGTGTCGGTGAGGACGAGACCCTCTTCTCGATGTGCGAGAGCCACCGGCCCTTCGACAAGATCGTGCTCTACAACGGCGACGAACGGAACTTCCGGGTCCGGCTCCACGTGTGGCGCGCCACGGAGTTCGAGCGCGCACACCAGCACCGGTTCTCGTTCACGGCACACATGCTGCAGGGCCAGTACCACCACGTGCTGTACGACAGGGCCGGTGCTGGAAACGTGCCGGAACCTCCGAAGGACGCACGCAAGCACATGGACCCCGACCACGCGGACCGGGTGCCGGACGCCGACCTCACGAGAATCCAGCCGGTCCTGGAGTACGAGATGAAGGCGGGCGACAGCTACACGCTGCACCACGACGCCCTCCATGCCACGCTCGTCTCCGCACAGACGGTCTCCCTCATACTTCGAGGTCCTGCGGAGAAGGATGTCGCTTTCGTGGCCAACCTGGACGAGGGCGGAGTCTACTGGCGCTTCGGCCGTCGCGATGAGGGCGAGGAGCGTATCCGTGCGAAACGGCTGACGCGTGAGGCGCTGGACGGCGTCATCGCAGACCTGCGCAGCCGCGGCATCACCGCCTGATGCGGTTCCCGGAGCCCGTCGCGGCGATGCTTTCGCGGCACGGACTGATGGGAGTCGGCTGGCACCCGCTGTCGCACAACGGCTTCTCCGGAGCAGAGCTTCTCGTGAGCAGGGGGCCGGCCGGTGGTTCCTGGGTACTGAAGCGGACCCGCTGGGAAGACGACTGGATCATGCGTGCAACAGCGGATGTGCACGGCCGCGAGGCAGCGTTCGCCGGAAGGATGCCTGCCGGATCGGCCAGAGTCAGGTCGGCAGCCGTCGATTCGGCCCGGGCCGGTGCGACCTTCTACACACTGATGCACGACATGTCCGGCTACCGCATCCGAGGCAGAGTGGACCGGTCCTCCGCCGAGTCGATTCTCGTCGCCATGGCGGAGCTGCACTCGGTTTCGCCGGCAGCTCCCGAGCTGCCCTGGTGTCGTCTCGACGACCGGCTGCTGCTGCTGACCCGTGGAACCGCCGAACTGGCGAACGGGCACGATGTGCATGGGCTGAGGCAGGAGGTCGCGACCGGATGGGAGGTGTTCGACAGGCGCGCCCCGAGGCGCGTACGAAACCTGCTGCGCGCCGTCCAGGACGATGCGAGTTCCCTGCTCACCGCTCTCGACAAGCTGCCGACGGCGTCTCTGCACGGAGATCTCAAGCTGGACAACATGGGACTGGACCGTGCGGGAGTGCTGTGGCTGATCGACTGGGCACTCGCCGTGCGGGGCCCTGCATGCGTGGAGCTCGGATGGTTCATCGCGGCCAATGCGAGCCGCTTGGAACCCAGCCCTCAGCACGTGCTCGAGCTCTACGCCGGCACAGGCGCGTTCGAGGCCGGTCCGCAGCACCTGCACCATGCCATGACGGCCCTGTCCGGATTGTTGCTGCGAGGCTGGCGAAAGGCACTCGACGCGGAGACCGGGGCCGGCGCGGAGGAGTTCGGATGGTGGTGTGAACTGGCGGGGCAGGCCGACAAGTGCTTGTGATACCGCCCGCGAAGAGCACTCACCGCCATCCGGTAGACTCTGACGCATGTCTACGAGGTTCGGTTGGTATCAGCGCTTTACGCTGGCTCTGGGTGGAGTCGGCGGTCGTTTGCGCTGACCGCCGATCGGACATCCGGAGCCAGCAAGGCAGAGACGATTCGTCTCTGCCTTTCGTCGTTTGAGGCGGCTGGTACACGGAGACACACCTGGGACAGGTCCGGGGCCGCCTCACCAGAGACGGGAACACCCCATGACAACACCGCCCCACACCCCTACGCAGACCAACGATCTCCGCGTCGCCGGCTTCCAGCCACTGATCGCGCCCGCCACGCTGCGCGCCGAACTTCCCCTGTCCCCGTCCCACGCAGCCCTGGTGGAGAGCAGCCGTGAAGCAGCCAACCGGGTACTGACCGGTGAGGACGACCGCCTCCTGCTGATCGTGGGACCGTGCTCCATCCATGACCCGCGGGCGGCGCGGGAATACGCGGAGCGCCTGGCGGCCGCGGCCGTTCCGTTCCGGGACGAGCTGTGCGTCGTCATGCGGGCGTACTTCGAGAAGCCGCGTACGACGGTCGGCTGGAAGGGGCTTGTCAACGACCCGCACATGGACGGCTCGCACGACGTCCAGTACGGGCTGCGTATCGCGCGTCAGGTGCTGCTCGGCGTGCTCGACACCGGCCTGCCGGTCGGGTGCGAGTTCCTGGAGCCGACAAGCCCGCAGTACATTTCCGACGCGGTGACGTGGGGCGCGATCGGGGCGCGTACCCCGGAGAGCCAGGTGCACCGCCAGCTCGCCTCGGGACTCTCCATGCCGGTGGGCTTCAAGAACGCCACGGACGGGGACGTGCAGGCTGCCGTGGACGGCTGCCGTGCGGCCGCGGGGAGCCATGTCTTCTTCGGCATCGACGGACAGGGGCAGGGATCGGTCGTGTCCACGAAGGGCAACCCGGACTGCCACATCATCCTGCGCGGTGGCCGGGGCGGCCCCAACTACGGTCCCGAAGACATGCGCGACGCACTGGCGCTGCTGGCCAAGGCCGGTATGCCCGAACGCCTTGTCATCGACGCGAGCCATGCGAACAGCGGCAAGGACCACACGCGCCAGTCGGGTGTGGTTCGCGAGGTCGCCGAGAGGATCACGGAGGGCGAGACCGGAATCGCCGGCCTGATGGTGGAGAGCTTCCTGCACGAGGGCCGCCAGGAGCCGGGCCCCCTCTCGACGCTCACCTACGGGAAGAGCGTGACCGACGCGTGCATTGGCTGGGAACAGACCGAGACCTTGATCGGCGAGCTGGCCCACGCCGTACGCCGGCGCCGGGTCGGGCGCGGCTGAACACTCCGCCGGATCCTGGTGCCGGGCTCCTGCGAGGCCCCGCTCCGGGTCCGGCGGCGGTCCCGCACCAGGGCGCACACGTCCAGCAGCCCCGGCCTCTCGCCGTCCATCGAGGCCGGGGCTGCTGGACGTCCGCCTGCGCATTCTCCACTGCCGCCCTCTGAGCAGGCGGCCCTGTATCCGGCGTCATCGCCTTCGACCCCCGCTCCCCGCGGGCTTCGGCTACAACTGACCGGTCACGGTAGGCGGCCCGCACGCCCGTGACGGTGCGCGGGCCGTCCGTTTGCCAATGCGGCAACAGAGCTCGCGGCCGGTCCGGGGGCGTCGCATGATCGTGCCCGGAGCCGGACGTCCGATGCGGACGGGCGCCGCCCGACAGCCGTGGAGGAAGAATGCCCCAGCAGCCCGACCGCTCCCTTTCGAGGAGGCCGGGTTCAGGGGGCAGCCGCGGTCCGTGTCACCCGTACCCGGTACGCGTCCTTCTCCGTCTCCGCCACCGCCACGCGGATGCCTTCGGCGCGGTCCACGAAGGTCTGGCCGGGGGTGAAGGTGGCGTCCGAGAGTTCCGCGTGGACGTTCGGGGCGCGGGTGCAGCCGCCGCTGTCCCGGGTGGCGTCGTGGACGGTGATCGGGCCCATGCCCGTGTCCACGTCCGCGTCGACGCGGTAGACGAGGATGCCGGGGCGGCAGACCGCCTCGTCGTTGCCGGCGCGGGTGCGCACTTCGAGGGCGTAGCCGGAGTGGGCGTCCACGGGGATGAAGACGAGTTTCGGGCCGCCCGTCCGGGCCAGCGGGGTGAGGAGGTACTCGCGTGTGCCCCGGCTCGCCGCGCAGCCGACCTGGGAGGCGTCCAGCCAGCCCAGTTTCCACTTGTGCCAGGCCAGGAAGTCGTTGTTGGCGCCCCAGTCCTCGCTCATGATGTCCCAGTGGCCCACCGCGCCGCCGCCCTCGGCGGTGTAGAGGTCGGGCAGGCCGAAGACGTGGCCGTTCTCGTGCGGCAGGACGCGGTAGCCGGTGCGGTCGTAGGAGCCGGAGCCGTCGTCCTGGCGGGAGTAGACGAAGGACGCGTTGGAGACGGGGCCGCCGTCCGCCTTCGGGGCCTCCGCGTTGCCGGCGAAGGTGACGGACAGGACCGTGTCGAGGGCGGCCGGGCCCGCGTTGGGGGTCACCAGCACGTTGAGCAGGTCGTACTCCTGGAAGTCCACCTCGGGATCGGCCTCCGCCACGATGTCGCGGACCAGTTCGCGGTAGCCGGGGTCGAAGGGGGCGCCGCGCTCTATGCCGTACGCGCGGAACGACTTGGGCATGCGCAGCCAGCCGGGGACGGGGATCTCGGGGCGGTAGTCGAGGCGGCCGTAGGAGCTGGTGGAGAACCATTCCCGGGTCTGGGGGAAGAACTCCCGGTAGCGGTCGAGGGCGTCGCCCGCGCCGGGCGCGTCGGAGAAGTCGATCATCAGTGTGAGGGCGCGGACGGTGCCGGTGGAGCGGGTGTAGCCGGGGCCGGTGGGGATGCCCTCGGACATCTGGACCTCGCGGGCGCTGCCGATCAGGCAGGGGCCGTGTGCGGAGGTGCGGGAGAGGGCGCTCGGTCCGGCGCCGGGGACCGCGGTGCCGGGGGAGAGCCGGCCGCTGCCGGCCGAGGTGCACAGGGCGAGGGTCAGGGCGGAGACAGATGCCAGGGCGGCCAGTCGGCGCGGGGATATCCGGCGTCGGCTCGGCTGCGGCTGCATGCGGGGACCTCCGCTTCACACGGCAGCCGCCCGTCTCCGACTGCACCCTCCCGATCACCCTGCGTTGCGGGATGGGCGGACGCTCGCTGGGAGGTCCGATCGTGCGGTGCGCCGACCCGTGAGGTGTGACGTGGGTCACGGGAGTTCTGTCCCGCTGGGGAAATAAGCGGGGATCCCTTCCCCGTTTAGACCTGTGTCCGCGCGAAACGGGGATCCACTCCCCGGATTCGTCGATGCGCAGCCATACCGAGGAGTGCACCGTGCAGACCGCGACCCCCCTTGCGCGCAAGGCGCCCCGGCCCCGTGCCGATGCCCTGCGCAACCGGGAGCGGATCGTCACCGCCGCCCGGGAGATGTTCGTCGAGTTCGGGCCGGACGTGCCGCTCGACGAGGTCGCCCGCCGGGCCGGCGTCGGCAATGCCACGGTGTACCGCAACTTCCCCGACCGTGACGCGCTGGTGCGCGAGGTCGTCTGCTCCGTGATGGACCGTACGGTGCGGGCGGCCGAGCAGGCGCTCAGCGAGAGCGGGGACGCCTTCGAGGCGCTGGAGCGCTTCGCGCACACGGCCGCCGACGAGCGGATCAGTGCCCTCTGCCCGATGATCTCCAGCACCTTCGACCAGCACCACCCCGACCTGGAGGAAGCGCGCCGGCGAGCCGAGAGCCTCGTCGCACAGCTGATGGACCGCGCCAAGGCGGCCGGTCAGCTCCGTGCCGACGTGGAGTACGGCGATCTGATGGTGGGCGTCGCCCAGCTGAGCCGGCCCCCGGCCGGTACCGGCTGTATGAGCGCCGACCGCTTCGTCCACCGCCATCTGCAACTGTTCCTGGACGGGATGCGGGCGCTCGCCCCGAGCGTCCTGCCGGGTGCGGCCGTGACCGTGGAGGATCTGCGCTGCTGAGCTAGCCCTGACACCACACACATCACCGACACCGCAGACGCCTCGGGTGCGGCGACACCACTGGCTCCACTGACGCCACACATGTCACTGGGTCGGCGCCGCACATGCACAGACGCCACAAGCGTCAGCACGGCGCACGTCCCACAACCGTCAGCGCGGCACGAGTCCCACAAGCATCACCGCGGCACAGGTCCCACAGACGTCACCGTGACACAGATGCCACAGGCGGCATGTGCGCGCTGCCCGTCCTGGTCGCGGACTTCCTTTCGAACGGTCGCCCCGGGGGCGCGTCGTTCCTCCCGTACGCCCGATTTTTCATTGCACCGTCTCGATTTCCGTCACGAGTACCGAAGTGGGTACCCCCATGTCTGAAACAGTCCCGACGGCCGGAAAGGCCCTGAGCGGCGGACCGGACGCCAATCGCTGGAAAGCGCTCGTCTTCATCGCGCTCGCCCAGCTGATGGTCGTCCTGGACGCGACCATCGTGAATATCGCCCTGCCCTCCGCCCAGCAGGACCTGGGCATCTCGGACGGCAACCGCCAGTGGGTGGTCACCGCCTACGCCCTCGCCTTCGGCGGTCTGCTGCTGTTCGGCGGGCGGATAGCCGACCTGTGGGGTCGCAAGCGGGCCTTCGTACTGGGTCTGGGCGGCTTCGCGCTGGCCTCGGCGCTCGGTGGCGCGGCCACCAACGAGGCCATGATGTTCGGCGCCCGTGCGCTGCAGGGCGCGTTCGGCGCGCTGCTCGCGCCCGCCGCGCTGTCCCTGCTCGCGGTGATGTTCACCGACGGCAAGGAGCGGGCCAAGGCGTTCGGCATCTACGGTGCGATCGCCGGTGGCGGTGGTGCCGTGGGTCTGATCCTCGGCGGTTTCCTCACGGAGTACCTGGACTGGCGCTGGACGTTCTTCGTGAACATCCCGTTCGCCGTCGTCGCCGCGGCCGGCGCGTACTTCGTCATCCGTGAGCCCGCGGGCGGCCGCAACCGCTCGCCGCTCGACATCCCCGGCGTGGTGCTGTCCACCCTCGGCCTGGTGGCGCTCGTCTACGGCTTCACCCGCGCGGAGTCCGAGGGCTGGAGCGACTCCGTGACGGTCGGCATGTTCGTCGCGTCCGCCGTGCTGCTGGCCGTCTTCGTGATCGTCGAGGCCAGGGTCAAGGCGCCGCTGCTGCCCCTGCGTGTGATCACCGAACGCAACCGCGGCGGGGTCTACCTCTCGCTCGGCCTGGCGATCATCTCGATGTTCGGCCTGTTCCTCTTCCTCACCTACTACCTCCAGGTCGTGCAGGGGTACTCGCCCGTCAGGACCGGGTTCGCCTTCCTGCCGATGATCGCGGGCATGATCGTGGGGTCGACGCAGATCGGCACCCGGCTGATGACCCGGGTCGCGCCCCGGCTGCTGATGGGCCCCGGCTTCCTGGTCGCCGCGCTCGGCATGCTGCTGCTCACCCAGCTGGAGATCGACACCTCGTACGCGGCCGTGCTGCTGCCGGGCATGCTGCTGCTCGGCCTCGGTATGGGTACGGCGTTCATGCCGGCCATGTCGCTGGCCACCCTGGGCGTGGAACCGCGTGACTCCGGTGTCGCCTCCGCGATGGTCAACACCTCGCAGCAGGTGGGCGGCGCGATCGGTACGGCCCTGCTGAACACGATCGCCGCCTCGGCCACCACGTCCTACGTCGCCGACCACATCGGCGGTGCCACGAGCCGGTCCCAGCAGCAGCTGGTCCAGCTCCAGGGACAGGTGCAGGGCTACACCAGCGCGATCTGGTTCGCGGTCGGGATCCTGGTGGCGGCCGCGGCCATCGCCCTGACCCTGATCAACGCGGGCCGGCCGGGCGGTACGGCGGTCGCCGGGTCCTCGGAGGAGGCCGCCCGCGACGAGATGGCGGTCCCGGTGGCCATGCACTGACGTCCGTCCACCCCGAACCACCCGTGCGGAGAAGGAGGGGACGCCTCCTCCGTACGGCTTCCGGGACCTGCCCCGGCTTCCGCTTCGTCAGCGGAGCCAGGGCAGGTCCGCACCCGCTTCGCTCGGCTGGAGTCCCTCGGCGACGATCCGCATGATCTCGCCGAGGGACTTCTGCTGTTCCGGGGTGAGCCGGCCGAACACGGCCTGGCGTACGGCCTCCACGTGACCGGGCGCGTGCCGGCTCAGCACCTCCATGCCCTCGTCGGTCAGTACGGCGAACTGGCCCCGCTTGTCGGACGGGCAGTCCGCACGGCGTACCCAGCCGCTCTTCTCCAGCCGGGCGACGGCATGCGAGAGACGGGAGCGGGTGATCTTCGCGGACATCGCCAGCTCCGTCATCCGCAGGCGCCGCTCCGGGGCCTCGGCGAGCTTGACCAGCAGGCCGTAGTACACGTGCGGCATGCCCGCGTCGCGCTGGAGCTGACGGTCGAGGTGGTCTTCCAGAAGTGTGGTGGCGTCGATGTACGCACGCCAGACGCGCTGTTCCTCGTCGGTGAGCCAGCGCGGTTCCCCGGGGTCCGGGGATGTGGGTGCCGTGTTCATGTATTCCACTGTACGGCGAATCTCCTTGAATGTTAAACAAAAATGGCGTACGGTCGGCGATGGAAGTTGAGAGTTCAAATAACTCGTCGGCCTCCACCGATCTCGGGGAAGCCTGCCGAAGGGAGCCGCCGTCATGACCGCCGCCACTCAGGACCGCATGCCCGCGCTCTACCTCAGCCACGGCGCCCCGCCGCTGGCCGACGACCCCGTCCGGCCCGGCGAGCTGGCCGCCTGGTCCGCGGGCCTGCCGCGGCCGAAGGCGATCCTCGTCGTCTCCGCCCACTGGGAGGAGGCCCCGCTCGCCCTCGGTGCCACCGAGCCGGTCCCCCTCGTCTACGACTTCTGGGGCTTCCCCGAGCACTACTACCAGGTCACCTGCGGCGCCCCCGGAGCCCCGGCCCTCGCCGACTCCGTACGCAAGCTGCTGCGCGCACCGGGCACGCCCGTGCAGGACGTCCCCGACCGGGGCCTGGACCACGGCGCGTACGTCCCGCTGGTCGAGATGTACCCCGGTGCCGACATCCCGGTGCTCCAGGTCTCCATGCCGACGCTGGACCCGGTGAAGCTGATGGAGATCGGGCGCCGGCTCGCGCCGCTGCGCGACGAGGGCGTGCTGATCATCGGCTCCGGGTTCTTCACCCACAACCTGGCCGCGCTGCGACAGGGCGGCATCCCCGCCTGGTCGGCGGAGTTCGACACCTGGGGCAGGGAGGCGCTGGCGGGGAAGGACGTGGACGCACTGCTCGACTTCACCCGCAAGTCCCCGGCGGGCCGGCTCACCCACCCGCGTACCGAGCACTTCGCCCCCTCTTCGTGACCATGGGCGCCGCGGACGCGGCCGGAGAACTCGGGGAACAGAAGTCCGTGATCGACGGGTTCTGGATGGGGCTGGCGAAGCGGTCGGTGCAGTTCGGCTGAGCCGCGGCCGGGGCGGGTCCCCGGCCCGGCCGCGCCCCTGAGGGGGCTACAGCTCCTTCTCGTACCAGGCCACGTCCCACCAGCGGCCGAACTTGCGGCCCACCTCGCGGTAGGTGCCGACGTGCCGGAAGCCGAAGCGTTCGTGCGGCCGCGCCGAGGCGTCGTTCGGGCGGGCGATGCCGGCGTAGGCGCGGTGCAGGCCCTCGCCGGCCAGGGCCTCGAAGAGGCCTTTGTAGAGCAGGGTGCCGATACCGCGCCGGCCGGCGTCCGGGGCGACGTAGACCGTCGTCTCCACGGAGGTCGCGTACGCGGGCTTGGGGCGGAAGGGGCTGGATGTGGCGTACCCCAGAATCCGTCCCGTACCGGTGTCCGTGGCAACCATCAGGCGGTACGGGCCGTCTACAGGGTGGGAGAGCAGCCACGGGCGGCGCTCCTCGGGAGTGAACGGCGAGGTGTCGAATGTGATCGCCGTCTCACGCACGTAGTGGTTGTACAGGTCGGTGAGGGCCGTCAGGTCGCCCTCCCCGCCCGGCCTGACCTGGATCTCCGCGTGCTCCGACGGCATCGCACCTCCCCGCGTGGCCCGACAGGGTACTGCATGATCAGAAAATTCGGGGGTCGGGTTGGGAATTCTGTCCGGATTCCAGTCGTTGTTTCCTACGGATGCGGGCACTCGAAGCAGAGTCCGGAAGACACCTGCAGATCGTGCCGAGCGTCCGCAGGACCACCCGCTGACCACACCATCGCAAGGGAGCACGCATGGCAACCCGTGCCGTCGCCCGTCGTAAGTCCGCCTCCGGCGAGACGGCCGACGCGGCAAGCAGTGTTCGCGCTGTTCGCGCCCACAGTGGCGAGATCGCCGATCGCGACCTGGTCGGCATGTACCTCGACGAGATCGCGCGCACGCCGTTGCTCGACGCCGCCAAGGAGGTCGAGCTGTCCCAGATCATCGAAGCGGGTGTGTTCGCCAGGCAGATCCTCGACGGCGCCGAGGAGAACAAGGCCGGAGCCACGCTCGAGGAGCTCGAGGCGTTGTACGACGCGAGCGAGCGGGCGAAGGACGTCTTCATCCGTTCCAACCTCCGTCTGGTCGTCGCCGTGGCCCGCCGGTATCCCCGCAGCGGCCTGCCGCTCCTCGACCTGATCCAGGAGGGCAACGCCGGCCTGGTGCGCGCGGTCGAGAAGTTCGACTACCGCAAGGGCTTCAAGTTCTCGACGTACGCCACCTGGTGGATCCGTCAGGCCATCACGCGGTCCATAGCCGACCAGTCGCGCACCATTCGGCTCCCCGTCCACCTGGTGGAGGAGCTGGGCCGGATACGGCGCGTGCAGCGCGAGTTCAACCGTGAGCACGGCCGGGACCCGGAGCCCTCGGAGATCGCCGCCGAGCTCGGCTCCACGCCGGAGCGTGTCACCGACGTGCTCGACTGGGCCCGTGACCCGGTCTCGCTGAACATGTCGGTGGACGACGAGGGCGAGACCCAGTTCGGTGACCTCCTGGAGGACACCTCGGCGGTGTCGCCGGAGCAGTCGGTGCTGACACTGCTGCGCAGCGAGGAGCTCGACGACCTGATCGGCCGCCTCGACCAGCGCACGGCCTCCATCATCAAGATGCGGTACGGCATCGAGGACGGCCGCGAGCGCACGCTGACCGAGGTCGGCAAGGAGCACGGCCTGACCCGCGAGCGCATCCGCCAGATCGAGAAGCACGCGCTGCTGGAACTGAAGAAGCTGGCCCGCGACACCGGCTTCGACGCCGCCGCGTGAGCGACGGTTTCGGCGCGCCGGGGTGGCGACCGCGTTCCTCGCGGTAGCGTGAAGAACACCCCGGCCGCGTACGCCGGGTGGCGAAAGACCGCGCAAAACATGGCTGTTCCCCGCCGCTTCAACCCGCTGGGCCCAGGGAACAAGAATCCAGAGCCCAGGAGTTCGGAGTTCGGGGACGCCGACCTTCCGGGTTGGATCCCGAATCCGGACCGGACCGGACCGGACCGAATCGAACCGATTCGCATCTGTTCCGGTCCACATGAGCCACGTCCCGACGCACACCCCCCCGGCGCCGGGACTTCCCAAGGCCGGGCTCGGCACCCCTCCCCCCGGGTGCCGGGCCCGGCTCTCTGTTTCCCCCGTGGGCCGAAAGCGGGTCACCCCGAACCTGAACCCCGGGGTGGCCCGCCAGATGGCAGATTGTGCCACATGGGCATAGCCTGCCGCGGGTGAGCAGCACCACCCCCACCCCGCCCCTTCCGCCCCCCGCGCTGTCGCTGACCGAACGGCGCAAGGCCAGGACCCGTATGGAGATCGCCCGCGCGGCCGCGGGCCTTTTCGTCCGGCACGGGCTGCGGGCCACCCGCGCCGAGGACATCGCCCACGCGGCCGGTGTCGCCCCGCGCACCTTCTACCGGTATTTCGCCAGCAAGGAAGAGGCCGTCGGCCCGCTCTACGCGACGGGTGCCGAGCGCTGGGTCGAGGCGGTACGTGCCGCCCCGGCCGGGGTGCCGCTGCCGCAGGTCATGGAGGACGCCGTCCGGCACACGCTGACGCCCGGTCTCGGGGTGTCGGTCGTCTCCTGGCACTGGGTCCGCACCCTGATCCGGCTGGCGCAGGCGAACCCGGCCCTGCGCAGGGTGTGGGCGGAGGCGTGCCAGGCGTCCGAGCGGAACCTGGCCGAGGCGCTCGCCGAACGGCTGACGGCCGCTCAGGTCTCCTACGACGCCGACAACGTTGCCGACCGCAGCCGGCTGGGATTCGCGGCAGCCGTCGCGAGTGCGGCCGTGCGCACGGCCATGGAGAACTGGGCTGCGGGCGACGGACCCGCGGAGGGGCCGCAGGGGCCCGCCGAACTGGCGGTGGCCAACCTGAGGGCGCTGCGGGACTTCCCCTGGAGCGCCTGAAGCCCGCCGGGGCCGCCGTGACACCGGCTCCCGACGTCCGGAGAGGCTGACGTCATCCGGGGCCACGGGGCCACCGGCCACCGGGCTCGCGTCGGCGCTCGGGGTGCCGGGTTCCGGCCTCGTTCCTCGGGCCACCGGGCCATTGGACCTACGGGGGGAGGGTGCTGCGGTACGTCCGTTGTGGGACAGGGGCTGTCGCTACCGCTGCCCCTGTCGGGTCAGGGTTCGGCCGTGGTCGTCGCCGCTCGGGTCATCCGGGTGCCCAGTTCGCGTACCGCCGCGACGAGTTCCGCGGGCTCGTGCACGGTGAAGTCGTGGCCCAGCATGGCCAGCCGTACCGCCATCCAGTCCTTGGCGTCGCTCACCGTCGCCCGCAGGCGGCAGCTGTCCCCGTCCAGCGGCTCGGGTGTGCCGAGCCAGCCCGGGATGCGGGCGGCGACCGTCGCCGCCGGTGCGGCGAAGGTGACGACCATGTCGTAGGACTCCCGCGCCCGGTACATGGACCGGCGCAGATACTCCGCCGCGCTCCCCGTCGGCAGCTCCCTCGGTGTGAAGCGCGCCCCGGTCGCGAAGGGGTCGCTGACCCGGTCGACGCGGAACGTCCGCCAGTCCGCGCGGTCGAGGTCGTACGCCACGAGGTACCAGCGCCGCCCGGTCGACACCAGCCGGTACGGCTCCGTCACCCGCCGGGACTCCGTGCCGTCGGCCGCCCGGTAGGCGAACCGGAGCCGCTCGTGCCCGGCCACCGTGGAGGCCATGACGATGAGCGTCTCGGGAGCGATGGTCGCACCGTCGCCGCTGGTCAGCGGGGTGGTCGCGGCCTGGAGCGTACTGACCCGGTGCCGCAGCCTGCTGGGCAGCACCTGTTCCAGTTTCGCCAGCGCCCGTACGGACGCCTCGTCGACGCCCTCCAGCGCGTGCCCCGCCCCGGCCCGCAGCCCGACCGCGATGGCCACCGCCTCCTCGTCGTCGAGCACCAGCGGTGGCATCGCCTTGCCGGCGACGAGCCGGTAGCCGCCGTCCGCGCCCAGGGACGCCTGCACGGGGTAGCCGAGCTCGCGCAGCCGGTCGATGTCCCGCCGGACGGTGCGCCGGGAGACCCCGAGCCGGCCGGCCAGTTCGCCGCCGGACCATTCACGGGGTGTCTGGAGGAGGGAGAGGAGGGTCAGGAGCCGTGCCGGGGTGTCCGTCGTCATGGAATCGAGGATGCCTCGGAATGAGGACATGATCTGACCTACTTGGGTCATAGCTTCCAGGACATGACCTACACCGACACCCCGCACGCACCACAGCCCGCCGCGGGCGATCGCCGCCGCTGGTTCGCGCTGGCGATCGTGATGACCGCGGCCTTCATGGACCTCGTCGACGTCACGATCGTCAACATCGCGATCCCGTCCATCCAGCGCGACGAGGGCGCGACCTTCAGCCAGATCCAGTGGATCACCGCCGGTTACGCGCTGGCCTTCGCCGCCGGGCTCGTCACGGGCGGCCGGCTCGGGGACATCCACGGCCGCAAGCGGATCTTCCTCGTCGGCATCGGCGGCTTCACCCTCGCCTCCGCGCTCTGCGGGTTCGCGGTGAACCCCGAGATGCTGGTCGCCTCCCGCATCCTCCAGGGCGCCATGGCGGCGCTGATGGTGCCGCAGGTGCTGTCGATCGTGCACGCGACCTTCCCGGCCCACGAACGCGGCAAGGTGTTCGGGCTGTTCGGCGCGATCGTCGGCCTGGGCGCGGTGTCCGGACCGCTGCTCGGCGCGCTGCTGACCGAGTGGAACCTGTTCGGCCTCGAATGGCGGCCGATCTTCCTGATCAACCTGCCGGTCGGCCTCGCGGGCCTGATCCTCGGCGGCCGCTTCATCACCGAGTCGAAGGCGCCGCGCGCCCTGAAACTGGACCTGGTCGGCGTCGCGCTGGTGACCCTGGGTCTGCTGATGCTGCTCTACCCGCTCACCCGCGGCCGTGAGCTGGGCTGGCCGCTGTGGGGGTACGTGTCGATGGCGGGCGCGCTGGTGGTGTTCGGGGCGCTGGTGGCGTACGAGCGGGGCAAGAGCGCGCGGGACGGCTCCCCGCTGATCGAGCTGTCGCTGTTCCGGGTGAAGAGCTTCGCTGCGGGCATCGCGGTGCAGACGGTGTTCGGCATCGGCCTCGGCATCTTCTTCCTGGTGTGGACGCTCTACCTGCAGATCGGCCTGGGCTGGAGCGTGCTGCGGGCCGGGCTGACCGGGGTGCCGTTCTCCGTGGCGGTGTCCGCGGCGGCCGGGATGTCGGTGCAGCTGCTGGTCCCGCGCTACGGGCGCAAGGTGCTCCAGGCCGGAGCGCTGGTGATGGCGGCCGGTGTGCTGATCTACCTGTGGGAGGCGGAGCGGTACGGCCAGTCCATCGCCTCCTGGCAGATGGCGCTCCCGCTGGTGGTCATGGGCGCCGGCATGGGTCTGATCGTGGCTCCGCTGACCGATGCGGTGCTCTCCGAGGTGCCGCGTGAGCACGCCGGGTCGGCGTCGGGGCTGATCAACACCGTGATGCAGATGGGCAACGCGCTGGGTCTCGGCCTCGTGTCGGTGGTGTTCTTCGGCGTGATCGGGGAGCGGCTCGCCCCGGCCGAGGTGGGCCCGGCGTTCGTGAACGGGTTCCAGCACGCGCTGGGCTGGGTGGCCGCGGTGATGGGAGTGATCTTCCTGCTGATGTTCGCCCTGCCGAAGCGCCCGGCCCAGCATGTGGAAGGGGCACAGGAGGCGCCGGCGGCGGTGGAGAAGGAGCGGGAGCTCGTGTCCTGAGCGGACGGCGACCGACGGGCGGG
>NZ_NEUB01000938.1:0-7957 GCF_002910825.1 Streptomyces sp. SM1 | reverse complement strand
GGCCCCCGCCCGTGCTCCTCAAGAGGGGAAGAGCGGGCACAAACAGAAGCCCGTTCGTGCCTGATTGTGCCCGCACCCGTTTACTTTTCCGACATCTCGACGTACTGTCCGAGCTGAAACCACACGTTCGGGCATGAACGGACCGGGAGGCAGCCGGACATGTACGCACCGGAACGCCAGCAGGAGATCCTTCGGCTCGCCCGCGACAGCGGCCGGGTGGACGTGGTGTCGCTGGCCGAGACGTTCCAGGTGACCGCCGAGACCATCCGCCGGGACCTGAAGGCGCTCGACCGCGCCGGACTGGTCCGCAGGGTGCACGGCGGGGCCATCCCCGCCGGACGCCTCGACTTCGAACCGGACCTCGCCGAGCGGGAGACCACCGCGGCCGACGAGAAGGACCGCATCGCCCGCGCCGCCCTCGCGGAACTCCCGGCCGACGGCACCGTGATCGTCGACGCCGGTTCGACGTCCGCGCGGCTGGCCGGCTTCCTGCCGGTGGACGCCTCCCTCACCGTCGTCACCCACAGCCTGCCCATCGCGGCCCGGCTCGCCGACCACCCCGGCATCCAGCTGCACCTGGTCGGCGGGCGCGTCCGGCACCGTACGCGCGCCGCCGTGGACGCCTGGGCGCTGCGGGCGTACGCCGAGATCCGCGCGGACGTCCTGTTCGTCGCCGCCAACGGGTTCTCCGCCGAGTACGGACTGACCACCCCCGACCTCGCCGAGGCCGCCGTGAAACGGGCGGCCATGGCCGCCGCCCGCCGCGTGGTGCTGCTCGCCGACTCCTCCAAGCACGGCCAGGAGCACTTCGCCCGCTTCGGCGACCTCGGCGACGTGGACCTGCTGATCACCGACACCGGGCTGAGCCCGCAGGACGCCGCCGCCATCGAACGCGGCGGCACGGACGTAGTACGCGCATGATCCTCACCGTCACCCCCAACCCGTCCCTGGACCGCACCTACGAGGTTCCCTCGCTCGACCGGGGCGAGGTCGTCCGGGCCACCGGCGAACGCGTCGACCCCGGCGGCAAGGGGGTCAACGTCTCGCGCGCCGTCGCCGCGGCCGGCCGGCGCACGGTGGCCGTACTGCCCCTGGGCGGCGCTCCCGGCGCCCTGGTCGCCGACCTGCTGGACGCGCAGGGCATCGAGGTCGCCCCGGTCCCGGTCGCCGGGGCCACCCGCTCCAACATCGCGCTCGCCGAGGCCGACGGTGTACTGACGAAGATCAACGCACCCGGTCCGGAGCTGACGGCGGCCGAGCGGGAACTGCTCCTGGACACCGTGCGCCGGCAGGCGCCCGGTGCCGACTGGATCGCCTGCTGCGGCAGCCTGCCGCGCGGACTCGCCCCCTCCTGGTACGCCGAACTGGTCGCCCGGGTGCACGACGCAGGCGTACGGATCGCCCTCGACACCTCCGGGCCCGCGCTGCTCGCCGCCCTGCGCGAACGGCCGGACGTGGTGAAGCCGAACGCCGCGGAACTCGCCGAGGCCGTGGGACGCCCGCTGGCCACGGTGGGCGACGCGATGAAAGCGGCCGGGGAACTGCGCGAGGCGGGCGCCCGGGCCGTACTCGCCAGCCTCGGCGCCGACGGGCAGCTGCTCGTCGACGAGGACGGCGCCTGGTTCGGCGCCGCGCCCGTGGACGCCGTCCGCAGCAACGTGGGCGCGGGCGACTCCTCGCTCGCCGGGTTCCTCGTCGCCGGCGGACGCGGACCCGGGGCGCTCGCCTCCGCCGTCGCCCACGGAGCGGCCGCCGTCCAGCTGCCCGGCAGCGTGATGCCGACACCGGGCGACCTGGACCCGGCCGCGGTGACCGTCACGGCCGAGGTCCCCGTGGACCGGGTGCTGAGGGAGCCGGTGTCATGAGTGCCCTCGCAGCCGCCGGACCCGGTCCCCGTCCCGTTTTTTCCTTCCTCACCCCCGTCCCCTCCCCCGCCCACCCCGCTGTACGGGCGATACGCGTGCGAAGGAGCCCGCGATGAGCGAGATGATCACCGCGGACCTGGTCGATCTCGACCTGTCCGCCGACACCAAGGAAGCGGCGGCCCGTGCCCTCGCCGAGCGCATGGTGGCCCAGGGCCGGGTGACCGACCTGGAGGGCTTCCTCGCCGACGTCGCCGCCCGCGAGGCCCAGATGCCGACCGGTCTCGACGGCGGCATCGGCATCCCGCACTGCCGCAGCGAACATGTCACCGAGCCGACCCTCGCCTTCGGTCGGAGCGCGGCCGGGATCGACTTCGGCGCGGCGGACGGACCCGCCGACCTGATCTTCCTGATCGCCGCCCCGGCCGGCGCGGACGACGCCCATCTGACGATCCTGTCGTCGCTGGCCCGGCAACTGATGAACACGCGTTTCACCGAGGCCCTGCGGTCGGTGGACGGCGCGGCGGCCGCGGCGGCGCTGATCCGGGGCGAGGAAGCCGGCTCCGTGGACGGTGAGGGGTCCGCCGGGACTGCCGAGACCGCGGAGACCGCAAAGTTTTCCGACTCCGTGGCGGTGCCGGCGGCGGCCTCCGCCGGCACCGCCACGGGCACCACCGTTCCCGGCGCGGACCGTCCCGCCTCCGGCACGGACCGCCCCGCGTCCGCCGCAGACGGCCCCATGTCCGCCGCGGACCGCCCGTTCCGGGTCGTCGCCGTCACCTCGTGCCCCACCGGTATCGCCCACACCTACATGGCGGCCGAGTCGCTGGAGAACGCCGGGCGGGAGGCGGGCGTCGAGATCGTCGTCGAGACCCAGGGCTCGGCGGGCTTCACCCGGCTCGACCCGGCCGTCATCGCGGCGGCGGACGGTGTGATCTTCGCCCACGACGTGCCCGTACGGGAGAAGGACCGCTTCGCCGGCAAGCCCACCGTCGACACCGGGGTCAAGGCGGCCATCAACCGCCCCGCCGACCTGATCACCGAGGTGAGAGGCAAGGCGGAGCGCGGCGAGGTCACCGCCGCCGCGTCCGGCGGTACGCCCGTCGAGCGCGGCGGCGAGTCCGGTGAGGGCTACGGCACCAAGCTGCGCAAGTGGCTGATGTCCGGCGTCAGTTACATGGTGCCGTTCGTCGCGGCCGGCGGTCTGCTCATCGCCCTCGGCTTCGCGATCGGCGGCTACGAGATCAACGAGGCGCCCTCGGTGATGGACCACTTCGTGTGGACCCAGGCCGACAGCTGGGGCGCCCTGCTCTTCCAGATCGGCGGCGTCGCCTTCGGCTTCCTCGTCCCGGTCCTGGCCGGCTACATCGCCTACGGCATGGCCGACCGGCCCGGCCTGGTGCCCGGCTTCGTCGGCGGCGCCATCTCGCTCACCATCAACGCCGGATTCCTCGGCGGTCTGGCGGCCGGTCTGATCGCCGGTGGTGTGGTGATCGCGATCCAGAAGGTGCGCATCCCGGCCGCGCTGCGCGGCATCATGCCGGTGGTGGTGATCCCGCTGATCTCCGCGGCGGTCGTCGGGTTCCTGATGTTCGTCGTCATCGGCAAGCCCATCGCCGAGGCGCAGAAGGGCATGACGGACTGGCTGAACGGCCTCTCCGGCGCCAACGCCGTCCTGCTGGGCGCCCTGCTCGGCCTGATGATGTGCTTCGACCTCGGCGGTCCCGTCAACAAGGTCGCCTACACCTTCGCCACCGCCGGGATCGCCGTCGCGAGCCCCAGCGACTCCGCGATGAAGATCATGGCCGCGGTGATGGCCGCCGGCATGGTGCCGCCGCTGGCGATGGCCCTGGCCACCACGGTGCGCGGCAAGCTCTTCAACCGCACGGAGCGGGAGAACGGCAAGGCCGCCTGGGTCCTGGGCGCCTCCTTCATCTCCGAGGGCGCGATCCCGTTCGCCGCCGCCGACCCGCTGCGCGTGATCCCCGCCTCCATGGTGGGCGGCGCGGTCACCGGTGCCCTGTCGATGGCCTTCGGCGCCACTCTGCGGGCCCCGCACGGCGGGATCTTCGTGGTCCCGCTGATCGGCAACCCGTTCCTCTACCTGGTCGCCATCGCCGTCGGCGTCTGTGTCACGGCGGGCCTGGTGATCGTCCTCAAGGGGCTGCGCAAGGCGGCTCCGGCGGGCGCGGGAGCATCGGTGCCGCTGTCGGAGGGCAGGCAGCCGGTCGCCGCGTAGAGCGACACCGGTGCGTCCATTTGGGTAGGTGTGGGCGGTTCATGCCTACTGCGATATAGATCACGATCCTCACGGTCCGGGGCTCAAAGTCCCGGACCGTGGTGTGTACTGGGCCGCATGTCTGAGCACGAGACGAGTCCGCGGACGACGGGCGTCACCGTCCTCACCCTGGTGGCCGTGGCCTGCGCGGCGGGTGTGGCCGACGCCCTGCGGCGACGGCGGGGGCGGGCGCGCAGGCGCACGCAGGGGAACATGGAGACCGCCGGGGCGCACACGCCCCACGGCATCCCGACGATCCCGCGCCAGCGGCGGGCCGGACCGCGGACGGAGGCGGTATGGCTCACCGACGCGGAACGGGACGCCTTCGCCGGGCTGGTACGGCGTTTCGGCGAATACGACTGAGCCGCACGCCGCTTTCGGGGCCTGCCCTGCCCGACCGCCCGCCTGTTCGCCTGGCCGTCCGTCTGTTCGCCCGGCCGTCCGTCAGGAGACCTGCGCGGCCCGGCGCTCCATCGCGTCCCGCGCGGCATCCTCGCTGGTGTACACCTCGCACATGTGCCGGCCGTCCGGCGTGAGGGTGTGCTCGACCTCCCACAGGGACAGCTCCACGCCGTCACCCAGCAGGAACGCGTGCTCGTAGAGCGAGAAGCACAGCGCCGGCCGCCCCGCGCGGGACGGACGGCCGAAGGCCTGGGTGATCCGGTGCGCACAGGCCGTGGCCAGCAGGGCGGCCGTCTCCGGGCCCGGCCGGTCCGGGTTCTCCGCCCGGCGCAGTAAGCGGCGCGCGTGGTCCGCGGCCCCGTCCGGAACGTACATCTGCCGCAGCGCCGGAGCCGGCGACAGCTGCACCGTCACCGGCAGTTCGAAGTCCGGGGTGTCCGGCGGAAGCGGCAGCCGGGCCGTGGCCGTACGCAGCTCCTCCTCGTCCACGTAGATCTCGTGCTGCGGCTCGCTGCCCGGTGCGGTGTTGTGGACCAGCTCCCAGAGCGTGACCGCCGAACCGTCGGCGAGCAGCCAGGTGTGCCGGTACGTCTCCCGGTGCAGTCCCGCACTGTGGTGCGCGGAGTGCAGCGAACCGTCGTACGCCAGCGCGCAGTCCAGCCGGCGGATCGTCTCGTCCGGCAACTCGAAGGAGTTCAGGGCACGGCGGAGGAGTCGCGCGAGGTACTCCTCCGGAGACTCGGGCGAGTCGGGTGGTTCGTACGCTGCCGTCTCGTACGGAACGCTCAAGGTTTCTCCCGGCGTTGCTGCATGTCACCTTGTGGGTGCATACCGTAGCCCCTCGGCTGGACGTCATGTCCGGGAACGAGAAAAACGTCTGGCGGGAAAACGACCGGGCCGCGCGAGGAATTCCCACCCCCTCCCTCCGAACGCCAACTCTTCCCGCCCCGGCGGCATTTCCGCGGTCCCGGCTCACACCGTGCCCGGCGCTCCGGTGCCCCGCGCGGGCCCGATGCCGCTCACCGGCGCCCGTACGCCTCCCGGTGCGCCCCAGCGGTCAACTCCCGTACAGCTCCTCGTACGACGGCCATGCCCCGCCCGGTCCGTCCACCGGCCCGGCGGCACGCACCGCCCGGACGATCGCCCGGGTCACCACGTCCGCGCCCGCCGCCAGGACCCCGTTCAGGGCGAGCGGGTCCGCCGCGTCGAGCGGGCGCGTGCCCGTGGCCAGGGTGAAGACGGTGTCCCCGTCGCTCAGCAGATGCACCGGCCGGACGGCTCGCGCGATGCCGTCGTGCGCCGTGCCGGCCAGCTTCTGCGCCTGCGCCTTGGACAGCCCGGCGTCCGTGGCGACCACCGCCAGCGTGGTGTTCAGCGGGGGAGGGGCGTTGCGCTCGGACGCCTCCGCCAGCCGCCGCAGCGCGGCCTCGTGCACCTCCGCCGCCGGGTAACGCACCCGGCCCTGGAACAACTCCCCGTACAGCACCCCCGTTCCCGGATCCACCACCGATCCCGCCGCGTTGGCCACCACCAGCGCGGCCACCGTGATCCCCGAGTCCAGCACCGTGCTCGCGGTACCGACCCCGCCCTTCATCTGCCCGACCACGGCCCCCGTACCGGCGCCCACACAGCCCTGGGGCCCCGGCGCGCCCGGCCCGGACGCCGCAGCTTCCTCGACCGCGGCCCGGCCGGTGGCCGCGTCCGGGCGGGCCCGGAAGTCGCCGCCCCGGCCCAGGTCGAAGACACAGGCGGCCGGCACCACCGGCACCACATGGGTGGGATCCGGCCCGACGCGCACCCCGCGTCCGCGCTCCTCCAGCCAGGCCATCACCCCGGACGCCGCGTCCAGCCCGTACGCGCTGCCCCCGGTCAGCACCACCGCCTCGGCCTTCTGCACCAGATTGCGCGGGTCGAGCGCGTCGGTCTCCTTCGTGCCGGGTCCGCCGCCGCGCACATCCACCGCGGCCACCGCCCCGCCCTCGGGTGCGAGCACCACCGTGGTGCCGGTGAGCCACCCGTCGCCGGTACACGTGGCGTGCCCGACGCGCACACCGGCCACATCCGTCAGAGCGTCAGCTGTCATGGGCTCACTCCTGCCCGGGTCGGGCACGGTCGTACCCTGGACGCATGGACACCGCCCCCGACCCCCGGCCGCGCGAGCCGAAGCCCGCGCTGGTCTTCGACGACCCGATGGACCAGCAGTCCTCGGACGACACGGACCGCGGGTGGGGCGAGCGCCCGTCCGGCGACAGCGCCGCCGACCTGAAACGCTTCCTCGACGAGAAGCCGCCCCACCACATCTGACCCGCGTCCGATCGGTATCCGTCCCGCGTCCGGCCCGCCGGCCGGCGCAGGGTCCTACCGCGCGCCGTCTCCCGGGCTGCCCTGACCCGGGCCCGAGCCGTCCCGTCCGGGGCCGCTCTGCCCCGCGCCACGCTGTGCGACGAGGGTGTCGCGGATCTCCTTGAGCACTTCCAGCTCGGTGATCTCGATGACCTCGTGCGCGCCCTCCTTCGCCTTCCGGCGGGCCTCGATCCGGGCCAGGTACTTCGCCATGGGCAGCACCATCAGGAAGTAGACGACCCCGGCGGTGATCACGAACTGCAGCGTCGAACCGAGGACCGAGCCCCACAGGATCCTGACGCCCGTCGTGGCGTCCCCGGTGCCCTCGCAGGGACCCTTCAGACACGAGCTGTAGCTGTCCAGGTTCTGGGTGCCGAACGCACCCACCAACGGGTTGATGATCCCCTTCACCACCGAGTTGACGACGTTGGTGAAGGCGGCGCCGATGACCACGGCCACGGCCAGATCGACGACGTTGCCCCGCATCAGGAAGGCCTTGAAGCCCTGCAGGACGCTCGTCTTCTCCTGGTCGCTCACTTCGGAGCCTCATTTCTCGTGCGTAACGTGCGGCGGAAAGCGCTCCGCAACCTACGTCACACCCGTGCCGGGCTGTCCAATCGCGGCGTTCGACGCAGGGTGCGGGCGAGGGCACCCGGATCGGAATGGCACGGTTCAGCACAGAGTCACCGCCAGCCGTGCGGTGGCGCTCGCGCCGGCCAGACCGGCCGCCGTGGCGCGCGGCACCGACAGCACGACCAGCGCCCCGCCGTCGCCCGTCCCGCTGTCGCCCGTCCCGCTGTCGCCCGTCCCGCCGTCATCCTTCCCGCCGTCATCCGCTCCGTCCACCGGTTCCGGCACCTCGGTCACCCGCGCCCCGCGGGCCACCACGCGGGCCTCACCGCCGGACATCGTCTCCTCGGCGGCGATCACGTCCACCAGGTCGCCCGGCCGCAACAGCCGTACCGTGGCCGCGTCGGCGATCCGCACCGGCGCCAGCACGGTCTTCCCCGCGCCCCGCGGCCGTACGGGGCGGTCTCCCGGGGAGGCCGAGGCGGTCCGGAGGCCGGAACCC
>NZ_NEUB01000937.1:1490-11311 GCF_002910825.1 Streptomyces sp. SM1 | reverse complement strand
GCCGGCGTGTTCCACGAGCGCGGTCCTGCGGGTCCCGGCGTCGCCGAGCCCGCCGCCGCCGCCATCACCGGTCGACGTATCCGTACCGCCGTAGCCGAGGAGGACGTCCATGCCGCTCACCGCCAGTGACGACATCGTCGGCCCCGCCCACCGGGCCCGAGTGGGCGTCGGGGCGTTCAACGTGGTGCAGCTCGAGCACGCCGAGGCCATCGTCGGCGGGGCGGAGGCGGCGGGGCGTCCCGTGGTCCTGCAGATCAGCGAGAACACCGTCCGCTACCACGGCTCGCTCGCACCGATCGGGCTCGCGACCCTCGCCCTCGCCCGTGCGGCGCTCACACCGGTGGCCGTCCACCTCGACCACGCGGAGTCCACGGACCTCGTGCACGAGGCCGTGGAACTCGGCTTCACCTCCGTCATGTTCGACGCCTCCGGGCTCCCGTACGAGAAGAACGTGAGCGCCACCCGGGAGATCACGGACCACTGCCGCGCGCGGAACGTGTGGGTGGAGGCGGAGCTCGGCGAGGTCGGGGGCAAGGACGGCGCGCACGCCCCCGGGGTGCGCACGGATCCGGACGAGGCACGGGACTTCGTCGCCGCCACCGGCGTCGACGCCCTGGCGGTGGCGGTGGGCAGCTCCCACGCCATGGCCACCCGGGACGCCGTCCTCGACTTCGCGCTCATCACCGCGCTGCGGGACACCGCGGGCGTCCCGCTCGTCCTGCACGGCTCGTCCGGGGTGGCCGACGCGAACCTCGTCAGGGCCGTCCGGGCGGGGATGACCAAGGTCAATGTCTCCACCCACCTGAACAGGGCGTTCACCCGGGCCGCACGCGCCCACCTGGCCGCCCGCCCGGAGGCCGTCGACCCCCGCGGATACCTGGGCCCCGCCCGCGCCGCCGTCGCGGTCGAGGTGACACACCTGCTCGGGGTGCTGTCGGCCGGGAACGGCGGCTGAGGAAGGGCCGGCCCCGCCGGCCCCGCCGGCCGCCGGCACCGGGCCGGTGACCGACGGGGTCCCCACTGCGCGGAGTGTCGGCCGGGCCTCGGTCCGATCCCGACCAAGGCGTTCCCCGTGTTGGCCAGGCACCGCACGTACGTTCCGCGCAGGAGCGGACCGCGCAGGAGCGGACCGCGTCCGCCCGTCGCCGCCGTCGGTGACCACCGGTGCGACGGCCGTGGCACCGGTCAGCCCACGGTGACGGCACGCTCACCGTGACCGCCCCCTAGCTAGAGGGCCCGCCGGCGAATCGGCTCGCGGGAAGCGACCGGGGCGCCGCCCGCCGTTCGGACCATGGGGGAGGGCCCGGGCGGCCCCGGCACCGTCCTCACGGAGTGAGCCACCGGCAGCCGCCGTGGCAGCCGTCCGCGCCGGACACGGGCAGCGTTCGCTCCGGCGACCTCTTCCCACCTGTCCTGGCGTCGGGCGTCGTACTCGGCGGGGATCCGCGGTGCGGTCATGAGGAGGCTCCCTCTTCTCTCCGCCGCACCATGGGGGTCGCGGCGACGGGGATGGGCGAGGCGTGCGCGGGCACGGGTGCTCGGCCCGTCGCGGCGCACGCCGGTGCGCGGGCAGTGCCTGCGTATGAGGCGGGGAACCGGGTGCCGGGGCTGCCCGGCAGGCGAGCGGCGTGCCGGGCGGCCCCGGGGTGCCGGAGGTCAGGCGCGGTGGGCGGCCCAGACGGTGCGCTCGGTGCGTACGGCGAGATCGTCGCGGCGCAGAATGCTGTTCGGGCCGTCGGTGTCCAGGAGTTCGTCTAGCGCGGTGAGGTCCTCGGGGCTCAGGGCGGGTGCCGCCACGTCGCGGATGCGCACCAGGCTGCCGTGCGCGTAGCGCCCGACCGCTTCGCTGTGCTTGCCCTCGATGTCGACGGTGACGGTGCGCTCGCCCGCGACGGTGAAGCCGGCGGCGGTCAGCATCGGGCCCCAGTCGGCGCCGCGGTGCGGGACGTGCTCGGCGTGGAAGCTCTCGGTCGCGGCGTGCGCGCGTTCCTCGAGTCCGGGGTGGCTCTCCGGGGCGTCGGCGGGCAGGAAGCGGGGGAAGCCGGAGAGTTCGACGACGGCGAACAGGCCGCCGGGGGCGAGCAGTTCGTGGACGTTCGTGAGGGCGCGGTCGGGACGGGCCATGTGGTGCATCGAGGCCGAGGCCCACACCAGATCCGGTGTGCCGAGATCGGGCCAGTGCCGGGCGTCCAGGTCGGCCCGTACGGTCCTGACACGGCCCTCGACTCCGCGGGCGTGTGCCTTCTCGCGCAGGAGCCGGAGGTGTCCGGCCGAGGTGTCGACGGCGGTGACGTGGGCGCCGGGGAAGCGGTCGAGGAGCGCGAAGGTGCCCGCTCCCGTGCCGCAGCCCAGGTCCACGATCCGGCGCGGCTCGCTCTCCAGGGGCAGCCAGGCGGTGATGGACGCGATGTGCTCGGCGAGCACTTCGGCGTCCAGGTCGAGGATCACCGCCTGGCCGGCGTCATCATGTTTCCGGTGGCCGCCGTGGGCGTGTTCCGGGTGGTGGCCGCCTTCGGCAGGGTGAGAGGTGTGCTGGTGCGCTCGGGTCATGACCACACCGTAGGCATGCTATGCGCCTGTCGCACGACTGCTTGCCGGACGCGCAAGAAGGTGGCCCGGCGCGCTGCCCGCGACGCAAGGGGCACCCGCGGAACGGGGCTTTCCGGCGCGGCTGCCGCACTCTATTCGCCTGGCCCCGGTGCCCCTCCGCGGTCGGCTTCGGCGCCGGCGTCCTTCTGGTGGCCGCGGCGGGCGTCCCGGTCGAAGATGCCCATGATCTCGCACGGTCCGCCGTCGGCGCCGATGGCGTGCGGCATCATGGTGGGGAACTCCGCCGCCTGGTCGGTCTCGATGCGGAAGCGCCGGTGGCCGAGCATGAGGACGGCGGTGCCGGACAGTACGACGAGCCATTCGCGGCCGGGGTGGGCGCGCATGCGCGCCGGGTTGTCGGGCGGCGGGTCGGTGATCCGCTGACGCACCACGCTCATGCCGGGGTCGCCCTTCACGGGCCAGCGCATCAGGCCGTGGGCGCCGTCGATCATCGGGCTGACGACGACGTCGTCGGCGGCGTTCTCCACGAGCTGGTCCAAGGTGGTGTCCAGGGCGCGGGCGAGGGTGACCAGCTGGTCCAGGGCGAGGCGGCGCTGACCGTTCTCGATCCGGCTCAGTGAGGACTGGCTGAGGTTGGCCCGGCCTGCCAGTTCCTCCAGGGACCAGCCCTGCGCGACGCGCAGGGCGCGGATCCGTTTGCGTACGAGGCTGTCCAGCTGCCCATCTTCTTGCGTCATGGGCAACATGGTATGCCGTTGATGCAAAGCGCACTTAGCGTCGTGAACAGACGGCCCGGCACAGGGGGTCACGCACGACGAAAGGGCGCGACATGTCTGCGCAGAATCCCACACCACGCCTGGCTGTTCCGCCGGCTCACGGACGACCTGACCTACTTCACCCGCGGCACCGGGCTGGACCCTGACACCCGCGCCCGCTTCGCCGCCCGCGGCATCCGCGTCGTCGAGACCGGCGTCAGGAAAGTCGTCGACGACGAGGCCGGCGCCCTGGCGGGCGTGCGTCTGGACGACGGCACCGTCGTGGCGCGGCGCGTCCTGGCCGTGGCCACGCGGACGCGGGCCCGCACCGAGAAGTTGGAAGGGCTGAACCTGCCGGTCGAGGAGCTGCCCGACGGCATGGGCCTGCGCCTCGCCTCCGGCACGGCCGGCACCACCGGGGTCCCGGGCGTGTGGGTGGCGGGCAACGCCACCGACCTCACTGCCCAGGTCGGCGCCTCCGCGGCGGCCGGAGCCCTGGCCGGCTCCCACATCAACGCCCTGCCGGCCGCCGCGGACACCGACGCCGCGCCCGCCGCGCACGGGGCCACCCGCTGACACTCCCTCCCCGCCGCTGACGTACCGCGCGACCGCGCTACCGCGACCCGGCGGTTCGCGCGGTGAACACGCCCTCCCCATCCCACCGACGCCCTCCCCATCCCACCGACACGGCGACCGGCCTGTCCCGGCGCTGCCTCCGCATGCCCCTTTCGGAAGGAAACCATGAGCACTCACCATCCTCCTCAGCCGGCGGCCGCACAGGCCGGCGGCGAGGCCGCGCCGGATCCGCGTCAGCTGCGCGCGATCCTGGTGACCGTCTCGATCGCATTGATGGCCGTCATCGCCTCGGTCTCCGGACTGAACGTCGCCCAGACGCACATGGCCGTCGAGTGGGGCGCCTCGCAGACCACCATCCTGTGGATCATCAACATCTACACCCTCGCCCTGGCCGCGCTGCTGCTGCCGCTCGGAGCGATCGGTGACCGGCTGGGCCGTAAGCCCATGCTGATCACCGGACTGATCGTCTTCGGTGCCGCCGGCGTCGTCGCCGGCCTGGCCCCGTCGGCCGGGGTGATGATGGGCGCCCGTGTGGCGGCCGGGATCAGCGCCGCGACGATCATGCCGATCACTCTGGCCGTCATCACCTCCACCTTCCCCGAGGAGGAGCGGGGCAAGGCGATCGGTGTGTGGACCGGGGTCGCCGGAGGCGGCGGCATCCTGGGCATGTTCCTCTCGGCCCTCCTGGTCGACGTCGCCGACTGGCGTTACCTGTTCGTCCTGCCCGTGGCCCTGGCCGTCGTCGCGCTGGTGATGACGCTGAAGTCGGTACCCAACTCCCGTGAACACTCGGCTCATTCCTTCGACACCCTCGGTGCGCTGCTCTCCACCGTCGCCGTGACCGGACTCATCTTCGTCCTGCAGGAGGGCCCCGAACGCGGCTGGACCGCCCCCGTCACCCTGACCGGCCTGGCCGTCGGCGTCCTCACCGCCGTCGCCTTCGTCGGCTGGGAGCTGCGCCGCCGGGACGCCTCGCTGCTGGACGTGCGCCTCTTCCGTGAGCGCGGCCTGGCCGCCGGCTCGATCACCCTGCTGACCGTCTTCGGCGTCCAGGCCGGCATCGCCGTCGTGCTCTTCCCGTTCTTCCAGGCCGTCCTGGGCTGGTCCGGACTGCTGTCGACCGTGGCCATGATGCCGATGGCGGTCATGATGATGATCACCTCCGGCCTGGCCCCCCTGATGGCCGCCAGGACCGGTGCCCGCGCCACCATGACCGTGGGCGTCGGCCTGGCCGCCCTCGGCCTGGCCCTGATGGCCCTGTTCGTGTCCGTCGACGGCGGCTACCTGTCCATCCTGGCCGGCATGCTCGCCATGGGCACCGGCATGGGCCTGTCGATGACGCCCTCCACCGAAGCCATCACCCGCTCACTGCCCCGCGCCAAGCAGGGCGTCGCCTCCGCGCTCAACGACGTCACCCGCGAGTTCGGTACCGCCCTCGGTGTCGCCATGCTCGGCGCGCTCCTGGCGAACGGCTACCGCGGCGCCATCGACGACGAGCTCGACGGTCTTCCGGCCGGAGTCGCGGACACCGCCCGCGAAGGCATCGCCACGGCCGTCGAGATCGCCCCCAGCACCGGCGGCCGCGCCCAGGACCTGATCCACACCGCACAGCAGTCCTTCGTCGACGGCTGGCAGCAGTCCATGTGGGCCGGAGCCGCCGTCATGGCCGTGCTGCTCGTCCACGTCGCCCTGCGCGGCCCGAAGGACACCGCCCACCTCCCGGCCGACGACGAGGCGGCGACCCCCGGGGCCAGGCCCGCGGAGAGCGTCACCGCTCCCTGACCTCGCGGAACCCCGCCCGACGGGCGGTGTACGAGCACCGCACCTGGCAGCCGGCCGCCGGTTCCCCCCGACGCGTGGGGCAACCGGCGGCCCCCCGGCTCCGGAGCACGCCCCCGGGCCCCTCACCCCCGTCACCCGCAGGAGTGGCACTCACGGGCACCCCCAAGCTGACCAAGGACACCTTCGACGAGGGCGTCTCGGCGAACGACTTCGTGATCATCGACTTCTGGGCCGAGTGGTGCGGGCCGTGCCGCGCGTTCGGACCCGTCTTCGAGCGGGTCTCGGACAGGCACCAGGGCATCGTGTTCGCCAAGGTCGACACCGAGGCGGGCCGGACCCGGCGCGGGCGTTCGAGATCACCTCGATCCCCACCCTCATGATCGTGCGCGAGCGGATCGCGGTCTTCCGACAGGCCGGCGCCCTGCCCGAGGCGGCGCTCGACGACCTCGTCACCCGCGCTCGCGACCTCGACATGGACGACGTACGCGCCTCCGTCACCGCAGCACGTGACAACCAGTAGACACCCGGGGGCACCAGGCCCCGTGAGGACGGCCCGTACCGCGGCACGCCGACTGCGGCGGACGCGCAGCGCGCTCGATCCGGCCCTCACCCCCGCCTCCCGTGACCCCTTCACGCCGGAGGCGGGGAAGAAGGGGAGGAGGGCGATCGATAGCCTTCCGGGGGAGTGGGAGACCCCCTGGCGGGCAGACTCCCCGTCTTTCCCCAGGACCGGCGCCGCGCGCCCACGGTCCGGACCGGTACACGTAGACAGCGAGGTGAGAGGCCCATGTTCACGACCCGTCCCACCCTCCAGGGCACCTTCGGCATGGTGTCCTCCACCCACTGGCTGGCCTCGCAGTCGGCGATGGCCGTGCTGGAGGACGGCGGCAACGCCTACGACGCGGCCGTGGCCGGGGCCTTCGTGCTGCACGTCGTGGAACCGCATCTCAACGGCCCGGCCGGCGAGGTGCCGATCCTGCTCGCGCCGGCCGGCGGGGAGGTACGGGTGCTGTGCGGGCAGGGCGTCGCCCCGGCCGGGGCCACCGTCGCCCACTACAGGGGGCTCGGTCTGGACCTCGTCCCCGGTACCGGTCCGCTCGCCGCGGCCGTGCCCGGTGCCTTCGACGCCTGGATGCTCCTGCTGCGCGACCACGGCACCAGAACGCTCGCCGACGTCCTGAAGTACGCCATCGGATACGCCGAGGACGGTCATCCGCCCGTGGAGCGCGTCGGCGGGACCGTGGAGACCGTTCGCGAACTGTTCGAGACGGAGTGGACCTCCTCGGCCGAGGTGTACCTGCCCGGCGGACGCGCCCCGCGCCCCGGCGAGCTGCTGCGCAACCCCGCGCTCGCCGCCACCTGGAAGCGGCTGCTCGCCGAGACCGCCGGGGCCGGGGACCGGGAGGCGCAGATCGACGCCGCGCGGGAGGTGTGGCGCGGCGGATTCATAGCGGAGGCCCTGGTCCGGCAGGCCGGCCGCCCGACCCTGGACACCAGCGGCGAACGCCACGGCGGCACCCTGACCGCCGCCGACCTCGCCGGCTGGTCCGCGTCCTACGAGACCCCGGTGACGTACGACTTCGGCGACTGGACCGTCTGCAAGGCAGGCCCCTGGAGCCAGGGCCCGGTGCTGCTCCAGCAGCTCGCCCTGCTCCCGCCGGAACTGCCCCGCTACGGGTCCGCGGACTATCTGCACCTGCTCATCGAGGGCTGCAAGCTCGCCATGGCCGACCGCGAGGCCTGGTACGGGGACGCGGCCGAGGTGCCGCTCGACGACCTGCTGTCGGCCGAGTACAACGCCGAGCGGCGGACCAGGGTCGGCCCCCGCGCCTCGCACGACCTGCGGCCCGGCAGCCCCGGCGGACGCACCCCCTGGCTGAGCGCCCACGCGCGCGTGGTGGTCACCGGGGATCCCGGCCCCACTCCCATGGGCGTCGGCGAACCCACCGTCGCCAAGAGCCCCACGTCCCCCGTGCCGGGCGAACCGGACGTCTCCGCCGACGGCTCGACCCGCGGCGACACCTGCCACCTGGACATCGTGGACCGCTGGGGCAACATGATCGCGGCCACGCCCAGCGGCGGCTGGCTCCAGTCGAACCCCGTCGTGCCCGAACTGGGCTTCCCGCTCGGCACCCGGCTGCAGATGACCTGGCTGGAGGAGGGCCTGCCCAACACCCTCACCCCCGGCCGCCGCCCCCGGACCACGCTGACACCCTCCCTCGCCCTGCGCGACGGCGTGCCCGTCATGGCGTTCGGCACACCCGGCGGGGACCAGCAGGACCAGTGGCAGCTGCACTTCTTCCTCGCGGTCGCCCTGCGCGCGAAGGTGCGCGGCGGACTCGACCTCCAGGGCGCCATCGACGCCCCGAACTGGCACAACGACAGCTTCCCGGGCTCCTTCTACCCGCGCGGCATGCGCCCGGGCAGCGTCACCGTCGAGTCCCGCACCGATCCGGCGGTGGTGGAGGCACTGCGCCGCCGCGGCCACGAGGTGACCGTCGGGGACGCCTGGTCGGAGGGCCGTCTCTGCGCCGTCGCCCGGGACCCGGACACCGGCGTCCTCTCCGCGGCCGCCAACCCGCGCGGCCAGCAGGGGTACGCGGTGGGCCGCTGAGCCCATGAACCGGCGGTCCGGCACCCCATCTTCATACCGATTCCACCCGGGGTGCACCGGGACGGACGGGAATGTCAGTGGCGCGTGCTCTCATGGAGGCATGATCGAGAACCACAACGAAACCATCGACGAGTTTCTCACCCGGCACGCCTTCGACGTGGAGGAAGCCGTCCGCAAGGCCGCCGCACAGGAGATCATGCCGCGCTGGCGCCGCCTCGCCGAGCACGAGGTGGACCGCAAGAGCGGCCCGCACGACCTGGTGACCGACGCCGACCGCAAGGCCGAGCTGTATCTCACCGGGGTACTCGCCGCCCTGCTGCCCGGCTCCGTCGTGGTGGGCGAGGAGGCGGTGCACGCGGACCCGAGGTCGTACGAGGCGATACAGGACGACGCGCCGGTCTGGATCGTCGACCCCGTCGACGGGACCCGCCAGTTCGTGCGCGGCGACACCGGCTTCTGCACCCTGGTCGCCCTCGCCCGGCGCGGGGTCGTGTATGCCTCCTGGACCTACGCTCCCGTGCACGACCAACTGGCCACGGCCGTCCGGGGACACGGCGCGCACCTCGACGGAGAGCGGCTGCGCGCCGGCTCCCCGGGGCCCGGCCGCGATCTCCGCGTGGCCACCTCCCACCCGGACTTCACGACCGACGAGCAGAAGCGCGCCCTGCTCGGCCTGCGGACGGACGGAGTGGCCCCGCGCCCCTGCGGCTCCGCCGGACTGGAGTACCTGGCCGTCGCCGGCGGGGAGTCGGACGCCACGGCGTTCAACTGGGAGGCCGCCTGGGACCACGCGGCCGGACTGCTCCTCGTGGAGGAGGCCGGAGGCACCCACCTCACCCGCGCGGGCAAGCCCTTCGACATCCGGGGCGGCAACACCCTGCCCTTCACGGCCGCCCGGGACACGGCCACCGCGCACCGGGTGGTGGACCTGCTGTAGGACGCGGCCTGACCCGCCCCCGGGCCGACGGCCCGGGAAGAACGCGGGCGCCCCGGCATATCCTGATCCCCCAGTGGCCGTCGGCTGACAAAGGAGTCCGAAGGTGCCGTCGATGCTCGATGCGGTCGTGGTGGGGGCGGGGCCGAACGGACTGACCGCTGCCGTGGAGCTGGCCAGGCGGGGCTTCTCGGTGGCCCTGTTCGAGGCGAAGGGCACCGTGGGCGGCGGCGCCCGCACCGAGGAGCTCACCCTCCCCGGCTTCCGCCACGACCCGTGCTCCGCCGCTCACCCGCTCGGCATCAACTCACCGGCGTTCCGCGCCCTCCCGCTGGAGCGCTACGGCCTGGAGTGGCTGCACCCCGAGCTTCCCATGGCGCACCCCTTCCGGGACGGCACGGCCGCCGTGCTGTCCCGCTCCGTCGCCGAGACGGCCGCCTCCTTCGGACCGCGCGACGCCGGCACCTACCGCCGCCTCGTCGAACCCTTCCTGCCCAGGTGGGACACGCTCGCCCGCGACTTCATGTCCCTGCCGCTGACCGCGCTGCCCCGCGACCCGGTCACCCTCGCCCGCTTCGGCCTGGTCGGACTGCCCCCGTCGACCTGGCTC
>NZ_NEUB01000937.1:0-1483 GCF_002910825.1 Streptomyces sp. SM1 | reverse complement strand
CCCGCCGCTTCCGCGACGAGCGGGCCCGCACCCTGTTCGCCGGCCTCGTCGCCCATGTCATGGCACCCCTGGGCGGCCTCGCCACCGGCGCCGTCGGCCTGGTCTTCGCCCTCGCCGCGCACGCCCGCGGCTGGCCCGTCGCCCGCGGCGGCTCCCAGGCCATCTCCGACGCCCTCGCCGCGTATCTGAAGGACCTCGGCGGCACCGTCCACACCGACTACGAGGTCAAACGCCTCGACGACCTGCCGCCCGCCCGCGCGTACGTCTTCGACACCTCGCCCACCGCCCTGGCCCGTATCGCCGGCTTCGGCGACCACTACGCGAACTACCGCTACGGCCCCGGCGTCTTCAAGATCGACTACGCGCTGGACGGGCCCGTCCCGTGGACCGCCCCCGAGGCTCGCAGGGCCGGCACCGTGCAGATCGGCGCGGACAGCGACGAGATCGCCGCCGCCCTGCGCGCCGCCTCCCGCGGGGGCAGGGCCCCCGACGCCCCCTTCCTCATCACCGTCCAGCCCGGCGTCGCCGACCCGGCCCGCGCCCCGGCCGGCAAGCACGTCTTCTGGGCCTACGGTCATGTGCCCAACGGCTGGACCGGCGACCTCACCGACGCCGTCGAACGCCAACTGGAGCGCTACGCCCCCGGCTTCCGCGACCGCGTCCTGGCGCGCGCCACCGCGGGCCCGCCCGAACTCGCCGCCCGCAACGCCAACTACGTCGGCGGCGACATCGCCTCCGGCGCGGCCTCGGGACTCCAGTTGCTGCTGCGCCCCAAGCTGTCCCTGTTCCCGTACACGACCCCGCACCCGGCCGTCTTCATCTGCTCGTCGGCCACCCCGCCCGGCCCCGGCGTGCACGGCATGTCCGGACACAACGCGGCCAGGGCCGTCTGGCGGAGGCTGCGTCAGACATGACCCCCACCCTCACCCTCGTCACACAACGCGGCCAGGGCCGTCTGGCGGAGGCTGCGTCAGACATGACCCCCACCCTCACCCTCGTCCGGGGCGACATCACCCGGCAGAGCGCCGACGCCGTCGTCAACGCCGCCAACTCGTCCCTGCTGGGCGGCGGAGGCGTCGACGGCGCGATCCACCGCCGGGGCGGCCCGGAGATCCTGGCCGAGTGCCGCGCCCTGCGCGCTTCCCGGTATGGAAGGGGCCTGCCCACCGGCCAAGCGGTCGCCACCACCGCGGGCCGCCTCCAGGCCCACTGGGTGATCCACACCGTCGGCCCGGTGTACCGGGGCGCCGGCAGCGATCCCGCGCCGCTCGCCTCCTGCTACCGCGAGTCGCTGCGTGTCGCCGACGAACTCGGCGCCCGCACGGTCGCGTTCCCCGCCATCTCCACCGGCGTGTACCGCTGGCCGGTGGAGGACGCGGCCCGGATCGCCGTCGGCACCGTCCGGACCACACCGACGGCGGTCGAGGAGGTGGTCTTCGTCCTCTTCGACGACCGGGCCCACGAGGCGTTCACCGCCGCGCGG